>DUPF01000006.1 GCA_012838445.1 Intrasporangiaceae bacterium | reverse complement strand
GTCGGCAAGGAGATCGAGGCCAAGATCATCGAGCTCGACAAGAACCGCAACAACGTCGTCCTCTCCCGCCGCGCGTGGCTCGAGCAGACCCAGTCCGAGGTCCGCACCACCTTCCTGCGCGAGCTGCAGAAGGGCCAGGTCCGCTCCGGTGTGGTCAGCAGCATCGTCAACTTCGGTGCGTTCGTCGACCTCGGTGGTGTCGACGGTCTGGTCCACGTCTCCGAGCTGTCCTGGAAGCACATCGACCACCCGTCCGAGGTCGTCGAGGTCGGCAACGAGGTCACCGTCGAGGTCCTCGACGTCGACATGGACCGCGAGCGGGTCTCCCTGTCGCTGAAGGCGACCCAGGAGGACCCGTGGCAGCACTTCGCCCGGACCCACGCCATCGGCCAGGTCGTCCCCGGCAAGGTCACCAAGCTCGTGCCCTTCGGTGCGTTCGTGCGCGTCGAGGACGGCATCGAGGGTCTGGTGCACATCTCGGAGCTCGCCGAGCGGCACGTCGAACTGCCCGAGCAGGTCGTCACGGTCGGTGCCGACATCTTCGTCAAGGTCATCGACATCGACCTCGACCGGCGTCGGATCTCCCTGTCGCTCAAGCAGGCCAACGACGGCAGCGTCTCGGTCGGCGAGTTCGACCCGACCCTGTACGGCATGGCCGCCGAGTACGACGAGCAGGGCAACTACAAGTACCCCGAGGGCTTCGACCCCGAGACGAACGAGTGGCTCGAGGGCTACGAGGTGCAGCGGGAGAAGTGGGAGAAGGAGTACGCCGAGGCGCACGCCCGGTGGGAGGCGCACAAGGCTCAGGTCGAGCAGGCCGCCAAGGACGACGCCGAGGCGGCGGCTGCGGCCGGCACCGCGACGTCCTACTCCTCGGACTCCGCGGAGCGTCGCCCCGCGAGTGCCTCGCCGTCGGCTCCGCCCGCCGGCGGCACCCTGGCCTCCGACGAGGCTCTCGCCGCGCTGCGCGAGAAGCTCACCGGCAACTGAGGTTCGCCGAACCCTCGCTCCGCACGATGGCCGGTCCCGGACGGGGCCGGCCATCGGCGTTCTCCGAGTTGCGCAGGTCACACCGAAAGAGGTTGCCGGAGTACTACGGCAGGTAGTAGTTTAAATCTGCACCACCACCTGCCACCCTCCTAGGAGAACACCATGAGAAGCACCCTCGACCGTCTCATCTCGTACATGGGCCTCGCCCTCGCAGCAGTCCTCCTCGTCGCCGGCGTCCTGCTCACCTACGCCAGCAACTTCATCAACAACAACGTCGAAGAGCAGCTCAGCCAGCAGCGCATCACCATGCCTGCCGAGGATCGCCTCGAGACCCAGGAGCAAAAGGACGCGCTGGCCAAGTACGCCGGCCAGCAGATGACCAACGGCGACCAGGCCAAGGCCTTCGCCGACCAGTACATCCTCGTCCACATGAACACCTCGTCCGAGAACCGCACGTACGAGGAAGTCTCCGGCGAGTTCATGGCGCTGTCGAAGGACCCGGGCGCCGACCCGGAGAAGGTCGCCGAGCTCGGTCAGCTCCGGCAGAGCCTCTTCATGGGCAACGCCCTGCGCGGCCTGCTCCTCAACGCCTACGCCTTCGGCACGATGGCCAAGGTCGCCATGTGGGCCGGGATCGGTGCCTTCGTCGGTGCCGCCGTCTTCCTCGTGCTCGCCGTCCTCGGGCTGCGGCACGCGAAGCAGGGTGAGCCGGCTACCAGGTGACCCGGGCAGTCCGCGCGAAGGTGCGGACCGCATACCACCACAGGGCCCATCGGCAGCACGCCGGTGGGCCCTGCGCCGTCCCTCAGGTGCGCGCGAGCCGGCCGATGGTCCCCTTGAGGCCGGAGTGGATCCGGGGCAGTTCCGCCGTCACCTGCGCATAGGCGGTATGCCGCACGGGGTCCGGCTCGAAGGTCCGGTCGATCGGAACGAGGGCATCGAGATCTGCCCAGTCGAGGTGTCCGAGGGCGACCCCGGCGGCGAGTCCGACGCCGCGCAACTGGGCGGTCATCGGATCCTCGACCCGCACGATCGGGCGGCCGAGGACGTCGGCGTGGATCTGGCACCACAGGTCCGAACGGGCCCCGCCCCCGATGATCCGGATCGACTCCGACGGGGTCGGTGTGAATCGCAGCACCGGCTCGAGCAGCCATGCCGCCTGGTGGGCGACCCCCTCGAGCACGGCCCGGACCAGGTCGGCCCGGGTGCTCCGGTGCGAGAGGTTGTTCCAGCCGGCCCGCGCGGACCGGTCGTCCCGGGGCGAGCGCATCCCGGCGAGCCAGGGCGTGAAGACGACACCATTGGCCCCTGCCGGCGACCGTGCCGCCAGCGCCGTCAACTCCTCGTAGCTGTCGCCGAACCCCTGGTCACGCACCCACGCCAGCGACGCCCCGGCCGCCTCGTGGTTGTCGGCGATGAGATATCCCCCGGGCAGCAGCCCCGGCATGGTCGCAATCGAGTGCAGCACGTCGGTGCGTTTGCGCGAGACCGCGGCCGAGATCCACGACGATGTCGAGATCGCCATGTGCAGCTCGCCCTCACCCGTGCGGCCGGCACCGGCCCACGCCGAGTGGGTGTCCGGCATCCCGGAGACGACGAGGACCTCCGGCGACAGTCCCAGCCGGTCCGCCACGTCGGGTTTGAGCGGGCCGACGACACTGTGCGGCGGCAGCAGGGGAGGGAGCCGGTCACCGTCGACGCCGGCCAGAGCGAGCAGCGTCGGGTCGTATGCGGTCCGCGCCCCGCGCACATCGACGAGCCAGGCCGCCGCCATCGACGCCGCCGTGGCGCTGGCGCGCCCGGTCAGCCGCATGGTCAGGAAGTCGACCGGTTCGAGGAACCAGCGGGCCCGGGCAGCGACGTCCGGTTCGTCCCGCAGATACCCGAGCAGGTGGCTGACCGGATCCCCGCCGAGCGGTGAGGGTGCCCCGGCCGTGCGGCGCAGCCACGTCGCCAGGCGGGTCGGGTGATAGCCGAGCGCCGGACCGCCGATGACGTCCCGCGAGTGGCGCGCCGCGCTGTTGTCCTGCCAGATCCGGGCCGCCCCGACCGGAATGCCGTCCGCGTCGACGGGCACCGTCGAGCCCCACTGTCCGGTCACCGCGAACCCGACCACCGACGCCGGGTCGATGCCGGTGCGGGCGAGCCCCTCGCATACCAGATCGAGGGTGCCGGTCCACCAGAGCTCGGCGTCCTGGACCGCCCGGCCGTGACCGGGACGTTCCGTCGGGACCGAGCCGATCCCGCTCCACAGCAGCCGGCCGTCGAGTCCGACCAGCCCGACCTTCGGCCCACCGGTGCCGAGGTCGACGGCGACGACCGTCGGCCCGCCCGCTGACCGGCCCGACATCACGGCTCCGGGACGGTCTGCTGGGCGTCGAGCAGCTCGGTCATGACGGCCCCGATGAACTCGGCGCCGTCACTGGTCAGCCCACCGGGAACACCCCCGTAGATCGCCGCCGAGGCCGGCGGCTGGGTCTGCTCCTTGGCGTATGCGAGCGCAGCGGCCAGATCGCGGCCGAACCGTTCGACGACCCCCGGCTGGGTCTGCGGACGGGTCACGGCCAGGTGCAGGGCGTTCGGGTACTGCAATCCGTTGAACCGCCAGCCGTGCTCCTTCATCGCATCGGCGACGTGGTAGATGTCGAACTCATCGGAGGTGAACGCGAACAGGAACGTCGGATCCCCGAGCAGCCGCAGTTCCGGGTGGGAGCGGACGACCTCCTGCATCGCCGCCGACGTGGCGAAGATGTCCTTGGCGTGGGCGCGATACCCGTCCCGACCGGTCGTCACCAGCGAGGTCCACGTCGCTGCGAGCAGACCGACGCTGCGCGAGCCCTCCAGGCCGGGGGAGTAGTACTTGCCGCCGGACCACTCCGGCACGAGGAAGTACGACGCGTTGCGGGTCTCCTTGTCCCGGAACAGCACCGTCGACGATCCCTTGAGGCCGTAGCCGTACTTGTGGGTGTCCGCCGAGATCGTGCTCACCCCCGGCACCCGGAAGTCGAACGGCGGGATGTCGTAGCCGAGCTCCTCCCCGAACGGGAGGATGAAGCCACCGAGGCAGGCGTCGACGTGCAGGGCGGTGTCGTGTTCGAGAGCCACCTGGCCCAGATCGGCGATCGGGTCGATCGTGCCGTAGGGATAGTTCCCCGCGGAGCCGACGATGACGACCGTCGACTCGTCGATCGCGTCCGCCATGGCCTGCGGGTCGACGACGGTCGTGTCGGGGTCGACCGGGACGGTCCGCAACTCGAGCCCGAACAGGTGCGCGGCCTTGGCGAACGCCGGGTGCGCGGTGTCGGGACGCACCATCGAGGGTCGGTCGATCCCCTTCGTCGCCCGGGCCCGGTCGCGGTGGGCCAGGACCGCCTGGAGGATGCTCCCGGAGCCGCCGCCGGTGACCATCCCCGCCGGGGTGGTCCCGGTGACCGCCTCCGCGTGCATGAGGTCCAGCGCCATCGCGATGATCTCCCCCTCGAACCGGGTCGCGCTCGGGCACATGTCCCGCTGCAGGGCGTTGCTGTGGGAGAACATCCCGAACGCCTCGTTCAGGACGCCGTAGTGCTCGTGGTCGCCGCAGTACATCGTCCCCGAGCACTGACCCTGCTCCCAGACGGCGTCCTCCTCGGTGGCCATCTCGCGCAACTCGGCGAGAACCTGATCCGGGTCCCGGCCGACGTCGGGCAGGGCCCGCTGCACCGCATACCGAGTCGCGTAGGGGTAGGCGTCGAAGAGATCACTCATGCTCTGAACCTAACGTCACCCGGGCGGTGCGACTAGCGTGGACTCCATGTTGAGAGTCGGCCTCACCGGTGGCATCGGGTCGGGCAAGTCCACGGTCGCCCGACGACTGGAGCGTCTCGGCGCGACGATCGTCGATGCCGACCAGATCGCCCGGGAGGTCGTCGAGCCGGGGAGTCCCGCGTTCGAGGCCATCGTGGAGCGCTTCGGCCCCGATATCGTCGCCGCGGACGGCGGGCTGGACCGGCCGGCGCTCGGGCGGATCGTCTTCGGCGACCCGCAGGCACTCGCCGACCTTGAGGCGATCACGCACCCCGCGATCTGGGAGCTCACCGCGACCCGGATGGCGACCGCCCGGCGCAACGGGATCGTCGTGCACGACATGCCGATCCTCGTCGAGAAGGGCCTGTCCGCGGACTATCACCTCGTCATCGTCGTCGACACGCCCGAGGACGAGCGGGTGCGTCGCCTCGTCGAGGACCGGGGGATGGAGGCCTCCGATGCCCGCGCCCGGATCGCGGTCCAGGCCTCCGATGAGCAGCGGTATGCGGCCGCGGACGCCGTCCTGGAGAACACCGGGTCGGTGGCGGATCTGCACGCGGCCGTGGACGCCCTGTGGCAGGACCGGATCGTCGTGTTCGACGAGAATGTCCGGCTCGGGATCGTCTCGCGCCGCCCCGACGAGTTGACCCTGTCCGAGCCACGGGAGCGGTGGGCGGACGACGCGGCCCGGCTCATGGGACGGATCGGCAAGGCGTTGGGGGAGCGGGCGCTGAGCATCGACCACGTGGGCTCGACCGCGATCCCCGGCGTGCTCGCCAAGGATGTCATCGACCTGCAGATCGGGGTGCGGGACCTGCGCGATGCCGACTCTGCCGCCTTCGTCGACGCCATGGCAGCGGCCGGCTTCCCCCGTTCGGCCGGGCACTGGTGGGACAGCGGCGCCGACGGAAAGGACTGGCCGAAGCGACTCTTCGGGAACGCCGACCCGCAGCGGGTGGCGCACATCCACGTCCGTGAGTACGGCACCGAGGGGTGGACCTGGGCATTGCGGTTCCGGGACTGGATGCGGGCCGACGCGGCCGCGCGGGAGGGCTATGCCGAGTTCAAGCGGGGGTTGCAGCGTCGGATCGCCCGCACCGCCGACTACGCCGCCGCGAAGGAGCCCTGGTTCGCGCGCGCCCACCGGGATGCCTTGTCCTGGGCCTCGCGCACCGGCTGGCACCCGGACCGCTGAGTCAGGGGTTGTCCACAGCCGGACGGCCTTGATCCTGCAGAGTTGCAGAGATCGGGATACGCTCGCAGTCGTTGCAGGACGATTCCTCACTCTCATCAGGCGGGGCATGACATGACAGGTAGAACAAACACGCCCATGTGGCTGCGCAGGTGGGTCGGTGCCGCGGTAGTGGCGCTGGTCCTCGTGGGGTGTTCCGGGTCGGGCGACCCTGAACCGATTCCCACGACCCCGCCGACGTCGGTATCGACACCGGCGAGCCCGTCACCCACTCCGGACGACACACTGACCGGTGACCCGACGGAGACCTCCGAGCCGGGTGAGGCGGGTGACTTGCCGCCGCTGCCCGATGCGGCCAAGGAGAACACTCCCGAAGGGGCGGAGGCGTTCATTCGCTATTACTTCGACGTGGCGAACGGTCTCTACATGGACCCAAAGCCGGGGCTCATTCCAGGAATCTCGGACCAGGACTGTGTCGCCTGTCAGCGCACGGAGACCACCATTCGTGACCTCTCCCTGAGCAACTCCCACGCCAGGACGGAACCGTTCGTCATCACGTCAATGGAGAGAATCGGTGGAGGGGCACCCGGCGTGCAGCGCTTCAATATGGTGGCGCATGCTCCGGCGAACGCGACTGTTTCGCAAGATGGCTCGGAGTCAAACCTCGGCGACGAGGCAACTCTGCAGGGCATCGGGGCAGCGATCTGGGACGGAAACCAATGGAAACTCTACGATCTTGCCTTAGAACCACGCTGATGCGATTTGCCTGTGCGCTGGTAGTGGGTCTCCTGCTCCATGGAGCAGCCGGAGAGCCTGGGGGAGGTGGGTTCGTCGGCGATGTCTCGGGCGGCGGATCTCGAGTCGGCATGACCTACGACCAGGCAAAAAGGGCTGCGACCGCGGGTGAGACGGCCGGAGTGAACTACCGCTACGTCTCGGTCTCGTTCTGCGCTGAGGACCCCACGGACTGGCGGACGACCTACTACTGCGAGGCCGCCATTCGAGAGTGCGCCAACAACACTCCGGAGCAAGGACTCGGACCGGCGAACAGGATCTTCCGTCAGGCGGAGGGCTCGGACATCTGGGAGTTCCGCGGGGTGACGTGCTTTCCCAACCTTGTCGACGACGGCCCGGAACTGACGATGGCGATGATCCTGGAGGCATTCCATGACACCGCCTTCGCGGTTCCGGAGGTCACGACACAACCCAAGGGTGACGTCACCTTGGTGACTCTGCCGACCTACTACCAGGTCGTCTGGCCGGACGCCGGATACGCACCGAACGAGATCGACACCACCACGCTGCTCGGGTTCCAGGTGGACATCCGACCCAGGCTCGACTCGATCACCTACCACTTCGGCGACGGCGAGACGGAGGGTCCGACACGTGACGAGGGCGGTCCGTACCCGACCGGGAACGTCATCCACGAGTACACCGCCAAGGGGAGTTACCAGGCCCGCGCGGACGTCGTCTATGGGGGCCAGTTCCGCGTCAATGGCGGAGCCTGGGCCGACATCCCCGGCACCGCCAGCATCAGCGGCGCCGAAACGACCGTGACGGTCAGGGAGTCCCGGGCCCGTCTCGTCACCGGCGGCGGCTGACGGTGCGGTTCGTGCGGAGGATGGGTGTCGCCCTGACAACACCGATCCTCCGCGGGAGCGAGGACCGGGAGGATATGCGCTGTCGGTGCGACCGCATACCGTAGAACCATGCGTCCCATCACCGACCTGCAAAGGCGAGTCGCTCCCTTCGAGGTCGTCTCCGAGTTCCAGCCCGCCGGCGACCAGCCGCAGGCGATCGCCGAGCTCGCCACCCGGATCAACGCCGGTGAGCAGGACGTCGTGCTCCTCGGCGCCACCGGCACCGGCAAGTCGGCGACCACCGCGTGGCTCATCGAGCAGGTCCAGCGGCCGACGCTCGTCATGGCGCCGAACAAGACCCTCGCCGCCCAGTTGGCCAACGAGTTCCGGGAGCTGTTGCCGCACAACGCGGTCGAGTACTTCGTCAGCTACTACGACTACTACCAGCCGGAGGCCTACGTCCCGCAGACGGACACCTACATCGAGAAGGACTCCTCGATCAACGACGAGGTCGAACGGCTGCGGCACTCGGCAACGAACTCCCTGCTGACCCGGCGGGACGTCGTCGTCGTCGCCTCCGTGTCCTGCATCTACGGACTGGGCACCCCGCAGGAGTACGTCGACCGGATGGTGGCGCTGCGGGTGGGGGAGGAACGGGATCGGGACGATCTGCTGCGGCAGTTCATCACGATGCAGTACACCCGCAACGATCTGGCCTTCACCCGCGGGACGTTCCGGGTGCGCGGCGACACGGTCGAGATCATCCCCGTCTACGAGGAGCTCGCGATCCGCATCGAGTTCTTCGGTGACGAGATCGAGCGGATCTACACCCTGCACCCCATGACCGGGGAGGTGATCCGGGAGGAGCAGGAGATGTATGTCTTCCCCGCCACCCACTACGTCGCCGGCCCCGAGCGCATGGAGCGGGCCATCCGCGGCATCGAGATCGAGCTCGGTGACCAGTTGGCGACCTTCGAGAAGCAGGGCAAACTCCTCGAGGCGCAACGGCTGCGGATGCGCACCACCTACGACATCGAGATGATGCGCCAGATCGGCTCCTGCGCCGGCATCGAGAACTATTCGATGCACATCGACGGACGCTCCCCGGGGTCGGCACCGAACTGTCTCCTGGACTACTTCCCGGAGGACTTCCTCCTCGTCATCGACGAATCCCACGTGACCGTCCCGCAGATCGGCGCCATGTACGAAGGCGACATGAGCCGCAAACGGACGCTCGTCGAGCACGGGTTCCGACTGCCGAGCGCGATGGACAACCGGCCGCTGAAGTGGGAGGAGTTCCTCGAACGGATCGGTCAGACCGTCTACCTGTCGGCGACCCCCGGACCCTACGAGCTGGCCAAGTCCGACGGGGTTGTCGAACAGATCATCCGCCCGACCGGACTCGTCGACCCGGAGATCATCCTCAAACCGACGAAGGGGCAGATCGACGATCTCCTCCACGAGATCAGCATCCGCGCCGAACGCAACGAGCGGGTCCTCGTGACCACGCTGACGAAGAAGATGGCCGAGGACCTGACCGACTACCTGCTCGACAAGGGCGTGCGGGTGCGATACCTGCACTCCGACATCGACACCCTGCGTCGGGTCGAACTGCTCCGGGAGCTGCGCCTCGGCGAGTTCGACGTCCTCGTCGGCATCAACCTGCTCCGGGAGGGTCTCGACCTGCCGGAGGTCTCGCTCGTGAGCATCCTCGACGCCGACAAGGAGGGCTTCCTGCGTTCCACCCGCTCCCTCATCCAGACGATCGGACGGGCGGCCCGCAACGTCTCCGGTCAGGTTCACATGTATGCGGACAACCTCACCCCGAGCATGCACGACGCGATCGAGGAGACCGCGCGACGCCGGGAGAAGCAGATGGCGTACAACCGGGAGAAGGGCATCGACCCGCAACCGCTGCGCAAGAAGATCGCCGACATCACCGACATGCTGCACCGCGAGGACGCCGACACCGAGGAGCTCCTCGGCTCCGGCCGGGCCCGCTCCCGCGGCAAGGCGGACGGCGGACGGGGCCGGGCGGCTGTCATCGCCGACGCCGAGGTGGCCGGTCGTCGCGGCGGCGATCTGCCGGCGGCCGAACTGTCCGGGCTGATCCAGGAGTTGACGGCGCAGATGCACACCGCTGCCGCCGAGTTGCACTTCGAGCTCGCGGCCCGGCTGCGCGACGAGATCGGCGACCTGAAGAAGGAGCTCCGTCAGATGACCGCAGCGACGTGAACCCTGAGACAATCCGAGCCTGAGTGAACGGAGTGTGAGAGGATGATCGCCGCCGCGAGGGGAGTACCCCAGCCCTCGGCTTGCTCGTCATCACGGACCTGCCCATGCGGGTCCCGGGCAGTCGGCCTGCGTGAGCAGGCGGGGGAGACCTTTCGGAGTTGGTCCGTCCCCTCACGAAGGTGTTCATGACTACTCTCCTCCCCGCAGCCACCCCCTCGTTGGATCTCCACCCGTGGGTCTGGTACGCGACGATCGGGATCGCGATCGTCGTCTTCACGTTCGACGTCATCTGGATCGCCCGCAACCCGCACCGGCCGACGACCAAGGAGTTGACGATCGCCCTGTCGGTGTATGTCGGCGCGGCGATCCTCTTCGGTGTCGGCATGTGGTACTACGCCGGGAGCACCCTCGCCGGTGAGTACTACGCCGGCTGGTTGACCGAGTACTCCCTCTCGGTCGACAACCTCTTCATCTTCCTGCTCATCATGGCCAAGTTCGGGGTCCCCGAACGCTTCCAGCAGTTCGCCCTGATGATCGGGATCATCATCGCCATCGTGCTGCGCGGCATCTTCATCTGGCTCGGTGCCGCCGCGATCAACAACTTCAGCTGGGTCTTCTACCTCTTCGGTGCGTTCCTCATCTACACCGCGCTCAAGGTGGCCCGTGAGGGCAGCAACGAGGACGAGGACTTCGAGCAGAACAAGCTCATGGACATCATCCAGCGTCGCCTCCCGGCGACGGACGTCTGGCACGGCACGAAGCTGTTCTTCCGGGAGCACGGCAAGCGGTTGGCGACGCCGATGTTCTTCGTCATCCTCGCCCTCGGCACCACCGACCTGCTCTTCGCGCTCGACTCGATCCCGGCGATCTACGGCCTGACCAAGGAACCGTACATCGTCCTCGTCGCGAACCTGTTCGCCCTCATGGGGCTACGCCAGCTCTACTTCCTCCTCGGTGGACTGCTGCAGCGCCTCGTCTACCTCAACATCGGCCTGGCCGTGCTGCTCGCCTTCATCGGCGTCAAACTCATCCTGCACGCCCTGCACGAGAACGAGCTGCCGTTCCTCAACGACGGGCAGCCGTTCAACGTGCCGGAGGTCCCGATCTCGGTCAGCCTCGGCGCGATCGTCGTCATCCTCGGCGTGACGACCGCCGCCAGCCTGTGGCGCACCAAGCGGGACTCCTGGCGCAGCGACCGTGGCCGGGTCGGCCACGACTGACCCGACGCTCCACTTGGACGAGAGCAGTGGGGCCGTGAGCGCGGCCCCACGGCCCCACGACCGACGGAATCAGGGCTCCTTGCGGGCACTGAAGCCGAGGACGATCGCGGAGGCGACGACGACGAGGGCCATGCCGATCAACTGGGTCAGGGAGAGTCGCTGAGCCAGGATGACCAGCCCGGCAACCGCGGCAGCGGCCGGCTCGAGGCTGAGCAGGATCCCGAACACCTGGGCAGTCATCCGCCGCAGCGCGAGCAGTTCCAGTGAGTAGGGCAGCACCGAGGACAACACGGCGATCCCCAGCCCCTTGGCGAGCACCTCCGGAGTCCACGATCCCACCGTCGTGATCCCGAACGGCAGGGTGACGACGGTTGCCACGACCATCGCGATCGCCAGTCCCTCGAGCCGGTCGAACCGTGCCCCGGTGCGTCCGGACAGGAGGATGTAGGCCGCCCAGCAGGCGCCCGCGGTGGCGGCCAGGAGCAGCCCACGCCACGGCAGGTCGGCGAACGGCACGGTCAGCGCCTCACTGATCAGGACGATCCCGGCACCGGCGAGGACGACCGAGAGCAGATCGGTCACCCGCCGGGAGAACACCGCCGCCAACGTCAACGGACCGATGAACTCGACGGTCACCGCCACCCCGATCGGCAGATGCGCGAGAGAGGCGTAGAAGGCGAAGTTCATCAGACCCAATGCGAGCCCGAACGCGATGACGGTCGCCCATGCCGCGGGAGTATGCCCGCGCCAGCGTGGGCGGACCATGGCGAGCAGGATCACGGTCCCGAACAACAGCCGCAGCACGACCGAGCCACCGGCGCCGATCTGCGGCACCAGGGTGGCGGCCAAAGCGCCGCCGAACTGGACCGAGACGATCGCGCCAAGGACGAGGATCGGCGCGGGGACCTGACGGGCCTGGGTGGCCGGAGCCGGGCGGGTCACCAGCCCCGCTCGCGCCACTCGGCCAGGTGCGGGCGCTCGACCCCGAGCGTGGTGTCGCCGCCGTGCCCGGGATAGATCCACGTGTCGTCGTCGTACCGGTCGAAGATTCGGGAGGTGACGTCCGCATACAGCGACTCGAACGACTGTCCCTCGTTCTTCGTGTTGCCGACGCCACCAGGGAAGAGGCTGTCCCCGGTGATGATGTGGGTCGGCCCGTCCGGCTCGGTGTAGGCGAGGGCGACCGACCCCGGGGTGTGACCGCGCAAGTGGATGACCTCGAGGACGACCTCGCCGAAGCTGATCGTGTCGCCGTGCTCGAGCCGGACATCCGGGGCCACCGGCAGGCCGTCGGCGTCGTCGGCACCGGCATAGGTGCGCGCGCCGGTTGCGGCGGCGACGGACTCCAGGGCCCGGGTGTGGTCCCAGTGCTGGTGGGTCGTCACCAGATGGCCGAGCCGACCGGTGCCCTCGTCGATGAACCGGGCGATCCGTTCGGGATCGTCGGCCGCGTCGACCAGGAGTTGCTCCCCGGTCGCGGTGCAGGTGAGCAGGTAGACGTTGTTGTGCATCTGCGAGACGGACATCTTCCGCAGCGTCAGCCCGGCGAGTTCGCGCACGTCGCTCGGGCCGCCTGGGGTCACTTCACCGGTGTAGGTCATGTCGGTGACGCTACCCCAGCGGCCGGTCCGGGGTCCGTCCCACGGGAAGTGGTCAAGGGTTGTCGGAGCACCCGCCTACGATGGCAAGCGTGTCTGTTTCGTCCACCCGACCCCGTCGGCCCACCCACGACACCCTCGTGGTCCGTGGTGCCCGCGAACACAACCTGAAGAACCTCTCCGTCGAACTGCCCCGGGACAGCCTCATCGTCTTCACCGGACTGTCCGGCTCGGGCAAGTCGTCCCTCGCGTTCGACACGATCTTCGCCGAGGGGCAGCGCCGTTACGTCGAGTCGCTGTCCGCCTATGCCCGCCAGTTCCTCGGCCAGATGGACAAGCCGGACGTCGACTTCATCGAGGGGCTCTCCCCGGCGGTCTCGATCGACCAGAAGTCGACGAACCGCAACCCCCGCTCGACGGTCGGGACGATCACCGAGGTCTACGACTACCTCCGACTGCTGTATGCGCGGGCCGGCCGCCCGCACTGTCCCACCTGTGGGGAGCCGATCACCCGGCAGAGCCCGCAGCAGATCGTCGACCGCCTCCTCGAACTGCCGGAGAAGACCCGGTTCCAGATCCTCGCGCCGGTGGTGCGGGCCCGCAAGGGTGAGTACGTCGACCTGTTCACCGAGTTGCAGAGCCAGGGCTTCGCCCGGGCCGTCGTCGACGGTGAGGTGGTCAGCCTCGCCGACCCGCCCGTGCTGGAGAAGCAGATCAAGCACACCATCGACGTCGTCGTCGACCGGCTCGTCGCCAAGGGTGACGACAGTTCCGCCAAGCGGCGCCTGACCGACTCCGTCGAGACGGCACTGCGCCTTGCCGGCGGGGTCCTCGTCGTCGACTTCGTCGATGTCACCGCGGAGCAGGAGGCGGCCGGGCAGCTGCGTCAGCGGCGCTTCTCGGAGCGGATGGCCTGCCCGAACGATCACGTCCTGACGATGGACGAGGTGGAGCCGCGGTCGTTCTCGTTCAACAGTCCCTTCGGGGCCTGCCCGGCGTGCACCGGTCTGGGCACCGAGCTCGAGGTCGACGCGGACCTCATCGTCCCCGACGACGAGCTCTCCCTCGCGGAGGGTGCGGTGGCACCGTGGGCCTCCGGCAGCGGGGTGAGCGAGTACTTCGACCGGGTGCTGCGAGCGCTCGCGGACGAGATGAAGTTCTCCGTCGATGCGCCGTGGCGGTCGCTGCCGAAGCGGGCCCGGGAGGCAGTGCTGTACGGCCGCAACCACAAGGTGCATGTGCGCTACCGCAACCGGTTCGGGCGGGAACGGTCCTACTCGACCGGGTTCGAGGGCGCCATCCCATTCGTCAAACGTCGGCACGCCGAGACCGACTCGGACTGGAGCCGGGAGCGCTACGAGGGCTACATGCGGGAGATCCCGTGCCCGACCTGCCGCGGCGCCCGACTCAAGCCGGAGAGCCTGTCGGTGCTCATCGGCGGCAAGTCCATCGCCGAGGTCTCCAACCTGGCCATCGACCAGTGCGCCGACTTCCTCAAGACGGTCGACTACACCCCACGGGAGCGGCAGATCGCCGAGCGGGTCATCAAGGAGATCGACAGCCGGCTCGGGTTCCTCCTCGACGTCGGCCTCGACTACCTGTCCCTGTCGCGGCCGGCCGGGACGCTCAGCGGTGGCGAGGCCCAACGGATCCGGCTCGCGACCCAGATCGGTTCCGGTCTGGTCGGGGTGCTCTACGTCCTCGACGAGCCGAGCATCGGGCTGCACCAGCGCGACAACCACCGTCTCATCGAGACGCTGACCCGGCTGCGGGACCTCGGCAACACCCTCATCGTCGTCGAACACGACGAGGACACGATCGCCACCGCCGACTGGGTCGTCGACATCGGCCCGGGGGCCGGTGAGCACGGGGGAGCGGTCGTGCACAGCGGGGATGTTGCCGGCCTCCTCACCCACGACACGTCGCTGACCGGGATGTACCTCTCCGGCCGCCGCGAGATCCCCACCCCGTCGGTGCGCCGACCGGTCGATACCGACCGGCAGGTGACCGTCGTCGGCGCCCAGGAGCACAACCTGCAGGGGATCGACGTCAGCTTCCCGCTCGGGTGTCTCGTCGCCGTGACCGGGGTGTCCGGGTCGGGCAAGTCCACCCTCGTCAACGACATCCTCTACAACGTCCTCGCGAACAAACTCAACGGGGCGCGGCAGGTGCCGGGACGGCACCGGCGGGTCGCCGGCCTGGAGCACCTCGACAAGGTCGTCCACGTCGACCAGAGCCCCATCGGTCGCACCCCGCGGTCCAACCCGGCCACCTACACCGGCGTCTTCGACCACATCCGCAAACTGTTCGCGCAGACCACCGAGGCGAAGATGCGCGGCTATCAGCCGGGACGGTTCTCGTTCAACGTCAAGGGCGGCCGCTGCGACCACTGCTCCGGTGACGGCACGATCAAGATCGAGATGAACTTCCTCCCGGACGTCTATGTGCCGTGCGAGGTGTGCCACGGCGCCCGCTACAACCGGGAGACCCTCGAGGTCCACTTCAAGGGCAAGTCGATCGCGGACGTCCTCGACATGCCGATCGAGGAGGCGGCCGACTTCTTCGCGGCCGTGCCGGCGATCGCCCGGCACATGAAGACCCTCAACGACGTCGGCCTCGGCTACGTCCGGCTCGGGCAGCCCGCGCCGACGCTCAGCGGTGGCGAGGCGCAGCGGGTCAAACTCGCCTCCGAGTTGCAGAAGCGGTCCACCGGGCGCACGATCTACGTCCTCGACGAGCCGACGACCGGGCTGCACTTCGAGGACATCCGCAAACTCCTCGTCGTCCTGCAGGGATTGGTCGAGAAGGGCAACACGGTCATCGTCATCGAACACAACCTCGACGTCATCAAGAGCGCCGACTGGATCCTCGACCTGGGACCCGAGGGGGGCAACCGGGGCGGACAACTCGTCGCGCAGGGCACCCCCGAGGACGTCGCCCAGGTCATCGGCTCGCACACCGGGGCGTTCCTCGCGCCGGTGTTGGCCAAGCGGGCCCGCACCACGACCGGTCGTGCGGCGAAGTCCGCGTGAGGCCGAGTGCACGGGCCTGGGTAGAGTTGAATCATGGCTGACCAGTCCTTCTGCTGTGACCGCCGCGCCATCCTCTCCGCTGCGGGTGTGGTCGCGACCGGTGCTGCGCTGACCGGCTGCAGCAACGCCCAGCGTGCCTCGGACGCCGCGAGCTACAACCGGCGCGTCCAGCACACCCCGACCGGGCCGATCGCCTCGACCGCGGACGTCCCCGTCGGTGGCGGCGTCATCGTCGAGTCCGCCGAGGTCGTCGTCACCCAGCCGAGCGAGGGCGAGTTCAAGGCGTTCTCGAGCATCTGTCCGCACCAGGGCTGCCCGGTCACGCAGATCGACGACGGCGTCATCATCTGCACCTGCCACAACAGCCGCTTCGACATCGCCACCGGCGACGTCGTCTCCGGCCCGGCCCGCAAGGGGTTGGCGACCCGCACCATCACCGTCGACGGGGAGGACGTCTCCCTCGGCTGATCCGTCGGCCGCCCGCAACCCGACGCCGCGTCGGTGATCGGTGCTTTGCCGAGTTGTCAGTCCCTCTTCGTAGGCTGGCCCCATGGCCGATCCAGCGACCTACCGCCCCGCCCCGGGGAGCATCCCGCGTGAGCCGGGTGTCTACCGCTTCCGGGACGAGCACGGCCGGGTCATCTACGTCGGCAAGGCGAGTTCGCTGCGAGCCCGGCTGAGCTCCTACTTTCAGGACACCGCCGCCCTGCATCCACGCACCCAGGCGATGGTGCGCACCGGCGCCAGCGTCGAATGGACCGTCGTCGCGACCGAGGTGGAGGCGCTCCAGCTCGAGTACTCGTGGATCAAGGAGTTCGAGCCACGCTTCAACGTCAAGTACCGCGACGACAAGTCCTACCCCTACCTCGCGATCACCATGGCGGAGGAGATCCCCCGGGCCCAGGTCATGCGCGGCGCCAAACGCAAGGGCACCAGGTACTTCGGGCCATATGCGCACGCCTGGGCGATCCGGGAGACTCTCGACCTCCTGCTGCGGGTCTTCCCGGTGCGGACGTGTTCGGCGGGGGTCTACCGTCGGGCGGCAGCATCCGGTCGACCGTGCCTGCTCGGCTACATCGACAAGTGCTCCGCCCCGTGCATCGGCCGGGTCAGCCCGGAGGAGCACCGGGAGATCGCCGAGGGGTTGTGTGACTTCCTCGCCGGCGGTGCCCGACGACACGTCGGCCGACTCGAGAAGGAGATGACCGCGGCGGCGGCGGAGCTCGACTTCGAGCGTGCGGCTCGGCTCCGGGACGACATCGCGGCCATGTCCAAGGCACTCGAACGCTCCACGGTCGTGCTGCCCGACGGGACCGACACCGACGTCATCGGGATCGCCGACGATGAACTCGAGGCGGCGTTCCACGTGTTCATGGTCCGCGACGGGCGAGTGCGCGGACAGCGCGGCTGGGTCGCGGAGAAGGAGGCCGAGTCCCTCGCCGAGGTCGTCGGACACCTCATCACCGAGATGTACGGCGCGGAGGAACCGGACGGGATCCCGCGCGAGGTGCTCGTCCCGGTCCTGCCCGACGACGCCGATCAACTCGCCGCGTGGCTGCGGCAACGCCGCGGGAAGCAGGTGCACCTGCGGGTGCCGAGCCGCGGCGACAAGCGGACCCTGCTCGGGACGGTCACCCGCAACGCCGAGCAGTCCCTCGCCCGGCACAAGGTGGCCCGCGCCGGGGATCTGACCGCCCGCACCCGTGCCCTGCACGAGTTGCAGGAAGGTCTCGATCTGCACGAGGCGCCACTGCGGATCGAGTGCTTCGACATCAGCCACGTCCAGGGCACCAACGCCGTCGGCTCGATGGTCGTCTTCGAGGACGGACTGCCCCGCAAGAACGCCTACCGCCACTTCCTCATCCGCGGCGGCACCCCCGACCCGGTCACCGGCGAGGTGCGCGCCGACGACACCGCCGCGATGCACGAGGTGCTGACCCGCAGGTTCCGCCGCTACCTGGAGAGTCAGGACGCCGCTGTCGACCCGACCCGGACCGCCCGGGACGACGAGGGTCGCCCGGCACGGTTCGCATACCCACCCAATCTCGTCGTCGTCGACGGAGGCGCACCCCAGGTCAACGCCGCCGTCCGGGCACTCGACGAGCTCGGGATCGACGATGTCGCCGTCGTCGGCCTGGCCAAACGGCTCGAGGAGGTGTGGCTGCCGGGGGAGGAGTTCCCGGTCATCCTGCCGCGGTCCAGTGAGGGGCTCTACCTCCTCCAACGGGTGCGGGACGAGGCACACCGGTTCGCGATCACCTTCCACCGCAAACGACGCAGCACGTCGATGACCCGCTCCGCACTCGACGACATCCCCGGTCTCGGTCCGGCCCGACAGAAGGCCCTGCTCGCGCATTTCGGCTCCCTGAAACGGATCCGGGCCGCGAGCGCTGCCGATCTCGCTGCCGTCAAGGGCATCGGGCCGGCACTCGCGGACGCGATCGTCGCCGCCCTCGGACAAACCGAGGCCCCGGCACCCGCTGTGGATGCGCTCACCGGCGAGATCCGCGAAGATGGGGGCACCACCTATCCGGCCGATGCCGGATCACCAGAGAGGACTACTCCGTGACCGTTCGAGAGGGATCCGACGGGACCCCGAAGGACCGCGCCACCGCTATGCACACGACCTTCGACGAGGCGGAACTGATCATCATCACCGGGATGAGCGGGGCCGGGAAGACCTCGGTCGCGAACGTCCTCGAGGACGAAGGTTGGTATGTCATCGACAACCTGCCACCGCAACTGCTCGACGGGGTCGCCGATCTCGTCCTCGACGAGGTGCTGCGCCGCTCGGACCGCCCGGAGAACACTCCGACCGGGCGAACAGTCCCCACGGCCGGTCCGATCCGGGCCGCCGCCATCGTCGACGTGCGCACCCACGGGTTCTTCAGCCGACTCAACGATTCGGTCGATGCCCTGGCGGCTCGCGGGTTGCACCCCGGTCTGGTCTTCCTCGACGCCACCGACGAAGAACTCGTCCGCCGGTTCGAGAGTGTGCGCCGGCCGCATCCGCTCCAGGGCGGCGGGCGCCTCCTCGACGGGATCCACACCGAACGCGAACTCACCGCCGACCTGCGCTCCAAGGCCGATCTCGTGTTCGACACCTCGGGCTTGAACGTCCACCAACTTGCTGCCAAGGTCCGTTCCGTCTTCGCGCGCAAGCGTGCGCCCGGCACCCGGCTGGCCGTGATGTCGTTCGGCTTCAAGTACGGCATCCCCCTCGACGCCGACTTCGTCTTCGACCTGCGCTTCCTGCCCAACCCGTACTGGGTCCCCGAACTGCGCGCCAGCAACGGTCGCGACGCCCCGGTCGCCGAGTTCGTCCTCGCCCAGGAGGGGGCGGCCGAGTTCGTCGACGAGGTCATCTCGCTGCTGCAGACGGTCCTCGCCGGATACCTGCGCGAGAACCGCCGCTATGCGACTGTCGCCGTGGGATGCACCGGCGGCAAACACCGGTCCGTCGCGGTCGCCGAACGCATCGCCGAACTGCTCCGATCCCGTGAGGTGCAGACCTTCGTCGTACACCGAGACCTGGGCCAGGAGTAGCCATGCCGTTGCGGTTGGGGATGGCTCAGCCCGGCGTCGCAGCGCTGGGCGGGGGACACGGACTGGCCGTGACGCTGCGGGCGATACGACTCCTCACCGATGATGTGACTGCCATCGTCACGGTGGCCGACAATGGCGGCTCGAGCGGTCGGCTGCGCAGCGAGTTCGGGGTCCTGCCGCCGGGGGATCTGCGGATGGCACTCGCCGCGCTGTGCGACGACACCGAATGGGGCCACACCTGGCGCGACGTCATGCAGCACCGCTTCTCCGGCTCCGGGCCCCTCGCCGGTCACGCTCTCGGCAACCTCCTCATCGTCAGCCTGTGGGAGCTCTACGACGACCCCGTCGTGGGACTCGAACTCGTCGGTCGGCTTCTGGGCGCCCGCGGTCGGGTGCTGCCGATGGCAGCCGTCCCTCTCGACATCGAGGCCGATGTTCGGCAGGGCGGGGCCGTTCGTCGGGTGGTTGGTCAGGCCCAGGTCGCCACAGCCCCGGGCCAGGTGCTGTCCTTCCGGCTCGTGCCCGAGGCTCCGCCCGCATACCCGGAGTCGGTGGCTGCCATCCGGGCTGCCGACTGGGTCGTCCTCGGCCCTGGCTCGTGGTTCACCTCAGTGATGCCGCACCTGCTCGTCCCCGACCTGCGGGATGCGCTCCGAGCGACACGGGCCCGTCGGGTGCTCGTCCTCAATCTCAACCTCGACCCCACGAGTGGTGAGACCGAGGGCCTGACTGCGGCCGAACTCATCGAGTCGTTCGCGGAGTATGCGCCCGATGTCCGGCTCGACGTTATCATCGCCGACCCGTCATCGGTCACCGAGAAGAAGCGGCTCCGGGAGGTGGCGGCCAGTGTGGGGGCGGAGTTGATCATCACCCCGGTCGCTGCCCGAAACGCTCCCGGACAGCACGATCCGCTCCGACTCGCCGCTGTCTTCCAGGACCTGTTCGCCGGTCGCTAATCCGTCGGTCGCCGTCATGGCAGGATGACAGGCATGGCGATGACAGCAAAGGTGAAGGACGAACTCAGCCGACTCGAGGTCACGAAGCCCTGCTGCCGCAAGTCCGAAGTCGCCGCCACGCTGCGCTTCGCCGGAGGGTTGCACATCATCGGTGGTCGCATCGTCATCGAGGCCGAACTCGACACCGCGAACGCGGCCCGTCGACTGCGCCGTGACATCGCCGAACTCTACGGACATCGCGCCGAGGTGCTCGTCCTCGCCCCGAGCGGGTTGCGCAAGAGCAGTCGCTACGTCCTGCGCGTCGTCCACGACGGGGAGGCTCTGGCCCGCCAGACCGGCCTGATCGACCAGCGCGGCCGGCCCGTGCGGGGACTGCCGCCGAAGGTCGTCTCCGGGGCGGCCTGCGACGCCGAGGCCGCCTGGCGGGGTGCGTTCCTCGCCCACGGGTCGCTCACCGAGCCCGGGCGTTCCTCGGCCCTCGAGATCACCTGTCCCGGCCCCGAGGCCGCGCTCGCCCTCGTCGGTGCCGCCCGCCGATTGCAGATCCAGGTCAAGGCCCGCGAGGTCCGGGGCGTGGACCGAGTCGTCATCCGTGACGGGGAGGCGATCGCCGCCATGCTCACCCGTCTCGGAGCCCATCAGGCGGTCCTGGAGTGGGAGGAGCGGCGGATGCGGCGCGAGGTGCGCGCCACCGCCAACCGTCTCGCGAACTTCGACGATGCCAACCTGCGCCGCTCGGCCCGAGCGGCGGTCGCCGCCGGCGCCCGGGTGGAGCGGGCGTTGGAGATCCTCGGCACCGACGTGCCCGACCACCTGCGCGAGGCCGGCTCGCTGCGGCTGGAGCACAAGCAGGCCTCCCTCGAGGAACTCGGCCAACTCGCCGTCCCACCGATGACGAAGGACGCCGTCGCCGGCCGGATCCGCCGCCTCCTCGCGATGGCCGACAAGGTCGCCGCCGAGCGGGGGATCCCGGGCACTGAGGCCAGCCTCACCCCGGACATGCTCGAGTCGTAGTTCCGCGCTTTTCGCGGCCAACCCGAGTTCTCCTCACGGGTGCTCAACCACTAGGGTGGACAGTGGACCAGGCCGCCGCTCCTGGCGGCACCACCACCACGCGAGAGGCAGTATCCACCCGTGACCATCAAGGTTGGTATCAACGGTTTTGGCCGGATCGGCCGCAACTTCTTCCGCGCCGTCCTAGCATCCGGCGCCGACATCGAGATCGTCGCCGCGAACGATCTCATGGACAACGCGACCATCGCGCACCTCCTCAAGTACGACTCCGTGCTCGGCGTCCTTTCGGAAGACGTCTCCGCGACGGAGGACTCCATCACCGTCGGGGACCGCACCGTCAAGGTCTTCGCCGAGCGCGACCCCGCCCAGATCCCGTGGGGTGACCTCGGCGTCGACGTCGTCGTCGAGTCCACCGGCATCTTCACCGACGCCACCAAGGCCAAGGCTCACATCGACGGTGGCGCCAAGAAGGTCGTCATCTCGGCCCCGGCGAAGAACGAGGACGCGACGTTCGTCATGGGCGTCAACCATGACCAGTACGACCCGGCGAACCACCACATCGTCTCCAACGCCTCGTGCACGACGAACTGCCTGGCCCCGATGGCCAAGGCGCTGCACGACGAGCTCGGCATCGTCAAGGGTCTGATGACGACGATCCACGCATACACCCAGGACCAGAACCTGCTCGACGGACCGCACAAGGACCTCCGTCGCGCCCGCGCTGCCGCCCTGTCGATCATCCCGACGAGCACCGGTGCGGCCAAGGCCATCGGCCTGGTCATGCCTGACCTGAAGGGCAAGCTCGACGGCTACGCCCTGCGCGTGCCGACCCCCACCGGCTCCGCCACCGACCTGACCTTCGAGGCCGGCCGCGAGACCAGCGTCGAAGAGGTCAACGCCATCGTCAAGAAGGCTGCTGAGGGTGCGCTCAAGGGCTTCCTGAAGTACACCGAGGACCCGATCGTCTCCGCGGACATCGTCACCGACCCGTCCTCGTGCATCTTCGACGCCGGCCTGACCAAGGTCAACGGCAACCAGGTCAAGGTCGTCGGCTGGTACGACAACGAGTGGGGCTACTCCTGCCGTCTGATCGACCTCATCGTCCTCATGGGCAAGGACCTCTGAGGGGATCTGGGTCGATCATGAGTGCCATCGCCTCGCTGGGTGACGTGCGCGGCAAACGCGTCCTCGTCCGCTCCGATCTCAACGTCCCGCTGAACTACGACACCGGCGGAGCACCCGAGATCACCGACGACGGACGCGTCCGCGCCTCGGTGCCGACCATCAAGGAGCTCGCCGAGGCGGGCGCACGCGTCATCGTGTGCGCCCACCTCGGCCGCCCCAAGGGGGCGCCCGAGGACAAGTTCTCCCTCGCGCCCGTCGTGCCCCGGCTCGCCGAACTCCTCGGCCGGCCGGTCGCCTTCGCGACCGACACGGTGGGGGAGAGCGCCCAGCAGGCGGTGGCCGACCTCCAGGACGGGCAGGTCCTGCTCCTGGAGAACCTCCGCTTCAACCCCGGCGAGACCGCCAAGGCCGAGGAGGACCGGGCCGAGTTCGCCGGCGCCCTCGCCGGCCTCGCCGACGCCTACGTCTCCGACGGGTTCGGTGTCGTGCACCGCGCCCAGGCGTCCGTCTATGACGTCGCCAAGCGACTCCCGTCGGCGATGGGCGGCCTCGTCAAGACCGAGGTCGACGTCCTCAAGCGACTTACCGACAACCCCGAGCGGCCCTACGCGGTCGTCCTCGGTGGAGCCAAGGTCGCCGACAAACTCGCCGTCATCGACAACCTGCTCGGCAAGGCCGACCGGCTCCTCATCGGCGGCGGCATGGTGTTCACCTTCCTCGCTGCCCAGGGGCACGAAGTCGGCAAGAGCCTGCTCGACACCGACAGCATCGAAGCGTGCCGCGGCTACCTCGCCCGGGCCGCCGAGACCGGCGTCGAGATCGTCCTGCCGGTCGACGTCGTGTGCGGGCGGGAGTTCGACGCCGACACCGAGATCGTCACCGTCCCGGTCGACCAGATCCCGGCCGACATGATGGGCCTAGACATCGGACCCGAGTCGGCCCGCACCTACGCGGAGAAACTCGCCGACGCCCGCACCGTGTTCTGGAACGGCCCGATGGGTGCCTTCGAGATGGCACCGTTCGCGGCCGGCACCAAGGCCGTCGCCCAGGCCCTCGCCGAGGCGACCGCGGCCGGTGCCCTCACCGTCGTCGGTGGTGGCGACTCCGCCGCCGCCGTGCGGCAACTCGGCTTCGCCGACGACCGGTTCGGCCACATCTCCACCGGCGGTGGGGCATCCCTCGAATACCTCGAGGGCAAGGAACTGCCCGGCATCACCGTCTTCGACGACTAGACCCAGGAGCGGGTGGGCCGATGGGCCCACCCGCTCACCGCATACCCCTGCGCAATCCGGATCCCAAGGAGACCTGACCCGATGACCGATCGCACCCCGCTCATGGCGGGCAACTGGAAGATGAACCTCGACCATCTCCAGGCCACCCACCTGGTGCAGAAGCTCGCCTGGACCCTCCAGGACGCCCGGCACGACTACGGCTCGGTCGAGGTGGCGGTGCTGCCGCCGTTCACCGACATCCGCAGCGTCCAGACGCTCATCGACGGGGACAAGCTCGAGATCAAGCACGGCGCCCAGGACCTGTCCGTGCACGACTCCGGCGCCTACACCGGTGAGGTGAGCGGCGCGTTCCTCGCGAAACTCGGCTGCACGTATGCGGTGGTCGGGCACTCGGAGCGCCGCGAGTACCACAACGAGACCGATGAGGTCGTCGCTGCCAAGGTCAAGGCGGCCTACCGGCACGGCCTGACCCCGATCTTCTGCTGCGGTGAGGGGTTGGAGATCCGTCAGGCCGGCACCCACGTCGAGCACGTCCTGGCCCAGGTCGAGGCCGGACTCGAAGGGCTGCCGGTGGAGCAGGCCCGCAGCATCGTCATCGCCTACGAGCCGATCTGGGCGATCGGCACCGGAGAGGTGGCCACCCCCGAGGACGCCCAGGAGGTGTGTGCCGCGATCCGGACCAAACTCGCCGAGCTCTACTCCGGCGACACCGCCGACGGGATCCGGATCCTCTACGGCGGCTCGGTCAAATCCAACAACGTCGCCGCCATCATGGCCGGTGAGGACGTCGACGGTGCCCTCGTCGGCGGCGCCTCCCTCGACCCGGCCGAGTTCGCCGCGATCGCGCGCTTCAAGAATCACGTCACCGGCTGACCGTCGGGGTACACTGCATCGGTGCTCCTGACGGGGCACCGATGCTCGGTTCGCCCGACGTGTCTGTCAATCCGTTCACGACCCCAAGGACTTTCGTGGAAGCCGTTCGTATCGGCCTGCAGGTTTTGCTGGTTCTCACCTCGCTCATCGAGGTACTGCTCATCCTCATGCACAAGGGCAAGGGTGGTGGGCTCTCCGACATGTTCGGCGGCGGCGTCTCCACCTCATTGGGCGGATCCTCGGTCGCCGAGCGAAACCTGACCCGATTCACCGTTGCGGTCGGACTGGTGTGGGCGACGTGCATCGTCAGTCTGGGCCTGATCGACAAGTTCACTCGGTAGCCGATCGACCCGGGCACCGGACCTGTTCGTGACCTGTTCACAGAGGAGCTGAAGTTATGGCAGGTGGCAACGCCATCCGCGGCAGTCGGGTCGGCGCCGGCCCGATGGGTGAAACCGAACGCGGCGAGAGCGCTCCGCGCGTCGTCGTCGCCTACTACTGCGCCAATGGCCACGTCACCCGGCCCAGTTTTGCCGAGGAACCCGGCCTGATCATCCCTGAGGTCTGGGACTGCCCGCGGTGCGGGTTCCCGGCCGGTCAGGACCAGGACGACCCGCCCTCCCCGCCTCGGGTGGAGCCCTACAAGACGCACTTGGCCTATGTGAAGGAGCGCCGCTCCGACGCCGAGGGTGAGGTCATCCTCGACGAGGCGCTCGGTGCCCTCCGGAAGCGCGGGCTGATCCAGTAAGGCGTTGCGGTGGGATGGCTGCCGTGCGGTTGAGCGCGCGGTGGGTATCCCTGATGACGGGGGTTGTCGCCGAGGGATGGCGTTCGTGCGGCCGAGCGCGTGGTGGGTATCCCCGGAAAGGGCTACTGGCCGACGCCGGTGAGAGCCTCGATGACTGCGGCGCGACCCTTCGGGCCCGTGATGTGCAGTCGAAGGACCGGCCGGCAGTGATCCCCCAGCACGGTGGCGTCACCGCCGGCTTGGGCTGCGATGAATTCGCCGAAGGTGAAGTCGCGGCCGGGGACGGGCAGGTCGTCGGTGGGGGTGTCGGTGATCTGGATGTAGACGCCCTGGGTGGGGCCGCCTTTGTGGTACTGGCCGGTGGAGTGCAGGAAGCGTGGTCCCCAGCCGAAGGTGACGGGGCGGTTGATGGCGCGGCTGAGGGTGGGGGCGACGGCGGGCAGGTCGGTGTCGAGTCCGGTGCCGGCTTCGGTGCGGTCCAGGTAGGCCATGATGGCCAGGTATCCGGTGGTGGGGTCGAGCTGTTCGATGAGGGCGGCGACGGCGTCGGGAAGGTTGGTGGCGGTGCCGATCCATTCGTCGCCGGCGCCGTCCTCGGGCAGGACGCGGATCTGGACGTCGCCGTCGGTGAACAGGGGGGCGGCGGCGGCGCCGGTGCCTTCGTCGAGCAGGGCGCGGGCGGCTTGTTTGGCGCTCTCGACGTCGGGTTGGTCGAAGGGGTTGATGCCGAGGATGCGGCCGGCGACGGCGGTGGCGGCCTCCCAGAGCAGGAGTTGGGCGCCGAGTGAGCCGGCCACGGCGGCGGCGCAGTCGCCGGCAAGTTCGGCTTCCTCGATGTCGGCGACGAGTTCGATGGTGGTGATGTCGGCGGCGTCGAGGAGGTCGTCGGTGTGCGGGTCGTCGATGACGACGACGGGCAGGACCCCGGTGCCGTTCTTGCCGGTGGATTCCGCGATGAGTTGTTCGGCCCAGTCGCCGAATCCGATGATCGGGGTGCCGTTGTCGACGAGCATGATCTTGTCGCGCAACGGGCTGGTGCCGGCCAGGACGGCGCCCAAACGCAGGGCCGGGTTGTCCGGGTCGTCGGCCGCGAGGATATCGGTGACGGCTTCGGCGTCGTCGAGCAGAGCTTCGATGTCGACCCCGGCCAGACCGGCAGGGACCAGCCCGAACGCGGTCAGCGCGGAGTAGCGGCCGCCGACGTTGGGGTCGGCAGTGATGACCCGGTAGCCGTCGGCGCGGGACTGGTCCTCGAGCGGGCTGCCGGGGTCGGTGACGATGACGATGCGGCTGGTCGGGTCGATGCCGGCCTGCTCGAAGGCGTCGATGAACGCGCGGCGTTGGCTGTCGGTCTCGACGGTGCCGCCGGACTTGCTCGAGACGACCACGACGGTGGATTCGAGATCGGTCAGGGCGCCGCGGACGGTGTCCGGGTGGGAGGAGTCGAGGATGACGATGTCCTTGCCCTCGGTGGCGCAGATGACCTCCGGGGCCAGCGAGGACCCGCCCATCCCGCACAGCACGACCCGGTCGACGCCGCCGGTCATCAGCTCCTCACGCAGGGCAGCGATCTGGCCGACCAGGGGGCGGGAGGTGCGGGCCAGGGTGGTCCAGGCGAGTCGGATCGAGGCCTCCGGCTCGGCCTCGGGCCCCCAGAGGGTGGAGTCCTGGGCGAAGAGGCGGCTGGCGACCCGGTCGGCGACCAGGGTCGGGACGGCGGCGGTGATCGCGTCGGAGGCGGCGCCGGCGGTGGCCACTGCAAGGGTGCTCATGAGGATGCCTTCTCGAGTTCGGTGGTCAGATCGGTCAACAGGTCGGTCCAGGCGTCGATGAACTTGTCCACGCCCTGCTGTTCGAGCAGGTCGGTGACCTCGGTGTAGTGGATGCCGAGTTGCTCGAGGTCGTCGAGGACCTTGCCCGCCGCAGCGTAGTGGTCGGTGACGCTGTCGGCGGTGATGACGCCGTGGTCGATGACGGCATCGAGGGTCTTCTCCGGCATGGTGTTCACGGTGCCGGGGGCGATGAGTTCGGTGACGTACATCGTGTCCGGGTAGTCCGGATTCTTCACCCCGGTCGAGGCCCACAGCGGCCGCTGCGGGCGGGCCCCGTCATCGGCCAGGGTCTGCCAGCGGGGAGTGGAGAAGACCTCCTGATAGGCCTGGTATGCCAGGCGTGCGTTCGCGATCCCGGCCCGGCCCCGCAGGGCGAGAGCCTCGGGGGTGCCGATCGTCTCGAGCCGGGAGTCGACCTCGGTGTCGAGTCGGCTGACGAAGAAGGACGCCACCGAATGGATCCCGGCCAGGTCCCGACCGGCTTGGCGGGCCTGTTCGAGTCCGGTCAGGAACGCGGCCATCACCGCCCGGTAGCGGTCCAGGCCGAAGATCAAGGTGACATTGACGCTGATCCCCTCGGCCAGCACCTGCGAGATCGCCGGCAGACCCGCCACGGTGGCCGGGATCTTGATGAGCAGGTTCGGCCGGTCCACGGTCTCGGCGAGCATCCGCGCCGCTGCCACGGTGGCATCGGTGTCGTGCGCCAGGCGCGGGTCGACCTCGATGGAGACCCGCCCGTCGACGCCGTCGCTGGCCTCGAACAACGGTCGGAAGATGTCGCACGCGGCACGCACGTCATCGGTGGTCAACGCGACCACCGCCTCCTCGACGTCGGCACCGGACTCGGCCAACTCCTCCACCGCGGCGGTGTAGGCATCGCCCTGGGCCAGGGCGGCCTGGAAGATCGAGGGGTTGGTGGTCACCCCGACCACACCCTTGGTCTCGATCAACTCGGTCAGGTTCCCCGACTCGATCCGCTCCCGGGACAGGTCGTCGAGCCAGATCGAGACCCCCGCCGCGGCCAGCGCCTCCAGTGCGGACTGCTCCCCGGGCATCGTCACTTCTCCTCGCTGCCGGCGTCCTTGAGGGAGGCCTTGGCCGCCTTGACCACCGCCGCCGGGGTGAACCCGAACTCGCGGAACAGCGTGGCCGCGTCGGCCGAGGCACCGAAATGGTCGATCCCGACGATCCGGCCGGCGTCCCCGACGTAGTCGCGCCACCCCAACGGGCTGGCCGCCTCGACCGCGACCCGGGCCCGCACCGACTCCGGCAGCACCGACGTCCGGTATGCGCGGCTCTGCGCCTCGAACCACTCCCGGCACGGCATCGAGACCACTCGGGTGGCGATCCCGGCACGTTCCAGAGTCACCCGGGCCTGCACCGCGATGTCGACCTCGGACCCGGTCGCGATGAGGATGACCTGCGGGCCGTCCTCGCCGCTCTCCCTGGCCAGCACATAGGCGCCCTTGACCGCACCCTTGGCCGACGCATACTCACTCCGGTCCAAGGTGGGCACACTCTGACGGGACAGGCACAACCCGACCGGCTCACCCCGGCGCAGGATCTCACCCCACACCACCGCGGTCTCGTTCGCATCCGCCGGGCGGACCACCGCCAGACCCGGCATCGCCCGCAACGCCGGCAGATGCTCGATCGGCTGATGGGTCGGACCGTCCTCACCCAGACCGATGCTGTCGTGGGTCCACACGAACGTCACCGGCACCTGCTGGATCGCGGCCAACCGCACCGCCGGACGCATGTAGTCACTGAACACCAGGAACGTCCCGCCGTAGGGACGGGTCAACCCCGCCAGGGCGATCCCGTTGAGGATCATCCCCATCGCGTGCTCCCGGATCCCGAAATGCAGCGTGCGCCCGTACCAACCGCCGGGAAACTCCTTGGTCGCCCGATGCGGCGGGACGAACGAGGACGCCCCGCCCATCGTCGTGTTGTTCGACCCGGCCAGATCCGCCGACCCACCCCACAACTCCGGCATCACATCGGCCAACGCGGACAACACCTTCCCCGACGCCGCCCGGGTGGCCACCCCCTTGGCATCGGCCGGGAAGGTCGGCAACGCCTTGTTCAGACCCTTCGGCACCTCACCGGCCACCACCCGGTCCAACAACTCCGCACCATCCGGATTGGCCTTCCGCCACGCCCGGTACCGCGCGTTCCAGTCCTTGCGGTCGGCCTTGGCCCGCTTCTTCAGCCCCCGGGTGTGCGTGATGACCGCCCGATCCACCTGGAAGGTCCGCTTCGGGTCGAACCCGAGCAGCTCCTTGAGCGCCGCAACCTCGTCCTCGCCCAGCGCCGACCCGTGCGAGGCACCGGTGTCCTGAGCGTTCGGCGCCGGCCAGGCGATGATCGTGCGCAACACGACCAGCGTCGGCCGACTCGACGTGCGCGAGGCCGTCAGCGCCGCATACAGACTGTCGACGTCCTCGACATAGGCCCCACCGTCACCATCGCCGCGCCAGTCGACCTCCACGACATTCCAGCCGTAGGCCTCATACCGCTTGCCGACATCCTCCGAGAACGCGATGTCGGTGTCGTCCTCGATCGAGATCTGGTTCGCGTCGTAGACCACCGTCAGGTTGCCCAACTCCTGATGCCCGGCCAACGAACTCGCCTCAGCTGCAACACCTTCCATGATGTCGCCATCGGAGGCGATCACCCAGATGTGATGATCGAACACACTCGTGCCCGGCACCGCATCCGGATCCAACAACCCCCGCTGACGCCGCTGCGCCATCGCCATCCCCACCGCCGAGGCCAACCCCGACCCCAACGGACCGGTCGTGATCTCCACCCCGGCAGTGTGATGCACCTCCGGATGCCCCGGAGTCCGGCTGCCCCAGGTGCGCAACGCCTTCAGATCCGCCAACTCCAGACCGAACCCACCCAGATACAACTGGATGTACTGCGTCAGGCTCGAATGCCCGCACGAGAGCACGAACCGGTCCCGACCCAACCACCCCAGATCGGCAGGGTCGTGCCGCATCACATTCTGATACAGCAGATACGCCAGCGGCGCCAGACTGATCGCCGTCCCCGGATGGCCGTTCCCGACCTTCTGCACCGCATCCGCAGCCAGCACCCGCACCGTATCCACCGCACGGATATCGGTCTCGGTCCACCCCACCTTGCCCGCCTTCGGAGCAGCAAGAACAGGGGACCTACGAGCAGCAGCCGTACGCGATGACGTCGCCATGGAAGACATGCCTCTCTCGGTTGGGGACTGGCGCGATCCAGCCTAGTGGTCGTTCGGACGCGGTGGGTGCCCGATAGACTGCCACGGTGACTGCCCTGGACAACTCTGCTGGTTCGCCGTCGGCGACCGACGGTTCGGGCACCCTCACCGCCGGTTCGGCGCCGGGCTGGCGCACCTCCCTCGGGGCCTATATCGCGCTGACCAAGCCGCGCATCATCGAGTTGCTCCTCGTGACGACGATCCCGGTGATGTTCCTCGCCCAGCGCGGCATTCCCGATCTCTGGTTGATCGTCGCGACGCTGACCGGCGGGTATCTCTCGGCGGGGGCGGCCAACACGTTCAACATGGTCTACGACCGGGACATCGACGCCAAGATGGGCCGCACGAGCAACCGTCCGCTCGTCACCGGTGTCGTCTCGGTCCGAGCGGCGATGATCTTCGGGATCGCGTTGACGGTGATCTCCACCGTGTGGTTCGCGGTCTTCGTCAACGTCATCTCCGCGGCGCTGAGCCTGCTCGCGATCCTCCTCTACGCGGTGGGCTACACGATCCTGCTCAAGCGGCACACCACCCAGAACATCGTCTGGGGCGGTCTCGCCGGGTGTATGCCGAGCCTGATCGGGTGGTCCGCCGTCACCGGAACGGTGGGCTGGCCGGCCGTGATCCTCTTCCTCGTGATCTTCTGGTGGACCCCGCCGCACTACTGGCCGTTGTCGATGGCGTTCAAGGAGGACTACGCCACCGCCGAGGTGCCGATGCTCCCGGTCGAGAAGGACGCCCCGCACGTGGCCCGCCAGATCGTGCTGTACTCGTGGGCGATGGTGATCACCTCACTGGCGCTGATCCCGGTCGCGCCGATGGGCTGGATCTATGCGGTCGTCGCGGTCCTGTCCGGTGGGCTGTTCCTCGTCGAGGCGCACCGCCTGCAGCGGGTTGCGCGCCGTGGCGGTAGCCGTGGTGAGCAGAAGCCGATGCGGCTGTTCCACTACTCCATCTCGTACGTGACGCTGCTCTTCCTCGCCGTCGCGATCGACCCGCTGCTGTTCTTCTCGCTGGGTCTGTGAGCCGCCTCGGGTCGGGGAGTCGACCCGTTTCGGGGTTACTGCGGTTGGAGTGCCTGCGGCACCGCTGAGGTCCGCAGCGCGAGCATGGCCCGGGTCAGAACGACGACGAGGATCGCGGCACCGAACATGTGGGCGAGCACGAGGACCTCGGGCAGACTCGTGAAGTACTGCACATAGCCGACGAGCCCCTGGGCCATCGTCACGAGGAACACATCCCGCCACGTCAGGGCCGCCTCGGCGCTCCGGGTGGCCAGTCGCACCGCGACCCAGGTGCCGACGACCAGGCCGATGAACAGCATGACCGCGTCGGCGTGCAGCCAGCTGATGCTGCGCGGGTCGAGGGCGTAGCGGGCCGGGGCGTCCGCATCACCGGAGTGCGGTCCCGAGCCGGTCACGACGGTGCCGAGTGTCAGGACGACCGCAGCGACCGCCACGGTGGACCATGCGAGCCAGTTGACTGCAGCGGGCACGAGCAGGTGGGTGGGTGTGGCCGGTTCGTTGCGGGCGAACCACAGGTACGCGGCGGCTGCGACAAGGGCGGCGGAGACGAGGAAGTGGATCGAGACGGTGATCGGGTGCAGCGCGGTCAGCACGGTGATCCCACCGATGCCGGCCTGCAGCGCGATCCCGGCGAGGACGAGTCCGGCGGCCACGATCAGGTGCCGGCGGCGGAGGTACTTGACCACCGCATACAGGCACAGGACGGCGACGACGGCCAGGACGAAGGTGAGCAGCCGGTTCCCGAACTCGATGTACTTGTGGTAGCTCTCCGCCTGCTCGATCGTCGGGGTGTAGGAGCCCGGCGCGCACTGCGGCCAGGTGGGGCAGCCCAGTCCGCTGCCGGTGAGCCGGACCAGACCTCCGGTGATGATGATCCCGACCTGGGCGACGACGTTGGCCACGAGCGCGGGAGCGACCCAGCCGGGGGCGTCGGACAGGGCTGCGGGGTGGTTCGTCGGGGGTGTCGAGAGCGAGGTCGTCACAGTCATCAAGACTACGCTGGCCATCGTGAACGCTCCGCAGCGCGTCCCACGCCGCAGCCTGCTCCTGGGCACGCTCGCCGTCGCCGGCTGCGCCGGGCCGGGCCCCACGACGGACCCATCGGCGACGCCGACGCCGAGTCGTCCTCCGACAGTGAACACACCGACACCCACGCCGACCACCACCGCGCCGGTCGAACCGCAGATCCCCTCCCGGAGCGAGATCATCGACCGGTATGCGGGACGCGCCCCGGTCCAGTGGGGCACCGAGGTGGCTGGTGTCGTGAGCACGCTCGCGGACATCCCGGGTATGACGTCCGTCGGCCGGCCCCGGGTCGCGCTGACCTTCGATGCCTGCGGGGGCGGGGGAGCCGGGGACGGGTTCGACGCGGCGCTGATCGACATGCTGCGGGAGCACCGGGTGCCGGCGACCCTGTTCCTCAATGCCCGCTGGATCGGGGTGCATCCGGAGCTGGCTGCCGAGCTGGCGACCGACCCGCTCTTAGCGGTCGCCTGCCACGGCACCCGGCATGTGCCGCTCTCGGTGACCGGTGCCTCCGCATACCGGATCGCCGGGACCGCGTCGGTCGAGGAGGTCTACGACGAGTTGACCGGAAACATCGACTGGTTCGTCGAGCGCACCGGGGAAGCGTCGCGGTATACCCGGCCCGGCACCGCCCACTGCGACGAGGTCGCCGCCGCGATCGCCCGGGACTTGGGCATGCCCGTCGCGGGATTCTCGGTTAACGGTGACGGGGGAGCGACGTTCGCTGCGGCACAGGTGCGGGACACGATCGCGGGTGTGCGTGATGGTGACATCGTCCTCGCCCACATGAACCGACCCGGCGGCGGGACGGCCCGCGGGTGTGCCCAGGCGCTGCCGCCCCTGCTCGATCGGGGGGGTCGAGTTCGTCACGCTGTGACGGTCAGTCGCTCCACGTGAAGAACCGACGGGCGAGGAGGCCGGCCACCGCGGCCCACGCGAGCAGCCCCACCCATTGCAGCACCGGCCAGGCACCGTCGAGAGCGGCCGCCCGGGCGGCGTCGCCGAGGAGTCCGGACGGTAGCCAGGCAGCGATCGGGCCGACCGCCCCCGGCAGGGCGGAGGTCGGGATGATGAGCCCGAGGCCGAGGAAGACGACCCAGAGCAGGTTGGCCACCGCGAGCACCGCCTCGGCGCGCAACGTCCCGGCGATGAGGAGGGCCAGGGCGACGAAGCAGAGCACCCCGGCGACGAGCGAGATCGCCAGCGGCAGGATCCCGCCGAGGGCGGGCCGCCACCCGAGGGCGAGCGCGACCCCGCCGAGGATGACCAGCTGGAGCACGTAGAACAGCAGCACCGCGAGGGTCTTGGCGACGATGAGCCCACCACGCCCGAGCGGGGTCACCCCGAGCAGCCGCAGCACCCCGTAGCGGCGGTCGAACCCGGTCGCGATGGCCTGCCCGGTGAAGGCGATGGACACCACCGCGAGCGCGAGCACACCGGGGGCGACGACGTTGATCCGCGGCTCGGCCAGTTCGGGGAAGGGTGAGTAGGTCAGCCCGAACATCGCCAGCAACGGCAGGATGATCGAGACGAGGAACTGCTCACCGTTGCGCAGGATGGTCACCGCCTCGAACCTCGTCTGGGCGAGTATGCGGTCCGCCCGGGCCGCTGGAGCACTCATCGGGGGTCCTCCTCGGCCTTGCGCGGCGTGCCGGGACCCGTGTGACCGGCCGACCCGGTGTGGCCGGCGGGCCGGGTGAGTCGGAAGAACAGGTCCTCGAGCGATTCGGTCGCGGTCAGTTCGTCCAGCGTTCCGGCAGCGGCGACCGACCCCCGGTCCATGATGACGACGTCGGAGGCAATCCGTTCGGCCTCCTCGAAGGAGTGGGTCGTCACAACGACGCACGCGCCCCGGTCGGCGAGGTCGGTGATGACCTGCCACACGTCGAGCCGGGCGTGCGGGTCCAGCCCGGCGGTCGGTTCGTCGAGGAAGGCCACATCGGGGCGTCCGACGAGCGCGGCGGCGAGGGCGAGCCGTTGCCGCTGCCCACCGGAGAGGCGCCGCACCGCCGTGCGGTCGAACTCGCCGATCCCGAGGACCGACCGGAGATGGTCCGCGGACTCGGGTCGCGCATACAGCCTGGCGAGGTGCCGCAGCACATCCCCGGCGGCGCGGGTGTTCGGCAGGCCGCCGTCCTGGAGCATGACCCCGACCCGGGCGCGGTGCTCCGGGTCGGCGTCCCACGGGTCGGTACCGAGGACGCGGACCGTGCCGCTGTCGGGGCGTTGCAGCCCTTCGAGACATTCGAGTGTGGTGGTCTTCCCGGCGCCGTTCGAGCCGAGGACGGCGGTGACCCGCCCGGAGTGGGCCGACCAGGTCGCCCCGTCGACGGCGACCACTGACCCGAAGGACTTGCGCAGGTCGGTCACGGCCACGGCGGGTGCCGCTTCGGGCGGGGTGGGAGTGTGGGCAGACATCGCCTGTCATCCTAGGCTGGGGGGATGATCGATCGTGCCGGACTCCCTGCAATCGGGATCGCTGCCGTCCCGGCGGCCGTCGCCGCCCTCGCCGGACGGGGCCGGCTGGCCCTGGGGCTGACGCTCGCGCCCGCTGCCGTGGCCGCGTTCTTCCGCGATCCGGACCGCCGTGTCGATCACGTCCCCGCCGACCCGGATGTCGTGCTCTCCCCGGCGGACGGCAAGGTCATGCATGTCGGTGACCCGCAGCCGGGCGTGGCCCCGGAGGGGGACTGGCTCCAGGTGGCGATCTTCCTGTCCGTCTTCGACGTCCACATCAACCGCAGCCCGGCCGCCGGTGTCGTGCAGAGCGTGTCCTACAAGCCCGGGAAGTGGCTGGCCGCCTACACCGCCGAGAGCGCGACCGAGAACGAATGCAGCGAGATCACCCTGGCCGTCCCCGTCGGCGGGGCCGAGCGGCCGCTCGTGTTCCGCCAGATCGTCGGGCTGCTCGCCCGGCGCGTGGTCACCCGGGTCGTGCCCGGGCAGCGGATCGCGGCCGGGGAGCGGATCGGCCTGATGAAGTTCGGCTCCCGGATGGATGTCTTCGTCCCGCGTGACTGCACCCTCGAGGTCATGCGGGGCGACAGGGTCGTCGCGGGGGAGACGGTCATCGCCCGCTGGCCGGGGGTGTAGCCGCCGTGGACGCGAACCCGGCGGATCCGCCGACAGCAGGGCCCGGCTCCGAGCAGCACTCGGTTCGGCGCATGGGTCTGGGGCGGCGCCGGCCGTTCGCCCGGTGGCGGCTCATCTCGCCGACCGGGGCCGAGGTCGTCTCGCTGCGGCAACTGAGCAACCGGGACCGGTTGCGGGTCACGGCGCCGAGCATCTTCACCACCGGCAACATGGCCTGCGGGTTCGCCTCGGTGCTGCTCGCGTTCCGGCAGGAGTTCGGCTGGGCCGCGGCCCTGCTGTGCGTCTCGATCCTGCTCGACATCGCCGACGGGTTCGTCGCCCGCAAGGTCGGGGCGACCAGTCCGTTCGGGGTCCAACTCGACTCGATGGCGGACCTGATCTCGTTCGGGATGGCGCCGGCGGTGCTCGTGCACACGTGGGCGTTGGACTCCTGGCCGGTCGCGGCCTGGGGGGCGGCGTTCCTGTGGTTGGCGTGCGCGGCGTTCCGGCTCGCCCGGTTCAACGTCACGGTCGACCCGATGGACGACAAACGCTATTTCGTCGGGCTGCCCAGTCCGGGTGCCGCGCTGGTGATGATCGCGACGGTGTTCGCGTTGCAGCGGCCCGACATCGGTCCACGGGTCGGTCCGGTGGCGCTGCTGCCGGCCGTGGTCGCCGTCGTGCCGGCCCTGCTCATGGTCACCTCGGTCCGGTTCCGGTCCTTCCGGAACCTGCTCGTCCCGGAGACTGCGCGGGCCCGGGCGGGCACCCTGCTCGTCGCGGTGGTCCTCGTCGTCGGGATGTTCCTCGCCCCGGCCCACATCCTGCTCATCGTCGCCTATGCGTATGTGCTCAGCGCCCCGCTCGGTGTCCTCACCGCCCCGCTGCGCGAGCGTCTCTTCGGTCCCGAATCCGTGGCACCCCCGCGCTATCGGTCCCGGTCGGTGTTCCTGCCGGCAGCCGAGTCGCCCCTCGACGAGGACGATCTGCCGGACAACGGGGCGGTCGACACGGCGACATCCTGACCGGCCGCAGGGGAGCGCGACCTGCCGCGTTTGGCACTATTACGCCTATTACGTAACATAGATGTGTGATTATTGCCGATCGGTTCACTGTGCCCTCGGTGCAGTCGTCGGCACCGGCCGACGCCAGCACGAGGGAACGTGTGCTGCGCCGCATCAGCGAGGCCGGACCGATCACGGCGCTCACCCTCGGTGAGGATCTCGGCCTGACCGACACCGCCATCCGGCGGCACATCGACGGCCTGCTCGCCGACGGTCTCATCGAGTCCCGAGCGCTGCCGACCTCCGGCCGGCGCCGCCGGGGCCGTCCGGCCCGAGGCTGGGTGGTCAGCACCCAGGGCCACTCGGTGCTCTCTGCGGAGTACGACGATCTGGCCGGCGAGGTGCTCCGGTTCCTCGAGCGCACCGCCGGTCCGGGTGCGGTCGCTGCCTTCGCCGAGCAGCGGGTCGCCGAGCTCGAGGCGCGCTACGTGAAGGAACTCGACGAGGTCGGCACCGATCCGGTCGAGCGGGCCAGGGTCCTGGTCGATGCGCTCGCCCGCGACGGGTATGCGGCGAGTCTGCGGCCGGTCACCGGTGGTCCGTCCGCCGGCGGCTTCCAGTTGTGCCAGGGGCACTGCCCGGTCCAGCACGTCGCCGCCGAGTTCCCCGAGTTCTGTGACGCCGAGACCGAGGCGTTCTCTCGTCTGCTTGGCGTGCATGTGCAACGGTTGGCTACCCTCGCCCAGGGCGATCACGTCTGCACCACGTTCATCCCGGTCACGGCCGTGACCGGTACCCCATCCACCCACCACCCCACGGAAGGGTCACATTCATGACCACCTCGATCGAGGACCTCAACCCGGGACTGAAGGATCTGGGCCGCTACGAGTACGGCTGGGCCGACAGTGACGCGGCCGGTGCCTCCGCCCGTCGTGGCCTGAACGAGGAAGTCGTCCTCGACATCAGTCGTCGCAAGAACGAGCCGCAGTGGATGACCGACCTGCGGTTGAAGTCGCTGCGCCTGTTCGACAAGAAGCCGATGCCGCACTGGGGCAGCGACCTGACCGGGATCGACTTCCAGAACATCAAGTACTTCGTGAAGTCGACCGAGAAGCAGGCGACCACGTGGGACGAGCTGCCCGAGGACATCAAGAACACCTATGACCGGCTCGGCATCCCCGAGGCGGAGAAGCAGCGGCTCATCGCCGGTGTCGCGGCGCAGTACGAGTCGGAGGTCGTCTACCACCAGATCCGGGAGGACCTGGAGGAGAAGGGTGTCATCTTCGTCGACACCGACACCGGGCTGCGCGAGTACGAGGACCTGTTCAAGGAGTACTTCACCACCGTCATCCCGGCCGGTGACAACAAGTTCGCCTCGCTGAACACGGCCGTCTGGTCCGGTGGCTCCTTCATCTACGTCCCCCCGGGTGTCCACGTCGACATCCCGCTGCAGGCGTACTTCCGGATCAACACCGAGAACATGGGTCAGTTCGAGCGGACCCTGATCATCGCCGACGAGGGCTCGTACGTGCACTACGTCGAGGGATGCACCGCGCCGATCTACAAGACGGACAGTCTGCACAGCGCCGTCGTCGAGATCATCGTCAAGAAGGACGCCCGGGTCCGCTACACGACGATCCAGAACTGGTCGAACAACGTCTACAACCTCGTGACCAAGCGGGCCACCTGCGCCGAGGGCGCGACGATGGAGTGGATCGACGGCAACATCGGCTCCAAGGTGACGATGAAGTACCCGGCCGTCTTCCTCCTCGGTGAGCAGGCCAAGGGTGAGACGCTCTCCGTCGCGTTCGCGGGGGAGGGCCAGCACCAGGACGCCGGCTCCAAGATGGTGCACGCCGCACCGAACACGAGCAGCACGATCGTCAGCAAGTCGGTGGCCCGCGGTGGCGGCCGGACCTCCTACCGAGGTCTGGTGCAGATCAACGAGGGTGCGCACGGCTCGAAGAGCAGCGTCGTCTGCGATGCGCTCCTCGTCGACACGATCAGCCGCTCCGACACCTACCCCTACGTCGACATCCGCGAGGACGACGTCCAGATGGGCCACGAGGCGACCGTCTCCAAGGTCTCCGAGGACCAGCTGTTCTACCTGATGTCCCGCGGTATGTCGGAGGAGGAGGCGATGGCGATGATCGTGCGCGGCTTCGTCGAGCCGATCGCCAAGGAGCTGCCGATGGAGTACGCCCTCGAGCTGAACCGTCTCATCGAGCTGCAGATGGAAGGGGCGGTCGGCTAGGTGCGAACCCACCACCGTTCCCTGACCACCTGCTGCCCCCAGACTTCTTGTGAGGATCACTGAGCATGAGCCTGCTTACCCCGAGCCGTGAGGCTCACACCCACAGCTCCGAGACGATGGTCCCGGACGCCTCCCGCGCCGAGCGGATGACCTCGTATGCGGTCACCGACTTCCCGATTCCCTCCGGCCGGGAGGAGGAGTGGCGGTTCACCCCGATCGACCGACTCGGGGTGCTGTTCCGGGACGAGGCGACCGGTGCCTGCCTGGACTGGACCGAGTCCCTGCCCGAGGGCGTCACCCTCTCGACGATGAGCGTCGAGCAGTGGCGCGAGGGCGGCGCCCCCAAGCCGGGGGACCGGGCCGCGGCCATCGCGGCCGCGCACAGCGGCGGGGTCGGGGTCATCGACATCCCCGCCGAGGCCGAGCTGACCGAGCCGGTGCGGATCACCCTGTCCGGGGCGTCCGAGCAGGTCGTCCACGGCCACCTCCTGGTCCGGGCCGGACGGTTCGCCAAGGCGACCGTCGTCATCGACCACCAGGGTCGGGCCGACTACAGCGAGGTGCTCACCGTCGTCGCCGGGGACGGTGCCGACCTCACCGTCGTCAGCCTCCAGGAATGGGACGACGACTCCCTCCACCTCGGCCAGCACGACGTCGTCGTCGGCCGGGACGCCCACGTGCGGCACATCGCGGTCACCCTCGGCGGGTCGATCGTGCGGCTGAACACGAACGCGTCCTACGCCGGTCCCGGAGGGTCCTTCGAGGCGCTCGGGGTCTACTACGCCGACGCCGGGCAGCACCTCGAACACCGCCTGTTCGTCGACCACGAGGCGCCCCACTGCACCTCGAACGTCGAGTACAAGGGCGCCCTGCAGGGCGACACGGCCCGCACCGTGTGGATCGGGGACGTCCTCATCCGCGCCAGCGCCGAGGGCACCGACACCTACGAGCTCAACCGCAACCTCATCCTCACCGACGGGGCCCGCGCCGACTCGGTGCCGAACCTCGAGATCGAGACCGGGGAGATCGTCGGTGCCGGCCACGCGGCGACGACGGGACGCTTCGACGACGAGCACCTGTTCTACCTCATGGCCCGCGGCATCCCGGAGAAGGATGCCCGCCGGCTCGTCGTGCGTGGCTTCTTCGCCTCGATCATCAACCGGATCGGGGTTCCCGAGGTCGCCGAGCACCTCATGGAGGCGGTCGACAAGGAGCTCGCCCTGACCCATGGTCCGTCCGCGGCATGAGCAGCACCGCGAACACCCTGGACTGGATCCGGGTCTGCACGATCGACGAGTTGCCGACCGTCGGGGCGGCACAGGCCCAGCTCGACGGCCGGATCGTCTCCATCGTGCGGGCCGAGGACGGATCGGTGCACTGCATCGACGACGAGTGCACCCACGGCAAAGTCTCTCTGTCGGAGGGTGAGGTGAGCGGCTGCACGATCGAGTGCTGGCTGCACGGCTCCCGCTTCGACCTGCGCACCGGCAAACCCCTGTGCCCCCCGGCGACGGTCCCCGTCGTCGTCCACCACGTCAAGCTTGACGGCGACGACGTCTACGTCGCCCTGTCCGAGGAGAACTGAGAAGACATGACCGAGACCCCCACCCAGCACGTCCTGGAGATCCGCGACCTGCACGTCACCGTCGAGACGGAGCACGGCACCAAGGAGATCCTCCGGGGCGTCAACATGACGATCCGCAGCGGCGAGACGCACGCCATCATGGGGCCGAACGGCTCCGGCAAATCCACCCTCGCCTACGCCATCGCCGGCCACCCGAAGTACACCGTCGCCTCGGGCAGCATCACCCTCGACGGTGAGGACATCCTCGAGATGGCGGTCGACGAGCGGGCCCGGGCCGGGCTCTTCCTCGCGATGCAGTACCCGGTCGAGATCCCCGGCGTCACGGTGACGAACTTCCTGCGCAGCGCCAAGACCGCCATCGACGGCGAGGCGCCCAAGCTGCGCACCTGGGTCAAGGACGTCAACGCCGCGATGACGGCGCTGCGGATGGACCCCGGGTTCGCCCAGCGGGGCGTCAACGAGGGCTTCTCCGGCGGTGAGAAGAAGCGCCACGAGATCCTCCAGCTCGAGCTGCTCCGGCCGAAGATCGCCGTCCTCGACGAGACCGACTCCGGCCTCGACGTCGACGCCCTCAAGGTCGTCGCCGAAGGGGTCAACCGGGCCCGGGAGAACACCGACCTCGGGGTGCTCCTCATCACCCACTACACCCGGATCCTGCGCTACATCAAGCCCGACTTCGTCCACGTCTTCGTCGACGGCGTCATCGCCGAGGAGGGCGGCCCGGAGCTGGCCGACCGGCTCGAGGCCGAGGGCTACGACCGCTACCTGACCCTCGCCTGATCCGGCGTCCACCCGCCGAGGACACCCCGTGACCGCCCAGCCCTTCACCCCCGAGGAGCTCGCCCGCATCCGCGGCGACATCCCGATCCTCGCGCGGACGGTCCGCGACGGGCGGCCACTGGTCTACCTCGACTCGGGTGCGACCAGCCAGACACCACGGCAGGTGCTCGCGGCCGAGCAGGACTGGTATGCACGGCTCAACTCGGCCCCGCACCGCGGCGCCCATGCGCTCTCGGAGGAGGCGACCGAGGCATACGAGTCCGCCCGGGCCAGGGTGGCTGCCTTCATCGGCGCCCCCGCCGACGAACTCATCTTCACGAAGAACGCGACCGAGGCGATCAACCTCGTCGCGTACGCCTTCACGAACGCCACCGCGACCGGGCCGGCGGATGCCGGCGGGAGGTTCCGGATCGGTCCCGGGGACGAGATCTGCGTGACCGTCATGGAGCACCACGCCAACCTCATCCCATGGCAGGAGGTGGCCCGCCGCACCGGGGCGACGCTGCGCTGGCTGGACGTCACCGACGACGGCCGCCTCGACCTGAGCGACCTGGACCGGGTCGTCACCGAGCGGACCCGGGTGCTCGCGTTCACCCACCAGTCCAACGTCCTCGGCACGGTCGCGCCGGTGGCCGAGCTCGTTGCCCGGGCCCGGGCCGTCGGGGCGCTCGTCGTCCTCGACGCCTGCCAGTCGGTGCCGCACCTGCCGGTCGACGTGCGCGACCTCGGCGTGGACCTGCTCGCGTTCTCCGGCCACAAGATGCTCGGTCCGATGGGGATCGGGGCGCTCTGGGGCCGGCGCGAGATCCTCGAGGAGATGCCGCCGTTCCTCACCGGTGGCTCGATGATCGAGACGGTGACGATGGAGTCGGCGACGTATGCGCCGGTCCCGCAGAAGTTCGAGGCCGGGGTCCCCAACGCTGCCCAGGCGATCGGGCTGGCCGCCGCATGCGACTACCTGAGCGACCTCGGGATGGACCGGGTGCAGGCCCATGAGTCGATGCTCACCGAGCGGCTGCTCGCCGGGATCGCCGAGCGGCCCTGGGTGCAGCTCGTCGGACCCGCGGACCTGGCCGAGCGCGGCGGAACCGTCGCCTTCGTCGTCGACGGGGTCCACGCCCACGATGTGGGCCAGGTCCTCGACCACGCCGGCGTGGCCGCCCGCGTCGGGCACCACTGCGCGTGGCCGCTGCACCGGCGGCTGCGCGTGACGGCGACGACCCGAGCCAGCGTCTACCTCTACACCACGCCCGAGGAGATCGACGCCTTCTTCGCCGCGTTGGACGAGGTGCCGCGGGTCTTCGGACTGGAGGCGAGCGCCTGATGGACCTCTACCAGGAACTCATCCTCGAACACGCCAAACGACCGCACGCCGCGGGTCTGCGCGAACCGTTCGAGGCGGAGGTGCACCACGTCAACCCGACGTGTGGTGACGAGGTGACGGTGCGGGTGCACGTCACGGGCGACGGCCAGGAGGCGCGACTGGCCGACGTCTCCTACGACGCGCTCGGCTGCTCGATCAGTGTCGCGAGTGCCTCGATGATGGCCCAGGAGATCACCGGAGAGTCCCTCGAACAGGCCGGCCGGGCATACGCCGCGATCCGGTCGATGCTCACGAGCAAGGGCGCCGATCCCGGTGACGAGGACGTCATCGGCGACGCGGTGGCCCTCGCCGGGGTCAGCAAGTACCCCGCCCGCGTCAAGTGCGCACTCCTCGGCTGGATGGCCCTCGAGGATGCTCTCGCCCAGTCCGGTCACGGACTGCGCACCCCCACGACCGCTTCGGAAGGAACGACATGACGAACACCGAGATGCCCGCCAACGTCGCTGATGTCGAGGAGGCCCTTCGCGATGTCGTCGACCCCGAGCTCGGGATCAACATCGTCGACCTCGGCCTCGTCTACGGCGTGACGGTCGACCCGCAGAACCACGCGGTCATCGACATGACGCTGACCTCGGCGGCCTGCCCGCTCACCGACGTCATCGAGGACCAGATCCAGTCGGTCCTCGACGGTCTGGTCAAGACGCACCGGATCAACTGGGTGTGGATGCCGCCGTGGGGTCCGGACAAGATCACCGAGGACGGCCGCGAGCAGTTGCGGGCCATCGGCTTCAACATCTAGCCGACCGGTCCCGCCTCACCCGACCCGAGACCCGCACCGTCCACGAGCCGGTATGCCGCGCACCGTCCACGTCCCAGCGCGCCGGTTCGCGGGCTGGCTGGAGCGATTCGAGGCCAACAACCCCGACGGTCCGCAACGCCTCGTCTCTGTTGAGGAGCCGTTGCCGGTTCCGTTGGTGGTGCTGCTGATTCGCCGCGGCGGCTATGCCGTCGCGGTCGCCGACGGTGACGGCGAGGACGGCCCGCGCCTGGCCGCGCACAAGGTCGGGACCCGCTACGTCCAGTCCCGCACCGCCGCCGGGGGATGGAGCCAGCAGCGATTCGCCCGCCGCCGGGCGGGCCAGGCCGATGCCCTCGTCGCCGCCGTCCAGGACCATCTGGCGCGGATCCTCGCCGAGACGGCGGTGACGCCCGGCGCAGTGGTCACCGGGGGAGACCGGCGTCTGATTGCCCAGACCCTGGAGGATCCGCGACTGAACGCCCTGATCGACCTGCCGACCCGCAGCTACACCGACATCGCCGACCCGCGCCGGGCCGTGCTGGACGAGACGATCGGGCGAGCCACCGCATACCGCATCGTCATCGAGGACGGCTGAGCCCAGCCGGGCGAACGTCCCGGGTCGTGACCTGCCCGCTTTGACACAACCGCCGGTGACCTATTGGCTGGGACCACGCAGCCACCCTGTCCGCATCCCTTCAGGAGCAACGTCATGTCCGCCAATGCCGGTCCGCTCGCCGACCTCGTCGTCCTCGACCTGACCCGGGCCCTGGCCGGCCCCCACGCCGCGATGATGATGGCCGATCTCGGGGCCCGCGTCATCAAGGTGGAGGCCCCCGGCTCCGGCGACGAGACCCGCACCTGGGGTCCGCCGTTCGTTCCCGGGAACGACGGGGTGGATGTCGCCAGCTACTTCCTCAGCTGCAACCGGAACAAGGAGTCCATCGCCCTGGACCTGAAGTCCGAGGACGGGCAACGGATCCTCACCGAACTCATCTCCCGCAGCGACGTGCTCATGGAGAACTTCCGGCCCGGTGTCCTGGACCGGCTCGGGTTCCCGCCGCAGCGGCTGGCCGAACTCAACCCCCGGCTGGTGACGCTGTCGATCTCCGGCTTCGGCCACGACGGACCCGAAGGCGGACGGCCCGGATATGACCAGATCGCCCAGGGTGAAGCGGGTCTGATGTCGCTGACCGGCTCCGGACCGGAGGATCCGCAGCGGGTCGGTGTCCCGATCGGGGACCTGCTCTCCGGGATGTACGGCGCCTTCGGGGTGCTCGCTGCCCTGCTGCAGCGTGAACGCACCGGGCGCGGCCAGGTGGTGCGGACCTCCCTGCTCGCCGCCATCGTCGGCGTGCACGCCTTCCAGGGCACCCGGTGGACCGTCGCCCACGAGATCCCCCAGGCCCAGGGCAACCACCACCCGTCGATCGCCCCCTACGGGCTGTTCCGGTGCGCCGACGGGGCCGTCCAGATCGCCTGCGGGAACGAATCCCTCTGGCAGCGACTCTGCGCCGAGTTCGGGATCGACCCGAACACCGAGGGGATGGCGACCAACGCCGAACGGGTCGCCTCGCGCACCGCTGTCATCAACCTCCTCGAGGCCACCTTCGCGGACATCGGACGGGAGGAGCTGCTCGACCGGCTCGCCAGGACCGGTGTTCCGTCCGGGCGGGTCCGGGACCTGCGTGAGGTCTACGAGTGGGACCAGACGCGGGCGCAGGGACTCGTCGTCGACGTCGACCACCCGACGCTGGGCACGATCGAACTGCCCGGCCCGCCGTTGCGGTTCTTCGACCCCGACGGGACCGAGACCACGATGCGCAGCCATGTCAGCCCGCCGCTGCTCGACGAACACGCCGCGACGATCCGCGACTGGATCGACACCACGGGACCCAGCGACCCCGAGGACTGAACCGGCGCCGCACCGTCGCGACGCAGGATCATCACTGTCGACGCAGGTCCTGGAGGGCGAGCCGCATCAGCGCCCCGGAGGCGACTCGGTAGCCCTGGGTGAGCGGAACCCGCCGGGCCTGCCAGGTGGCCACCGTGCCGCGTTCCATCGCGGCGGCGAGGGTGACGGCGTCGATGATCGCCTCGCACGCACCCCGACCCAGATTCGGGGTCATCGCGTGGGCGGCGTCGCCGATCACCGCATACCGACCCCGGACATAGCGGCGCATCGGGGGCGCCGTCCAGATCCGGGTGGCCGAGACCTCCGGTCCGGCCCGGTCCAGGACCGTCCGCACGATCGGCGCAGCCGTGGCGAAGACAGCCCTGGCCTCCGCGAGGACCACCTCCGGGTCCAGCGGCTCGGGGCCGAGGGCGCTGCGGTGGCTGGTGAACCAGTACGCACCGCTCGGACCCGCCGGCACGATCCCGAAGAGTCGGCCGCGGCCCCAGTACTCGCCGATCTCGCGGACCCGGACCGGCAGCGTCGTCAGGCCACGCAGCGCGACATAGGGCGTCGGCAGCCGCTCCGCGGCCGAGGGCTGCACGAGGGGCCTGACCCGCGACCGGACCCCGTCGGCGCCGATGACGAGGTCGGCGTCGAGGGCCGCCGGGTCGCTCACCTCACCGGACGACATCCGCACTTCCGGCGGCACCGCCGCGCGCAGGGCGGCGAGCAGGTCCGGGCGCTGCACCATGATCAGTGGCGGCGATCCGAGGGGGAGCAGGCGGCGGCCGGCGATCGTGTGCAGTCCGGCTCCCGGCGGGCGGTGCCCCAGCGCCGCGACAGCCTCCCGGGCCCCGATGCGGGACAGGGCACGCAGCGCGGCCGGCCACAGTCCGAGGGCGAAGCCCGCGCCGGCGCGTTCCGGCTCGGCCTCGTGGACCGTCACCGCGAAGCGTCGCGGATCGAGGGCCGCGGCCAGGGTCAGCCCGGCGATCCCACCCCCGACGACGGCGACCTGGCGGCGCATTCGTTGCTGGTGCGGATCAGTTCACCGACTCCACGGCGAAGGTGTCGCACTTGTTCAGGTCGCCGGTCGTGTAGCCCTGGAGGAACCAGCGCTGGCGGGCCTCGGCCGAGCCGTGCGTCCAGTTCTCCGGGGTGACCCGGCCCTGGGTGCGCTCCTGGATGTTGTCGTCACCGACCGCCGCGGCTGCTGAGAGAGCGTCCCTGATGTCGTCGTCGGTGAGCGGCTTGAGCATCGGGGTGTCGCTGCCGGGCGCCGGCGTCTCACTCGCGTGCTTGGCCCACACGCCCGCGAGGCAGTCGGCCATGAGCTCGATGCGGACCGCCCCGGACTCGGGACCGTTGGGATCCCGCTGGGCGCGGCCGAGCAGGCCCAGCTGGTCCTGCAGGGCGTGACCGAACTCGTGGGCCAGGACATACTCCTGGGCGAGCGGCCCGCCCTTGGCGCCGAACTGCTGCTCGAGGAGCTGGAAGAAGTCGGCGTCGATGTAGACACCCTGGTCGAGTGGGCAGTAGAACGGGCCGACCTGGTTCGAGGCGGTGCCGCACGCGGACTGCCAGGTGCCCTGATACAGGGTGAGGGTCGGCTCACGCCACTGAACTTGGCTCCTCCGTCTCTGCAGTTCCGTCCCCCAGAAGGCCTGCAGCGAGTTCTCGGTTGCGACCATCCGGCACCAGACGTCCTTGTTGGCGTCGGCGCCGGTCTCGCAATGCGCGAACAGCTCCGAGTTTGCCTCCCCCTCAGTGTTGATCTGACCGCCACCACCGCCGCTGCCCGGATCGGTCGGCAAGGGAATATCGCCGGGTTTTACACCGAGGAACATCAGGATGAGGGTCAGGATCAGACCGCCGATGCCGCCGCCGATGACGACGCCACCCGGTCCGCCGCGGCCACCACCGCCACCACCGCGTCCGCCACGGATGCGTGAGGTATCCAGTTGGACGTTCTCGTTGAAGCTCATGTTCACGTGCCTTTCGGACCGCGGGCAGGTCGAACTGCGGGACTGGCGTGCCGGCGCGTCAGGGGTGTCGCTCCGGCGCACTTAGACTAGGCCATTGCCCACCCTCGACGGTGTCCGAACCCGCCGAACACCCGTGGCCGTCCCCATCCCTCGTCCGAAGAAGCCCCTGCATCGTGATCACCGCCACCGATATCGAGCTGCGCGCCGGTTCGCAGTTGCTCCTCGAGCATGCGAGTTTCCGGATCGCGCCGGGGGACCGGGTCGGGCTGGTCGGCCGCAACGGGGCCGGGAAGACCACGTTGACCAAGGTCCTCGCCGGAGCCGGTCAGGCCGCCGGCGGGACGGTCACCTCGAGCGGCACCGTCGGATACCTGCCCCAGGACCCCCGCACCGGCGACCTCGACGACCTCGCCCGGGACCGCATCCTCAGCGCCCGCGGGCTGGACCGGATCGTCGCCGACCGGGTCATCGCCGAGAAGCGGATGGCCAGCGCCGACCCGGAGACCATGGAGCGGGCGATGCGCCGGTATGCGCGGCTCGAGGCCGAGTTCGACGCCGCCGGCGGCTATGCCGCCGAGGCCGAGGCTGCCGCGATCGCCGCCGCCCTCGGACTGGAGCAGCGCATCCTCAGCCAGCCACTGCATACCCTCTCCGGCGGCCAGCGACGCCGGGTCGAGCTCTCCCGCATCCTCTTCAGCGGGGCGCAGACCCTGCTGCTCGACGAGCCGACCAACCACCTCGATGCCGACTCGATCCTGTGGCTGCGGGACTACCTCGCGGTCTACCAGGGCGGGCTGGTCATCATCTCCCACGACGTCGACCTGCTCGGCAAGGTCGTCAACCGGGTCTTCCACCTCGACGCGAACCGGCAGCGCCTCGATGTCTACAACGTCGGCTGGAGCGCCTACCTGCAGCAGCGGGAGACCGACGAGCGCCGCCGCAGGCGGGAGTTGGCCAACGCGCAGAAGAAGGCCGCTGCCCTGATGGCCCAGGCGGACAAGATGCGGGCCAAGGCGACCAAGGCCGTGGCCGCGCAGAACATGGCCCGCCGGGCCGAGCGGCTGCTCGCCGGCGTCGAGGGCGAGCGGGTCCAGGACAAGGTCGCCAAGCTCCGCTTCCCACAGCCGGCCCCGTGCGGGAAGACTCCCTTGCGCGGGGAGGGCCTGTCCCGCTCCTACGGGTCGCTGGAGGTGTTCACCGACGTGGACCTGGCCATCGACCGCGGCTCCCGCGTCGTCGTCCTCGGCCTCAACGGGGCCGGGAAGACGACCCTGCTGCGCATCCTCGCCGGCGTGGACACCCCCGACACCGGTGCGGTCCAGCCGGGGCACGGACTCAAACTCGGCTACTACGCACAGGAGCACGAGAACCTCGACGTGGCCCGGACGGTCCTCGAGAACATGAAGTCGGCGGCCCCCGACCTCGGCGAGACCGAGGTGCGCAAGGTGCTCGGCTCGTTCCTGTTCTCCGGGGACGACGTCGACAAGCCGGCCGGGGTCCTCTCCGGTGGGGAGAAGACCCGGCTGTCGCTGGCGATGCTCGTCGTCTCCGCCGCGAACGTCCTCCTCCTCGACGAACCGACGAACAACCTCGACCCGGCCTCCCGGGCCGAGATCCTCGGGGCGCTGCGCACCTATGCCGGGGCGGTCGTCCTCGTCACCCACGACGAGGGCGCCGTCGAGGCCCTCGAACCGGAACGGGTGTTGCTCCTGCCCGACGGGGTCGAGGATCTGTGGAGCGCCGACTACCGCGACCTGGTCGCCCTGGCCTGAGCGGAGGATTGACGTGAGCACCAGCCCGTGGCAGTTGATGCATGCCATGACCCGGGACGACTCGGTCCGCGACATCGAACTCGCCGACGGGACGCTGCGCCGGGTGCTGTCGTATGCGCGGCCGCACCGGCGTCAGATCGCCGTCTTCCTCGTCCTCGTCGTCCTCGACGCGGTCCTCGTCGTCGCGACCCCGCTGCTCCTGCAGCGGCTCATCGACGACGGCGTCATCCCCGGGAACACCGGCCTCGTGGTCCGGATCGCGCTCATCGTCGCCGCGATCGCCCTCCTCGAGGGCATCCTGACGATGGTGCAGCGGTGGCACTCGGCCCGGATCGGGGAAGGTCTGATCTATGCGCTGCGCACCGAGGTCTTCGGGCATGTGCTGCGCCAACCGATCGCGTTCTTCACCCGCGCCCAGACCGGGGCGCTCGTCAGCCGGCTCAACAGTGACGTCATCGGCGCCCAGCAGGCGTTCACGACGGTGCTGTCGTCGGTGGTCAGCAACGCCGTCTCCCTCGTCCTCATCGTCGCGGCGATGCTGTCCCTGTCGTGGCAGTTGACGCTCGGGGCGCTGCTCCTCCTGCCGTTCTTCCTCGTCCCGGCCAAGATCATGGGGCGTCGCCTGGCGGCGCTCTCGCACGAGCAGATGCGCCTCAACGCCGACATGGGCGCGAGCATGACCGAGCGGTTCAACGTCGCCGGTGCCCTCCTCGTCAAACTGTTCGGCCGACCCGAGCGGGAGGAGGCGACGTATGCGGCCCGCGCCGCCGGGGTCCGGGACGTCGGGGTCCGCATCGCGCTGAACCGCTCGTTCTTCTTCGTCGCGCTGACGATGGTCGCCTCCCTGGCGACCGCCATGGTCTACGGCTTCGGCGGCGTCATGGCCGTCGACGGCACCCTCCAGGTCGGGACCCTCGTCGCCCTGACCGCTCTGCTCGCCCGGTTGTACGGCCCGCTCACCGCGATCTCGAACGTCCGGGTCGACATCATGACCGCCCTGGTCTCCTTCGAGCGGGTCTTCGAGGTCCTCGACCTGCGGCCGCTCGTCGCGCAGGCCGCCGACGCCGTCGACATCCCGGCCGGGCCGGTGCGCCTCGAGGTCGAGGACGTCTCCTTCGCCTATCCCGGCGCGGACGAGGTCTCCCTCGCCTCACTCGAATCGGTCGCGGTCGGTGACCGGCTCGGCGGCACCGAGATCCTCCGCGAGGTCAGCTTCACCGTCGAACCCGGACGCACCGTCGCCCTCGTCGGACCCTCCGGTGCGGGCAAGACGACGATCACCTCGCTGGTCGCCCGGCTCTACGACCCGGAGAGCGGCCAGATCCGGATCAACGGGGTGCCGTTGACCAAGGCCACCGACGACTCCCTGCGCGACGTCGTCGGCATGGTCACCCAGGAGGCGCACCTGTTCCACGACACGATCCGCGCCAACCTGCTCTACGCCGACCCCGACGCCACCGAGGACGACATCTGGGCGGTCCTCGACCAGGCCCAGGTGCTCGACCTCGTCGCCGCCCTACCCGAGGGGCTGGACACCGTCGTCGGGGACCGCGGTCACCGGCTCAGCGGGGGAGAGAAGCAGCGGATCGCGCTGGCCCGGCTCCTCCTCAAGGCACCCGGACTGATCATCCTCGACGAGGCCACCGCCCACCTGGACAGCGAGTCCGAGGCGGCCGTCCAGCGGGCCCTCGACGATGCGCTGAGCGAACGCACCGCGCTCGTCATCGCCCACCGACTCTCCACCGTGCGCGCCGCCGACGAGATCCTCGTCCTCGACGGCGGCCGGATCATCGAGCGCGGCACCCACGCCGAACTCCTCGGCCGCAGCGGACTCTACGCCGACCTGTACCGCACCCAGTTCCGCCAGTAGCCCGTCGCCGCAAGCGGTCGACTCAGAAGTCGTCCTCGTCCCAGCGGGACACCTTCTGCTTCTTCCGCTCGGCCTTGGCCCGGGCCCGCTCGGCCGCCGCCTCCGGGTCGCGCTCGGCCTCCTCCTCACGCAGCTCACGGCGCACGCCAAGGGCGACGAACGCATACCCCAGCGCCATCGTGATCCACCACTGGATCGCATACGCCTGATGCGGGCCGAGGCTGCGGTCCGGCGGTTCGAGGGGGAGCAGCCCCGAGTCCACCGGTGCCGGGTCCGCGGACCGGCCCGACGCATACTCCTGCTGTGCGACGAGGTATGCGCCGGCCAGGTCGGCGCCGGTCGTTGCGGTCAGATCCGTAGCAGCGATCGAGGCCACCTGACCCGCCGGCAGGTCCCGGTCCAGGCTGCGTTCGTAGGGGCGGACCCAGCCGACCACCGTCACCGTCCCCGCTGGTGGGGGAGCGACCTCGGGCAGCACCGCCGCGCCCTGCGGTGAGTTCGGCACCCAGCCCCGATCGATGACGACCGTGCCGTCGCCGGAGGTGCGCAACAGGCCGAGGATCTCGTATCCGTAGACGCCGTCGTTGGGGCGGTTGCGGACGTAGACATGCTCCGGGGCGTACTGCCCGCTGAGCTCTACCCGGGACCAGTCCGCACCGGGGCGGACGCCGTTCGCGTCGCTGACGTCCCCGAACGGGACCGGCTCAGCGGCGTAGTTGCGGTCCAGGGTCGCGTTGCGGTCGGCCTTGTGCTCATAGCGGCTCCACTGCCACTGCCCGAGGAAGTAGCACGCGACCGCGAACAGGGTCGCCAGCGCGATCCCGCCGAGCCATTTCGGCTCGATCAGCTTCTTCAGCACACTCGGTCCTCCATCGTCGCCAACACTACGACCAGGCGGGCACAACGTAGTCTGGTGGGTATGTCTCGCCCGGCTCATGCTCTCCCGCTCGCCGACCAGCACGGTCGCGTGGCGCGGGATCTGCGGGTGTCGGTGACCGACCGGTGCAACCTCCGCTGCACCTACTGCATGCCGGCGGAGGGCCTGCCGTGGCTGCCCCGACCGGAGATGCTCACCGACGACGAGATGATCCGGCTCGTGTCGATCTTCGTCCGACTCGGGGTCACCCAGATCCGGCTCACCGGTGGCGAACCGCTGCTGCGGCGCGGCCTGCCTGCCCTCGTGGAACGGATGGCCGCCCTCGAGCCGCGCCCGAAGATCGCGATGACGACCAACGGCGTCGGACTGGAACGGGTGGCCGGACCACTGGCCGCCGCCGGACTCGACCGGGTCAACGTCAGCCTCGACACCGTCAACCGGGACGAGTTCCAGACGCTGACCCGTCGGGATCGGCTCCCCGACGTGGAGAAGGGCCTGGCCGCGGCCGCCGAGGCCGGTCTCCTGCCGGTCAAGGTCAACGCCGTCGCGATGCGGGGGATCAACGACCACTCGGTCGCCGACGTGCTGCAGTGGTGCCTCGACCGGGGCTATGAACTGCGGTTCATCGAGCAGATGCCGCTCGACGCCCAGCACTCGTGGGACAAGACCGCGATGGTCACCGCCGAGGAGATCCACGAGCGGCTCTCCCGGCGCTTCACGCTCACGCCGATGCCGGCCTCGGAACGAGGCAGCGCCCCGGCGGAGCGGTTCCTCGTCGACGGGGGACCGGCGACCGTCGGCATCATCGCGAGCGTGACCCGGCCGTTCTGCCGGGCCTGTGACCGCACCCGGCTGACCGCCGACGGGCAGGTCCGCAACTGTCTGTTCTCCCAGCGGGAGACCGACCTGCGCGGCCCGATGCGTGACGGTGCCAGTGACGACGAACTCGCTGCCCTGATCAACGGGGAGATGTGGGTCAAGGCCCCCGGCCACGGGATCGGGACGGCCGGCTTCAGCCAGCCGGACCGGCCGATGTCGGCGATCGGCGGCTGAATCGTTCTGCGGCTGAGTGGTTCAGGCGGGTCAACCGCCGAGGTGGCGCCGCGGTGAGACCGGCGGCTGATTCGTCGCGACGTTGAGGGCACGCGGCTTGACCGCATTGGCGATGACGACGGCGAAGTAGGGCAGGAACACCGCCCCGGCGACCATCGCCCACCGCAGCCATCCCGTCGAGAACGCCGCGCCCGCGAAGCACGCGGTGCGGATGCTCATCGCGATGAGGTACTTGCGCACCCGGGCGGACTGCTCGTCCTTGAGCGGGCGACGAGCAGTCGTCACCACCTGAGCAGGTTCGCGGGTCACTCCTTCAGGGTACGCCCGAGCAACGCCGAGGCCGCCGGGCGGTGTAGTTACCCGGAGGTAGTCCACTAGCGTTGTCGTCCATGACCACCGGCGCTCCGCAACAGACCTACACCGCCCTCGTCACCGGAGGGAACCGCGGCATCGGCCTGGCCATCGCCCGCCGTATGCGTGACGAGGGCCATCAGGTCGTCGTCGCCTCCCGATCCGGGGAGGCACCGGACGGGCTGCTCTCCGTCGCCTGCGACGTCAGCGACACCGCCTCCGTGGACGCGGCCTTCAGCGCCGCCGAGGAGAAGGTCGGGGCCACCATCGACGTCGTCGTCGCCAACGCCGGTATCACCAAGGACACCCTGCTGATGCGGATGAGCGACGACGAGTTCGACTCCGTCATCGACACCAACCTCGCCGGGGCGTTCCGGGTGGCGCGCCGGGCGACCAAGGGGATGGTCCGCGCCCGCCGTGGCCGGATGATCTTCATCTCCAGTGTCGTCGGACTCTACGGCGGGCCGGGACAGACGAACTATGCGGCCAGCAAGTCCGGTCTGGTCGGATTGGCCCGCTCGATCAGCCGCGAGCTCGGCGGGCGGGGGATCACCGCCAATGTCGTCGCGCCCGGCTTCATCGAGACCGACATGACCGCAGGGCTCCCGCCGGACCGGCAGGCCGCATACCAGGCAGCGATCCCGGCGGGCCGCTTCGGCTCCGCGGAGGAGGTCGCCGCAGTCGTGGCCTTCCTCGCATCCGAGCAGGCGAGCTATGTCACCGGTGCCGTCATCCCGGTCGACGGCGGCCTCGGCATGGGCCACTGACCCGGCCGCCGACCTCGCTCGTAGTGACTTCACCGACGTCCCGGAAAGGACCAGCACGTTGACCACCAACCTCCTCGCAGACAAGAAGCTCCTCATCACCGGCGTCCTGATGGACTCCTCGATCGCCTTCCACGTCGCCCGGATCGCCCAGGAACAGGGCGCCGAGGTCGTGCTCACCTCGTTCGGTCGCACCATGCGGATCACCCAGACCATCGCCAAGCGGTTGCCGACCACCCCGCCGGTCGTCGAACTCGACGTCACCAACGACGACCATCTCGCGGCCCTGGCCGACAACGTCCGCGAGCACCTGCCCCACCTGGACGGGGTGCTGCACTCCATCGGCTTCGCCCCGCCCGGGGCGTTCACCTTCATGGACGGCACGTGGGACGACGTCTCGACCGCGTTGCATACGTCGGCGTATTCGCTCAAGGGGCTGGCCCAGGGCGCACTGCCGCTGATGTCCGAGGGCGGCTCCGTCGTCGGGTTGACGTTCGACGCCAAGTTCGCCTGGCCGGTCTATGACTGGATGGGGGTGGCCAAGGCCGCCTTCGAGTCCACGAACCGCTATCTGGCCCGCGACCTCGGCCGCAGCCACAAGGTGCGCTGCAACCTCGTCGCGGCCGGCCCGATCCGCACCACGGCGGCCAAGTCGATCCCCGGCTTCGAGGCCTTCGAGAACACGTGGGACACCAGGGCGCCGCTCGGTTGGGACGTCAACAACGCCGAACCGGCCGCCCTGGCGTGTGTGGCGCTGCTCTCCGACCTGTTCCCCGCGACGACCGGGGAGATCGTGCACGTCGACGGCGGCGTGCACGTCATGGGCCAGTAGCCCAGCCCGCACTACCCCGTCACCACTCCTGCACCGCCCCGTCACCACATCGGCACCACTCCGTCACCACATCGGCACCACCCGTCGACCGGGGCGCGCCTCCGGCCCTGCCGCCGAAGGTCGGCAAATGGTCGATTTAGGGGCGGGAAATCGACGGTTTGCCCACCTTCGCGGAGGTGGCGGCGCGGTTTGCCCACCTTCGCCGGGGTGGCGGCGCGGTTTGCCCACCTTCGCGCAAGGTATCGACGCGTGCCGTGATGGTGACGGATGGTTGTGGGACCGCTCCTGGCGCTGCAGCGGTGCTAGAACCATCCGTCGACGGCGGGGACGCGCCTCCGGCCCTGCCGCCGAAGGTCGGCAAATGGTCGATTCTGGGGCGGGAAATCGACGTTTTGCCGACCTTCGCGGGGTGAGGGGCGCGGGTCAGGGGGTTGCGGGCGGGGTGCTGCCGGTTGCCGTGGCGTCGAGGTTGTCGGCCTCCTCGATCTCCTCGCGGGAGATGCCGAGGAGGAAGAGGACCGTGTCGAGATACGGGACGGTGACCGAAGCATCGGCGTGGGAGCGCACGACGGGTTTGGCGTTGAAGGCGACCCCGAGGCCGGCCGCCTCGATCATGTCCAGGTCGTTGGCGCCGTCACCGATGGCGACGGTGCGCGACAGGGGCAGGTTCGCCGCGGCGGCGAACTCCCGCAACGCAGCGGCCTTGCCGGCGCGGTCGACGATCGCACCGAGGACCCGGCCAGTGAGTCGCCCGTCGACGACCTCGAGGTCGTTGGCGCGCAGATGCCGGATCCCCAGGTCGTCGGCGATGGACTGCACGATCGGGGTGAAGCCACCGCTGACGAGTGCGACGAGGAAGCCGAGTCGGTGCAGGGTGCGCACCAGGGTCCGGGCCCCGGGCGTGAGGCGGACCTCGGCGGCGACCGCGTCGAGGACCGAATCGGGCAGTCCCTCGAGAACGGCCACCCGTTGGCGCAGGCTCTCGGCGAAGTCGAGTTCACCCCGCATCGCCGCTTCGGTCACTGCCGCGACCTCCGCGCCCCGGCCGGCGTGGGCCGCGAGCAACTCGATGACCTCGTCCTGGATGAGCGTGGAGTCGACATCGAGGACGACGAGGCGCCGACCCCGGCGGGCCAGCCCCGAGGGTGAGACCGCGATATCGATCCCCTCACCGGCGGACACGGCGGCCAGGTCGCGGCGCAACTGGTCGACGTCGGCACCGGAGACGTCGAACTCGAGGGTCGTCACCGGGTAGCGGGACAGCCGCCGGATCCGGTCGATGTTGGCGCCGGAAGCGGCCAGGGTGGCGGTGATCGTGCTGATCGAATGGGTGGTCAACGGGTGGCCCAACGCGGTGACCGCCGCACGGCCGGTCCGGTTGCGGCTCGAATCCCCGGAGCCGAGCGCCGTCGTCACGGTCATGCCGAGGTCGTAGGCCACCTTGGTGACCCGAGCGATGACCGCCTCGGTCTGCCCGCCCGCCTCGAGGAGGACCGCGAGCGTCAGATGGGAGCGGATGACGACCTGCTCGACGTCGAGGACAGTGATGTCGAGGTCCTTCAGGGTCGTGAACAGGTGACTGGTGACCCCGGGGCGATCAGCACCGCTCAGGGTCACCAGCAGGGTCTGGGCAACGGCCGGCTCAGCGCTCACGGCATTGAGCGTAGCCACTGCCGGACGCGACCGAGGCAGCGGTCTAGTGCGCGAACACGTAGCCCTTGCCGATGACGGTGATGCCGGTCTCCGTGACGAGGAAGCCGCGCGCCTCGTCCTCGGCCTGGTCGTAGCCGATGCGGGTGTTCGGGGGGATCCGGACACTCTTGTCGATGATGGCCCGCCGCACCTGGCAGTTGCGGCCGATCTCGACGCCGTCCATGATGACCGCGTCGTCGACGGTGGCATAACTGTGCACCCGGACGTTGGGGGAGAGGATCGACCCCTGGACGCGGGCACCAGAGATGACCGTGCCGGGGGAGATCGCCGAGTTGAGCGCCTCCCCGACCCGGCCCTGGACGCCGTGGACGAACTTCGCCGGCGGATACGGGCCGTAGCTGGTCAGGATCGGCCAGTCGAAGTTGTACATGTTGAAGATCGGGTGGATCGCGATGAGGTCCATGTGGGCGTCGTAGTAGGAGTCGATCGTCCCGACATCACGCCAGTAGTCGCGGTCCCGGTCCGTCGAGCCGGGCACGTCGTTGCTCTTGAAGTCGTAGACGTAGGCACCACCCTCGGCGACGAAGGCCGGGACGATGTCCCCACCCATGTCGTGCTTGCTGCCCTCGAGCTCGTGGTCCCGGGTGACGGCGTGGCGCAACACGTCCGCGTTGAAGACGTAGTTGCCCATCGACGCGAGCACCTCGTCGGGGGCATCCGGCAGCCCCTTGGCGTCGGTCGGCTTCTCCCGGAAGGCGCCGATCTTGAGCGGGTTGCTGTCGTCGACCTCGATCACCCCGAACTGGTCGGCCAGGCTGATCGGCTGCCGGATCGCGGCCACGGTGACCCCGGCCCCGGTCTCGACGTGCTGGCGGACCATGTCGGAGAAGTCCATCCGGTAGACGTGGTCGGCACCGACGACGACGACGATGTCGGGGCGCTCCTCGTCGAGGATGTTCAGGCTCTGGAAGATCGCGTCCGCACTGCCGAGGTACCAGTTCTTGTTCACCCGCTGCTGGGCCGGGATCGGTGCGACGTAGTTGCCGAGCATCGTCGACATTCGCCACGTCTTCGTCACGTGCCGGTCCAGCGAGTGCGACTTGTACTGGGTGAGCACGATGATCTTGCGGTAGCCGCTGTTGACGACGTTGGACAGGGCGAAGTCGATGAGGCGGTAGATCCCGCCGAACGGGACCGCCGGCTTGGCCCGGTCCGCGGTCAAGGGCATGAGTCGCTTGCCCTCGCCTCCAGCCAGGACGATGGTCAGGACGTTGGGCTCCTTTGCGCTCATGAGTCAAACCTATCGAAGTCCACCCCGTCAGCGCCGGTCGGCTCGAAGACATCATCGGCTGTCGGGAACCGTTAGCCTTTCGTTCATGCGGATCGATGTGCTGACCAAGGAGTACCCACCGGAGATCTACGGCGGAGCGGGGGTGCATGCTGCCGAGCTGGTCCGGGCGCTGCGCGCCAAGGACGGGATCGAGGTCCAGGTCCGCTGCTTCGGTGGCGAGCGGGACGAGGAGGGGACCACCGCATACCCGAACCTGCCGCAGTTGAGCGAGGCGAACGCGACCCTGCAGACGATGGGGGTCGACCTGGCCATCGCCGCCGACACCGAGGGGGCCGACCTGGTCCACTCCCACACCTGGTATGCGAACTTCGCCGGCCATGTGGCGAGTCTCCTCGGCGGGATGCCGCACGTCGTCAGCGCCCACAGCCTGGAGCCGCTGCGGCCGTGGAAGGCCGAGCAGCTCGGCGGCGGGTACCGCGTCTCGTCGTGGATCGAGAAGACCGCCTACGAGGCGGCCGCCGGCGTCATCGCCGTCAGTGCCGGGATGCGGCGGGACATCCTGCGGTCCTACCCGGACATCGACCCGGACAAGGTCCACGTCGTCCACAACGGCATCGACAGCGAACAATGGGCCCGCAACGACGACCCGGAGGTCCTCGCCCGCCACGGCGTCGACCCCGACCGACCTGCGGTGATCTTCGTCGGTCGGATCACCCGGCAGAAGGGGCTGCCGTACTTCCTGCGGGCCGCCCGTGCGCTGCCCCCGGAGGTCCAACTCATCCTCTGCGCCGGCGCCCCGGACACCCCCGAGATCAAGGCCGAGGTCGAGGGCCTCATCGACGAGTTGCGCACCGAACGCGACGGCGTCATCTGGATCGGCGAGATGCTCCCGCGTGCCGAGGTCACCGCGTTGCTGTCGGCCTCGACGGTCTTCGTCTGCCCGTCCGTCTACGAGCCGCTCGGCATCGTCAACCTTGAGGCGATGGCCTGTGAGGTCGCCGTCGTCGGCACCGCCACCGGGGGCATCCCCGAGGTCGTCGTCGACGGGGAGACCGGCTGGCTGGTCCCGATCGAGCAGGTCCAGGACGGCACCGGAACCCCGGTCGACCCGGACCGGTTCGTCACCGACCTCGGCAATGCCCTCGTCGCGGCGGTCTCCGACCCGGAGCGGGCCCGCGAGTTCGGCCGGGCCGGGCGGCAGCGGGCCGTCGAGCACTTCAGTTGGGCGGCGATCGCGGACCGCACCGTCGAGGTCTACGAGCGGGTGCTGCGCGACTGGGCCGCGAAGTAGCCGGCCGCCGCAGCCGTCGCCGCCTCCAGGGCGGCGGAGGCGGCCTCACGCAGCCCGAGGAGGGTATGCCGGCGCGCCTGCTCCAGTCCGGCACCCGCTGAGCCGGTTGCGTGGACCAGTCCGGCCTCGGCGATCTGCAGCACCGACGCGGACCGCACGATGACGGCCCGGGCCCGGTCCGGCAGATCCGGCGGCAACGACCACAAGCGGTCCTCACCGGGGCCGTGGTCCCGCTGCCAGGCATCGACCCAGCCGCCGTCGCCGAGCGCGTCGATCGCGGCATGCACCGCGTGCCGCAGCCGGCGGTCGGCGCCGGGCAGGTCCACCCCGGCCAGCCGGTGCACCGGGACGGCGGCGGCGTTAAAGACGTCCCAGGCCAGTCCACTGCCCCGCGCGGACGGGTCGAGTCCGACGAACCGGGGGACCGCCATCGAGCCGATCCCGGGGACGAAGACGGCCTCCCCGGCCCCGGTCGCCGCGTCGTATGCGTCGGGCGGGCAGTCCGGGAGCAGCCCCCGGTCCCCGGGCCGGGGGAGGGCCGCATACACCGCGCTCTCCCCGAGGTCCCGCCACAGTCGCAGGCGGTCTCCCAGGCCCCGGTCGGTCACGTCCGGCAGCGCGTGGGGCAGCACGGAGTCCGCGTCGGCGCCGACGGACCAGGCATGGCTGACCCAGACGGCGACGCGCACACTCGCGGGAAGCTCCGGCACGCGGCCATCGTAGGGTCCCGGGAGCGGGGGTCGATGCCATTAGGGTTGATGTCATGTCCGACGTTCTCGCCTTCGCCGACGTGACCGTGGTGCGCGGCAAGAACCGACTCCTCGACAACGTCTCGTGGGAGGTCGAGGAAGGTGAGCGCTGGGTCGTCCTCGGCGCCAACGGTGCCGGCAAGACCACGCTCCTGCAGGTGGCGGCCGGCCGGATGCACCCCACGAGCGGCGTCGCCGGGATCCTCGGCGAGGTCCTCGGCACGGTCGACGTCTTCGAGTTGCGACCCCGGATCGGGCTCTCGTCGGCCGTCCTCGCCGAACGGATCCCCGGGCGCGAGATCGTCCACAACGTCGTCGTCACCGCCTCCTACGGTGTCGTCGGACGGTGGCGGGAGGCCTACCACGACCTCGACCACGCACGCGCCGCGGAACTGCTCGAGGTCATGGGCGTGGACCACCTCGCCGACCGCACCTTCGGGACCCTGTCCGAGGGGGAGCGCAAACGCGTCCAGATCGCCCGCGCCCTGATGACCGACCCGGAGATCATGCTCCTCGACGAGCCGGCCGCCGGACTCGACCTCGGCGGCCGGGAGGATCTCGTCGGTCGGCTCGGGGAGATCGCCGCCGACCTGACCGCTCCGGCCCTCGTCCTCGTCACCCACCACGTCGAGGAGATCCCCCCGAACTTCACCGACGCGCTCCTGCTCCGGGACGGCCGCGTCGTCGCCGCCGGACCGCTCGAGGTGACCCTCACCGACGAGAACCTCACCGAGACGTTCGGCCTGCCCTTGAAGGTCGAGCGACGCGGTGAGCGGTGGACCGCCTGGGCGACCTAGAGGACGCGTACCCTTGGCTACAACACCACTGACCTCGCACCGGAAGGAGACAGACCATGGACTGGTTCGCCGATAACTGGTGGGTCGTATGGCTCGGCCTCGCGCTGGTGCTCGCCGCGATCGAGGCCGCCACCGTCGACTTCGTCTTCCTCATGCTCGCGGGAGGTGCCCTCGCCGGTGCGGCCGCCGCCGGGCTCGGCGCCCCGCTGCCGATCCAGGTTGTCGTCGCCGTCGTCGCTGCGTTCGCGCTGCTCTTCGTCGTGCGCCCGGTCGTCAAACGCCGTTTCATGGACAGCGAGACCGACCACGGCATCGGCTCGGCGTCCCTCGTCGGCCGCGACGCGTGGGTGCTCGAGACGATCACCGAGACCGACGGACGGGTCAAACTCGCCGGTGAGGTGTGGTCGGCCCGCACCTCCGAGGAGGTCGGACCGCTGCAACCCGGCACCCAGGTGCGCGTTATCGAGATCCGCGGCGCCACCGTCCACGTCGCACCCGTCGGGCAGTTGGGGGCCTGACCGACTCGGCCGCTGCCGGTGCTGCGTCCGACGAGGTGAGCACCGCATACCACCAGACCACTGACCTGACCACCACCGAAGGGGACATCACATGCCAACGACACTCATTCTGCTCGCGATCCTGCTGGTCTTCGCGATCGTCGTCATCATGCGCACCGTGCGGATCGTGCCGCAGCAGACCTCGCTCATCGTCGAACGACTCGGCCGCTACTCGCGCACCCTCGAGGGCGGCATCCACTTCCTCATCCCGTTCGTCGACAAGGTGCGCGCCAACGTCGACCTCCGGGAGCAGGTCGTCTCCTTCCCGCCGCAGCCGGTCATCACCAGCGACAACCTCGTCGTCAACATCGACACGGTCATCTACTACACCGTCATCGACAGCCGGGCCGCGGTCTACGAGATCGCGAACTTCATCCAGGGCATCGAGCAGCTCACCGTCACCACGCTGCGCAACGTCATCGGCTCCCTCGACCTGGAGCAGACCCTGACCAGCCGGGACCAGATCAACAGCCAGCTGCGCGGGGCCCTGGACGAGGCGACCGGCAGGTGGGGCATCCGTGTCAACCGGGTCGAGCTCAAGGCGATCGACCCGCCGCTGTCGGTGCAGGAGTCGATGGAGAAGCAGATGAAGGCCGAGCGGGACCGCCGGGCCGCGATCCTCAACGCCGAAGGTGTCAAGCAGTCCCAGATCCTCACCGCCGAGGGTGAGAAGCAGTCCCAGATCCTGCGCGCCGAGGGTTCCGCCCAGGCCCGCGTCCTCGAGGCCGAGGGGCAGGCCCGTGCGATCAAGCAGGTCTTCGACGCGATTCACCGCGGCAAGCCGACCCAGAAGCTGCTCGCGTACCAGTACCTCCAGGTGCTGCCGCAGATCGCCCGCGGCGACAGCAACAAGATGTGGATCATCCCGAGCGAACTGACCGACGCGCTGCGCGGCATCGGCGGGATGCTCGGCAAGGGTGAGAACGACCCGGGCCAGATGGACTCCGAGGAGTTCGTCGAGGTCGCCGAGCCGGAGTCCAGCGCCTTCGAGGCACTCGCCCTCCCCGACGCCAAGTCGGCCCTCGAGGAGGCCCGCGGGCAGGCGGCCCGCTCCACCAAGGAGGCCACCGCCCACTCCGCCCCGGTCAGCGCCACCCAGCCGCCGATCCGGCCCGCCGCCGACGCGGTGCCCCCGCCGCCGGT
>DUPF01000001.1 GCA_012838445.1 Intrasporangiaceae bacterium | reverse complement strand
CGCCTGCTCGGCGAACGCAAGAACGTGGCCGTGGTCTGCTACTCCTACGGGCTGGCCACCTACCTCGAGCGGTCGCTGATGGTGGGCTCGCGCGGCAAGCGTCCGCGGTTCGTCGGCACGTTCGAGGACCTCGGCCGGCGCTGGGGCATCACCGACTTCGGCGGACGCGACGACTCCGACTTCTGGGAGGTCGAACTCCCCCGCCAGATGGCGGAGAAGGCCACCCAGCTGACGCCGGAGCAGAAGTTCGACGCGATCATCGTCGACGAGGCGCAGGACTTCGCCGACGACTGGTGGCTCCCCCTGCTCGGCGCGCTCCGCGACGAGGAGAGCAGCGGCCTGTATGCCTACTCAGACGAGCGCCAGCGCGTGTTCGCCCGGTTCGGGCGTCCGCCGGTGCAGCTCGTCCCGCTCGTGCTGGACCACAACCTGCGCAACACCCGCCAGATCGCCGAGACCTTCGTCCCGCTCGCGCCGACCGGCATGGAGATCCGCGGCGAGGACGGGCCGGAGGTCACCTTCGTGGCCTGTTCCTCCGAGGATGCACTCGGCGTGGCCGACGACCAGGTGGAGGTGCTGTTCGACGAGGGATGGTCCGCCGCCGACATCGCCCTGATCACCCTCGGCCAGCGCCACCCCGTGCAGACCGAACGGCAGGAGACTCTCGGCCAGAAGGACTACTGGAAGCAGTTCTGGGAATCCGACGACATCTTCTACGGGCACGTCCTGGGCTTCAAGGGCATGGAGCGCCGTGCGGTAGTGCTGTGCGTGAACGAGTCCGGACGCCGTGACCGAGCCGCCGAGCGGCTGTACGTGGGCTTGTCACGCGCCACCGATCGACTGATCGTGGTGGGTGATCCGGACGTGATTCGGCACATGGGCGGGGATGACGTTTGTCAGCGGCTTGGAACGGCGAGGTCAGCCACCACGATCGCGTGATCGCTGCCCGCTTCGATGGCTTCCTCCCAGAGATGTTGAACGTCCACGACGCCGAATTCGGGCGACGCGTAGATTGCGTCGTAGCGGCACTCAACACCTCGACGTGAATGCGTCAAAGCCAGGGGTCCATCCGGACGCGAGAGCCGGAGTTGTGCAGCTTGCTCCGGTCGCTGGTCGAGGAGCGCCCGGAAGACGTCGCGGAGATCATGCACGCGCTCGGGTCCGTAGAGGAGGGGCTCTCGCGCGTTCCACCACTCGTCGTCGGCGAGGTCGTGCCGCTCCCACTTGGGGGCATCGGCGACCCGCGCCAGGAGATCCTCGTCACCTTCAGGCAGCCACCACACACCTACGCGGGCCTGTCGCGCGACCTGCCACCGAACACGGTGTGCATGGGTTTCGAGGACGAGCACCTGCAGTTCGGCCTCAACGTCGGCGGCCCGTTCGACAGCCGCGGACGCTCACGCGTGACGGTCAGTTCGTCCATGCCGGATCCCGCCCTCACGGCGTACGGGTCGGTCATCCGCTGGATCCTCGAGGGGGACCCCACCTTCACCGTCCGCGGGGACGGCGTCGAGGAGGGCTGGCGGATCACCGAGGAGGTCCTCGCCGTCTGGGCCGACCAGCCGCTGCTGGACTACCCGGCCGGCTCGTCCGGACCGGTCTGACGCGTCGGCTCCTCCGCCCTGGCCTAGGTGGCCGGCTCACTGCCGGCCTGGGGCCCCGCGTCGGAGCGGCCGGCCCGGGGTTTCGGACCCGAGCTGCCCACGGACTCGTCCTGGCTCTGCCCCGACAGCGCGTCCGCGGCGCGGATGAGGCCGAGGTGGCTGAAGGCCTGCGGGAAGTTCCCCGCCAGGCGCCGTGACTGCGGGTCGTACTCCTCAGCGAGCAGCCCCAGGTCGTTGGCGCAGCCGACGAGGGTGTCCATGAGGCGTTCGGCGTCCTCGCGGCGTCCGGACAGCGCGTACTGCTCCACCAGCCAGAACGAGCAGATCAGGAACGGGTACTCGTGGCCGGCGAGGCCGTCGGTGCCGGTCTCGGTCCGGTAGCGGCGGATGAGGCCGGACGGGTCCTGGAGGTCCCGCTCGATGGCGGCGACGGTGCCCAGCATGGCGGGGTGGTCGGGCGCGATGAAGCCAGCGTGCGTGAGCTGCAGCAGGGAGGCGTCCACCTCGGTGCCGTCGTAGGTCTGGGTGAAGGTGTTGCGCTCGGCGTCGAAGCCGCGTTCCCAGATCTCCTTCTCCAGCCGGTCGCGGTACGCGCACCACGTGTCGACGTCCCCTTCGAGGCTGTGCTCCCGGACCGCCTTGATGCCCAGGTCGAACGCCGCCCACATCATCGCCCGCCCGTGGGTGAAGAAGTGGAGGTCGCCGCGCATCTCCCAGATGCCGTGGTCGGGGCGGTCGAAGTTCTTGATGCAGTACTGGATGAGGTTGCGCTGCATCCCCCAGCTGTAGTGGGTCTCGGCCTGACCCGCGTCGCGCAGCTTGGCCAGCGCGATCATCACCTCGCCCGCGACGTCGGCCTGGTACTGGTCGGCCGCCCCGTTCCCGATCCGGACCGGGCGCGAGCCCTCGTACCCGGCCAGGTGGTCCAGTTCCATCTCGGGCAACTGCTTCTCCCCGCCCAGGCCGTACATGATCCGGATCTCCTCCGGTTCGCCGGCGATGGCGCGCAACAACCACGACCGCCACAGCCGCGCGCCGTCGAGGAAGTCGTGGGCGATCATCGCCTCGATCGTGAACGCCGCATCGCGCAACCAGGTGAAGCGGTAGTCCCAGTTGCGAGACCCCCCGAACTCCTCCGGCAGGGACGCCGTGGGTGCGGCCACGATGCCGCCCGTCTCGGTGTGCGTCAGGGCCCGCAGGACCAGCAGCGACCGCATGACCAGGTGGCGGTACTGCGGCGGGCAGCCGGACGCCTCGGGTTCCAGGTTGGACGACCAGTCGCCCCAGAACTGGAGCGCGTCGGTGAGCGCCCGGGCGGGATCCACCGGCTCCGGGGCCTTGTGGTACGAGTGCGACCAGGTCATCACCCAGTCGGCCTTGTCCCCCTCCTGGAGGGGGAAGCGACCCACCAGGTGGTCGGCCGGGGCACCGCTGGGGTGCCCGGCGTGGGAGTCCGCCTCGGCCGCCGGGGACAGCGCGGGGCCCGTCAGCTGGACGGCGTTGGGTCCCGCCACCGCGTAGAGGGCCTTCCCACCGAACGAGTCGACCTGCCGGACCCACGGCGTCCGGGCGCCGTACTCGAAGCGGATGATGAGGTCGTGCTCGACGACGACGCTGCCCTCGAGGCACTCCACGTGCCGGACGATGTCGGCGTGGTCACTGCTGGGCGGCAGGAAGTCGACGACCCGCGCCAGCCCGGTGTCGGAGCGCCACAGCGTCTCCAGGACGAACGAGTGGTCGAGGTAGCGGCGTTCGAGGACCTGCCCGCCGGCGATGGAGAGCTTCCAGCGTCCATCGTCCGGGGTGCCGAGGATCGCGGTGAAGATCGCGCCGGAGTCGAACCGCGGGAAGCAGAGCCAGTCGATCGACCCGTCGCGCGAGACCAGCGGCCCCGTCATCAGGTCGGCGAGCAGGGCGTAGTCCTCGATGGGCGTGCTCATGCACCCCATACCTACCACGCAGGATGGGCCGCGACCATGCTTGTTGTGGAGGAATCGTCGGGATTAGCGTGGACGGGTCGAACGAAGGAGACGGCGATGGCACTGGCCAAGAACACGATCTGCCTGTGGTACGACAAGGACGCCGAGGACGCGGCACGGTTCTACGCCTCGGTGTTCCCCGACAGCCGGGTGGACGCCGTGCGCACCGCCCCCACCGACTTCCCCGACGGCAAGCAGGGCGACGTGCTGACGGTCGAGTTCACGGTGTGCGGGATCCCGTGCATCGGGCTCAACGGCGGTCCACAGTTCCGGCACAGCGAGGCGTTCTCGTTCCAGATCCTGACCGAGGACCAGGCCGAGACCGACCGCTACTGGGACGCCATCGTCGGGAACGGCGGCCAGGAGAGCCAGTGCGGCTGGTGCAAGGACCGCTGGGGCCTCTCTTGGCAGATCACCCCGCGGGTGCTGTCGGAGGCGATGATGTCGGACGAGCCGGGCGTGGCCGAACGCGCCTTCGCGGCGATGATGCCGATGCAGAAGATCGACGTGGCCACCATCGAGAGGGCCATCGCCGGGGCGTAACCCTCAGCGCGCGGCGCGCTGCATCGTCGCCCAAGTCTTCTTGTGCGCGAAGCCGAGCCGGTCGTAGAGGCGCGTCGCGCCGGTGGGGCTGTCGGAGTCGACGTCGAGTTCGATGACGTCGTACTCGCCGGTCTCGGCGGCCAGCGCCATCGTGCGGGCCAGCGCGGCAGCAGCCAGGCCCCGACCCCGGGCGTCCGGCACGGTGCCGACGAGGTTCACGTAGAGCTCGCGGGGGACCCACTGCGCGGCCAGCACGTACGCGAGGACGCGGGTCGGATCGGCCGGGTCGACGGCCACCGTCGAGACGTCCATCCGGTTCGAACGCGCCGTCCACGTGTCGCGCCACCGCTCGGGGCTGGCGGGCGCCGATCCCCAGTGGTCGGCGAACGCCGCGTTGTGCGCGAGGCGGGTCGCCTCCTCGTGCTCGGGCCCGGGCGACAGCAGCGGGGCGTCGGAGTCCACCCGCGGGATGTCGCCCGACAGGGGGCGACCCAGCAGGTTGAAGTACCGCACCACCTCATAGCCCCGGTGCAGGAACAGGGCGCGGGCCGACGCCCCCTCGAGTCCGCCGGGGCCGCGCCAGATCGCCGGCTGCCCTGGGTGCCGCTCGCCGGCCAGTTCCGTCGCGCGCGCCTCCATGCGGTCCATGAGCGCGCGTCCGATGCCGCGTCCGCGGTGCTCCGGGTGGACGCCCCCGTCCAAGTTGCAGCGCACTCGGCCCTCGTGGTCCAGCGTGAGACCGACCCGGAGCTGCCCGAAGGCCACCATCGTCGGTCCGTCCCAGACGGCCCAGGAGTCACGCTCGGGGTCGAAGCCGTGCTCGTCGAGTTCCTCGGCGAGGTCCTCCACGGAGTAGAACTCCTCGGTTCCGTCGACCTCGGCGAGCAGGTTCGTCAGCGCTGCCCACTGCTCGACCGTGTCAGGGGTGAGGTGGGTCCAGGTGAGGGTGTCGGGGATCACGGGCTCCATCGTGCTGCATTTTGTGTCAACGCAATACCCCGATGATGACCAACTTCGTCCACACAAGATGCCGCACACCCACGGGAGCCGCGCGGCGAACGAGGCGGCGCGTCAGTGCGTGGCGATCAGGCGCTTCAGGGCATCCGCGTCGTTGGGCAGCGCCAGCACGCGGCGCGGGAGATCCTCGATGCCGGCGAACCGCTCCGGACGCGGTACGTCGTGGCCGAGCGCCTCGACGATCGTCGCGGAGAACTTCACCGGCAGTGCGGTCTCGAGCACGATGACCGGCTCGGTCACCTCGGCGGCCGCCAGCAGGTCGCGGGCCACCTTGACCCCGTCGGCGGTGTGCGGGT
>DUPF01000051.1 GCA_012838445.1 Intrasporangiaceae bacterium | reverse complement strand
GCCGAGCGCCACCCAGTTCCGATAGGCGCTGTCATAGAAGATCGTGCTGCACGAGACCTCGATCGCCCTCTTCAGACTGACCCGCCCGTAGTCCCGGCGGTCGAAGTTGCGGAACTCCCGCCCCCCGATCCGCGTCGCGGACGGACAGTTGTAGACCCCGTCCAACGACCCACCGGCCTTCAGGGTCGCCAGCGCCGAGATGACCTTGAACGTCGACGCCGGCGCCATCCCCGCCTCACTCACCCGAGAGATGAGCGGGTGATGCGAATCCGCTGAGGTGAGCGCGGCATACGCATCGCTGCTGATCCCACCCACCCAGACCGCCGGGTCGTAGGTCGGATAGCTCGCCAGCGCCACCACTCCCCCGTCCCGCACGTCCAGGACGACAGCCGCCCCGCTGTCGGCGATGTTGCCGAGTCGCCGACGCTGGGCGATCTGGTCGGCGAGCGCGGATTCAGCGACCGACTGGACCCGCACGTCGAGACTAGTGCGCACATCCCGGCCCGGGACCGGAGCGCGCTCCTCGACCACCTCGAGCGGGACACCACGTGCATCGGTGCGGATCACCTGGGCGCCGGGAGTGCCGCGCAGGACCGCGTCGTACTGCTCCTCCAGCCCGGTGCGGCCGACGAGGTCACCGTCGCTGATCAAGCCGTCGGAGCCGGCGACGTCCTCAGCGGTCGCCTGCCCGAGATAGCCCAAGACGTGCGGGGCGAGGACACCCTCCGGATGGGGGTATGCGCGGCTCGGGACCGCCTCGACACTCACCCCCGGATAGAGCTCGGGTCGCTCCGCGATCGCGAGCGCCGCGTCCGGGTCGAGTTGGCCGACGAGGAGCGCCGGCCCGGCCGGCGATCCCGGCGTGCAGATCGGCGGCGGGGCCGCTCCGGGTGCGCCACAGGACGTGGTGCGGGCCCGCAGGTCCTCGACGGGTGTAGCCAGGGCGGTGCTCAGTGCCGTGAACAGGGCCTCCTCGGCGTCGTCATCGAGGTCGGCGAGGACCGCCCGGTCGAGGATGAGCGCCGGATAGGAGGAGTTCTCCACGAGCGGGATGCCGTTGCGGTCCAGGATCCGACCGCGGACCGCGGGGATCGGCAGTGTCGTCAGGCCGGCTTGCTCGGCGGTTGCGGTGCCCACCTGGGCGGCGGCTGCGGGGGTGCCGAGTTGGACCTGGGTGAGTCGGCCGACGAGGGCTGCGAGCATGAGGAGGAGCAGCACGCAGAGCACGACGATCCGCCGTCGCAGCAGCCGCAGGGGAGCACCGCGATCGATGGTCTCCATGGGTTCCGGGCCGCGACCTCGCTGCCGGGTCACCACTGCTCGTCCTCGCTGTCGAGGCGGACCAGCGGCGGCACGACGAGGACCGCGACGACCAGGGTTGCGGCCACCTCAAGGGCTGCCCCGGTCAGGTCGACCTGGTGCCCCAGCCAGAGGCCCTGGAGGATCCGTCCCGCTGCGGGGATCACGGCTGCTCCGAGGGAGACGAGGGCGATCCAGCGGGTCGGGAGCGGACCGAGTCGGACGCCGCGTCCGGCGGCGGCACCTGCCACGGTATAGAGGATCGCGGTGGCGCCGAGTGGTTGACCTCCGGGTGGGACGAGGTCGACGACCCACCCAGCGGCCAGGCCGAGGAGTGCGCCGGCCGTCGAGCCGCGACTGAGGGCGAAGGCGACGACCGGCAACAGTGCCAGGTCGGGGACGACGGACCAGCCGCGTGCACGGAGCGTGACGACGACGATCGAGGCGACGACACTCAGGGCGAAGGCAACGGCGGCGCGAAGGGCGGGGTGCACGTCAGCCATCCCCCGCCGCGATCACGGCGACGACATCGAGGCGCCCGACGTCGACCGCTGGTTGGACTGCCGCGGTCGTCCCGACCCGGCCGCGGGAGGGGTCGATTCCGGCGACCGTGCCGATGGTGACACCGGGCACGAAGGGTCGCTCCCCCGGTGAGCCGACCGTGCGCAGGACCTCCCCCGGCTCGACGTCACCGAACCCGATCGCGGCGAACGTGAGCTGCCCGGCCGCGCGTGGCTCGGACGATCCGCTGCGCGGCGGGCTCACCGTGCCGAGCAGACCCGAGTCAGCGCCTCGGGCACCGACGACAAGGTCCGCGGCGCCGAGGATCAGGACGTCACTCGTGCGCGCCCCGACCCGCACGGTGCGCCCGACCAGGCCGGCGTCGGTGGACCGTGTCGCGGCCACCACCGTCTGGTCCACCGCGACGCCGTCCTCGCTGCCGATGTCGATGGTCAGCCGCTCCGGTCCGGCCGGACCCAGAGCACCGATCGCGACGACCCGGCCCAGGACGATCCGGTGGTCAGTCTCACGCAGGGCCCGGACGTCCGGGGCATTGAGGAGCGTCGCGCTGGCGCGGGCGGTGCGCGCTGCCTCCTCGGCGGCGCTGAGCCGGGCTTGGGTCTCGGTCGCATCGAAGACGGCCGGCGAGGGCGGTGGGAAGGAGTGCGCGATCCGCGTCAGGACCGGACCGGTCAGGCGCGCCCCGGCGGACCGGAGCGCCTCCGGGATCGCGCCTTGGGGACCGGCCAGGTCCAGCCCGACGATGACGAGAGTGAGCAGGAGTCCGGCGAGCAGCGCATACCGGCTGGTGGGTGTCCTCATCCGCGCCGGACGTCGGCGAGGATCCGCCACTGCTTGGCCGACCATCGCCTCACCATGCCGTTCAGGCTAACGTCGTGGGCGTGGCGGCCGCCTCGGGCCACGCCGCTGGGTGCTATCCCCGTGCCCGGGCCGGCTGGGTTGGCAGCCATGGCAGCGAGCGGGAGGAT
>DUPF01000050.1 GCA_012838445.1 Intrasporangiaceae bacterium | reverse complement strand
TGCGGGGGATGAGCGAGCACGACGCGTTCGAGATCATCCGCAAGGAGAGTCAGGACCGCAACATCAAGGTGCGCGACCTCGCCGAGCGGATCGTCAGCGGCACGTATCAGCTCACTCAACAGGAGCGCGTCAGTCAGCGGGACGCCCGGCGCTGAACTGGGCGAGCAGCCCGGTCTTCGCCGTCACGAACTCAGCCTCGGTCAGGGTGCCTCGTTCGTGCAGGTCGGCGAGGCGCTCGATGGCCGCGACGATCTCGATCGGGGAGGTCGGGGGTGGCTCGTCGGCCTCGGGGGGCTCCTCCTGACCGGTCGGCGAATCGGGTGCGACCGGCGACGAGGTGGGTCCGGCATACCAGTGCGGAGGAGAGACTGCCGGCCCGGAGAAGGTGTGTGAGCGCAGCGCCGCGACGAACCGCTCACCGTCCTTCTTGTTGAGGATCTGGAAGTCCCACGTGCTGCCGCTGATCGTCAGATTGAGCCTGCCGAAGAGCCACCCCGTGGACCACGACACCGGAGCGCCCGGCTCCCAGGGGATCTCGGTGAAGCTGCCGTGGCGCTTGCTGCGCGCGAAGAAGAACAGTCGACGGCCAGTGAGGACGAGCAGCCCGGTCGTGTCCTGATAGGTGGCGCCGGTGAGCGAAGTGACCGTCTCGCCCTCGCCGAGGTACTCCGGCAGATGGGCCCGCTCGAGCTTCAGGCCGGTCGAGTCGGTGAGGTCGTTCCAGGCCTGCGCGATGTCGGGTCGGATCGGGTCCAGCGAGGTCATGTGCCCGATCGTAGGTCAGGGGATCAGGGTCGACCCGAGGCCGGCTCGGCTGTGAGCGCAGCGCCTAGGCTCGGGAGTATGAGGCGGCCGCACCATGCAGCGATCATCGAGGACGCGATCAACGAGCGAGTGGGGGAGCAGTTGGCGGAGCGGGGGTGGCGGCACAAGATCATCCCCTACACCGGCTACGGATCGGCCGGGTTCCTGCGAGTGCTGGCCCGGGTCGTGTTCACCCGCACTCCGCAGGAGGCCGCCTCGGCCGATGCCGAGGCGACGGCGGAGGAACTGCGTCACGCCGACGACGAGACCCGCGGGTGGCGCGCCTTCATCACCGCCCCAGCGGTCGATGTCCCGCTGACGATCCACGTCGGCGGTCGGGCCGTCGAGACCCGCACCGACCGAGCGGGCCTGGTGGACCTGACGATCCGTGGTCACGGGCTCTCCGCCGGTTGGCACCAGGTCCGGCTCGAGAGCGCCCAGGCGGTGGCGGCGCAGGCGGCCGTGCACATCGTCTCCTCGACCCAACGGTTCGGGATCATCAGCGACATCGACGACACCATCCTCACGACGAACCTGCCCCGGCCGCTCACCGCGTTCTGGAACACCTTCGTGCGGGCGGAGGCGGAACGGATCCCGGTGCCCGGGATGGCGACGATGTATCGCGAGTTCATCGCCGACCACGAGGCCGAGGGGGAGTCGGACCTGGATGACGATGGCGACGAGGCTCCCGCCCTCGAGGTTCCGGTCATCTATGTCTCGACGGGGGCGTGGAACACCGCGCCGCACCTGACCCGCTTCATCCGCCGCAACGGATTCCCCCAGGGGCCACTGCTGCTGACCGACTGGGGGCCGACGAACACCGGCTGGTTCCGCTCCGGCGCGGAGCACAAGCGGGCCCAGTTGCGCCGGATCGCCCGGGAACTGCCGCACATCCGGTGGGTCCTCATCGGGGACACCGGGCAGAAGGACCCGGTCCTGTATCGGGACTTCGCCGAGGAGCACCCGGAGCTGGTTCGGGCCATTGCGTTGCGGCAGCTCACCCTCAAGGAGCAGGTGATCACCCACGGCCTGCCGCCGCTCGGGCCGTCGCCGTCACGGATCGCCCGCGGCCTGCCGGAGACGCCGCTGATCGAGGGCCGCGACGGCTGGGAGTTGGCCCGGCTGCTGCGGCTCGCCCTCGCCGAGGACGTCGATC
>DUPF01000049.1 GCA_012838445.1 Intrasporangiaceae bacterium | reverse complement strand
GTGCCGGTGGTGGCGGGGGTGGCGGCGTCGACACCTGCGGCGGAGGCGGCGGTGGTGCCGGGGCAGGAGTGGTCGGCGTCCAGACCTGCGGCGTCGGTGTCGGGAGATCGCCGGGACTCCCGGATGGCACGTGGCTCATGGCCCCTCTCCCTCGCGCGGTCCAAGGCGGACACGCCTCATGCTATCGACGTCCCGGCTCCGCCCCGGTCGCCTCAGCGGGCTGCGTCCGGCCCCCGCTCGCCTCGTCGCGGCGCCGCAGCTCGGCGATCGTCTCGCGCAACTCCCCCGTGAGCGCAGGGATGGTGCCGCGTTCATCGAAGATCTCGATGAGGGTCTCGTAGTACCAGAACTGGTCGGCGGCGCTCTTGGTGCGGAACCTCTCCCACAGCTCAGACCCGACCTCGGCGAAGTCGCTGAGCATGCTGCGGGCATTGGCGAGCTTGTCCGCCGCGGAGACGAGGTGGACGGGGTCCGGTGCCCTGCGCAACTCCGCCAGATACGCCTCCTTGCGCTCGCGCCACGGAGCCTTGTCCTCGGGGTTCTCCACGAGCGAGTCCGAGAGTGCACGCACGAGATCCGCGACCTCCGCACCGCACGCCTCGCGGATCTCGTCGAGCACCTTCTCTCCGCCGGCGTCCTCCGCGGTGTCGTGCAGCAACGCAGCAGCGGCCTGCACGGCCGTCCCCCCGTGCTCCATGACGATCGACGCGACGGTCCACACATGCGAGATGTAGGGCACCGTCGCACCGCCCTTGCGGTATTCACCCTCGTGCTTCTCCCAGGCCAGGTCTGCGGCCCGCCGGACCAGCGCCCAGTCCTGCTCGTCGTACCCCGGTGTCGTGGTGGTCATCTCGCTCCTCTCCTCGAGCGCATCAGGCCCGCTGAGGGCGGCTGCGCAGTGATCTCGTCACGCCTCGAGTCTGACAGGCCCCACTGACAATGGTCGGTCGAGCAGCAGCGACACCTCAGATCCCCAGCCGCTTGGCGACCTCGAGGCCGCCCATCTCCCGGATCAGGGCGGGGTCGCCGACGACGACGAGTTTGTCGGTCGCCCGGGAGAGCCCGACATAGAGCCGCTCCCGGGACCGTTCCCGCACGACGCTCTCGTTGACGCACAGGACGACTGCCCGTCGCTCCAGTCCCTTGCAGCCGAGCACATGCCCGTAGAACACCAGATCCGCATCCCAGAAGGTCGCCCAATAGCCTTCCTGCCCAACGCTTTCCTGCAGCGCCACCTGCTCCGGATGCCGGGTTCCGGTGGTCAGCAGCATGATGTCCTCCGGTCGCCAGCCCTCGTCGATGAGCGGGTCGATCTGGTCGTCGGCGACGTCGAGCGCATCCTCAGCCGGGCACGGGACGACGGTGACCTCCGGGCCGTCGCCACCGCGCGCATACATCCGCATCGGGGCCAGGGGTGTGAAGACCTCGGCGATCTGCTTGGTGTTCCGCAGGTTGTGGTCGAGCACGAGCGGGACGAGCGGGAACGGCGGCCGGCCGAAGCGGGCGAACACCCGCTGGTTCTCGTCGCTGTATGCGTAGAGTCCGCCGTCCTCTTCATCCTTCAGGCAGCGCACCATCGGGGTCCACCAGCCGTCGGCGAAGTCCTGGGCCTCGTCGACAACGAGGGCATCGAAGCGTTTCCCGTCCGGCAGGTCGCGGGCGAGTTCGGCCATCTCGACGGGCAACGCCTCCTCCCAGAACTGGGCCTGGTCGCGGCCGCCGAACTCGGTGACGCCGAGATAGCGGGCGAGTTCCTCGAAGGTGCCGACGAAGGCGGGCCGTTCCCGGCGGGGGGCCTTGTCGAGCATCCGGGTGAACCACTGCGCCAACCCGATCGAGTAGCAGATCAGGGCCACTCGCTGGGGGGGTATGCCGTGCCCGCCTCGGGTGAGTTGTCTCGCCTGGGTCATGGCGAGGACGGTCTTGCCGCTGCCGGCTCCCCCGCGCACTTCGACCCGGTGCAGGAGGCGGGTGACGGACAGGATGGCGGCCTGTTCGACGGTGAGCCGCTCGGCGCGGCTCTCGCGTTCGTCGGCCTCGGCGAGGAGGGTCCGTTGCGGCAGGTTGCGGCCGCGGAGGATGTCGACGATGAGGTCGCAGTCGTCGGCGGTCGGGGCCCGGTGTCCGCTCTCCTGGCGGGCGGCGATGTCCCACAGGCGGCCGGCCAGGTCGGCCTGGTCGCTGCGGCCGTGGATCGTCCAGCGGGGGCAGTCGGGGGTGGCGAAGTCGGGGTCGATGTCGGTGAAGGGCACGGCGATCGAGTGGCCGAACCGGACTCGGCTGCGGCTGGAGTTCTTCCAGCGCGGGTCGGATTCGATGTATGCGCGCAGAGCGTACTTGCCGTCCCTCGCCTGGTCGACGGGTCGGATCCGGCGGCGCCGTTCGCCGCTGCCGGTGAACCATCGGCCGGCCTCGTAGGAGACCGAGCCGCCCTTGACCTCGATGACGACGATGCCGACGTCGGGCATTAGGACGACGAGGTCGAGTTCGTGGTCCTTGTACTCGTCGGTGAGGCGGACGTTGGCGAGGAGGGTCCACTCGGGGTGACCCTGGGCGCACAGGCGCTCCCACACCTCGCGTTCGGAGGTGGTCTCGAACTGGGGGTCCTCGGGGACGGTGCGTGGGCGGGTCCTGTTCACGAAACACCGTGCCGATCAGCGGGTTTCACAACGTGGGCCACAACAGCCTCCTCCGTTGGGTGTCGGTAGGAATGCTACTGGCTCGAGTCGGTCACCGGACCTGTCCGTGTCCCGGCTGGCAGACGGGCTGGGCTCGGGCCGGACGATCTCCGGCCGGATGACACAAACCGGCCCAGTGACCTGGCAGGGATGGTCACTGGGCCGGTGGCCTGTGGGATCAGGGGGTCACTCGACGCCGAGGGAGACCTCGGTGGACTTGACCAGGAGGGTGACCTCCTTGCCGACCTCGACGCCGAGCTCCTCGGCGCTGTCGACGGTGATGGCGGAGGTCATCTCGATGTCGGTGCCGGTGACCTTGACCTTGACGACGGCCATCGCCTCGCCCTTGGTGACGGAGACGACGGTGCCGGTTAGCTGGTTGCGGATGGACAAGCGCATGGGATTCCTCTCGCTGGTGCTGACGGGCTGTCGACCTCGAATCTAGACCCGGTTTGCACCCCGTTCCGTCGTTGCGTCGGGGCCCGCAGAGCTCGGACTCGGGCGCGGTGCGGACCGCGGCTCGGCAACGCATCTGCGGCTTGACAAGCTCCGGCGAGCCCGGGTCGGTCCACGTCCGTTGCCGGAGTGGCCGGGCCCGGTTGTCCTTGGTGGATCTCGCTATCCGGGGAGTGCGTCCTTGACGACCTCGAAGACGTAGTACCCCGTCGGCCATCGTCCGCGGCGTCCGAGGGCCGTCGCGAGGTGTCCGTCGCGTTCGGCCCAGATGGGGATCTCCATGGGCGCGAACCGGTCCCGGCTCCAGATCTCGAGGACGGTTCCGGACTCGAGGTCGGCGATCGTGCGGGCGGCCTTGATCAGTCCGACGGCGCACGGGATGCGCCGGTTGTCGAGCAGCACCCGTTCGCCTGTCGCCGACGGTTCGGTGCCGGCGGGTGTCTCGGCGCTCACGGCGAGTTCTGCTCCTCGAGGTCGTCGATGTTGCACACGCCCTGGACCGGTGAGCAGTGTCGGAACAGCGGGCAGGTGATGAAGACGACGACGAGCGCGACGATGGCGAGCACCTTGAGCGGGATGAGGATGCCGGGGACGGCGAGCCACCACTGCAACGGCATGACGGTGTATCCCCACGCCATGACGACGCCGGTGACGATGATCGTCGGCAGGGCGAAGCGCACGACCCAGCGGAACCGGTCGAGTTGGTTGGCCTCGGCGAGGACGGCGTCGACGTTGGGGTGCTCCCGCCCGGCGGGCATGGCCACGGCGATGTTCCACAGGGCGCCGCCGAGCCAGAGTGTGAAGGCGCTCAGGTGCAGTAGGCGGACGGCTCCCGGCCAGCCTCCACCGGTGTCGACGTAGGCCCAACCGATCAGCATGCCGAGGATGAGGAGGGCAGCGACGAGGGCGGATATGCGTGCGCGCACCCCGAGCCCGAGAAGGGCACCGATGACGACCCCTCCGGCCACGAGGACGGTGCGCAGCAGGGGCCGATCGGCGAGGTAGGGGACCACGAGGGCACCAGGCGCGCCGAGAACTACGAGGACCCCGACCCACCGGGCGACGAGGTCGGCTCGGGCGAAGGTGGTGGCGTGGAGCCGTTCGACCTTGTCGGGGTCGGTATCCGCCTCACGTTCGCGCAGATAGAACAGTCGCCAGGCGAGGAATCCACCTGCGAGCGCCAGGGACCACAGCGTGAGCCAGCGCATCAGCAGGCCACCGGCGCCGAGTCCCATCCCGGATCCGGTGAAACTGGCTCCGGCGAGTGACGCGAGAGTGATCAGCGTGAACGCGACCTTCGGCAGGAACGGGGTGTTCTCCCGCACGACCACCTGCAGGTTGTCGAGTCGGGCGTACTCCTGCAACCCCGGATGCTTCGCCATCCGGAACCTCCGATCAGCATTATTTAACAGTTGACTTGTTAGATATTACTCGCCGCGCGCCTGCGTGAACAGGCCCCGCATCGGGAACCGACTCGGCATCCGTGGCGTCATAGCGGCATCCTCCGGCTCATTCACGAGAGAAGGTCCCACGCGATGGGAACGATCACCAGGCTGTCCTTCCTGGCTGCCGCGGGGCTTGTCGCGCTCGGCGGGTGCGGCAGCACCCCTGCCCCGGCCGGCGGGGAACGCTTCGAGGTCCCTACCTTCGACTGGGACAGAAGCGCAGGCATGCAGGCATTGATCTCCGGCCGCCTCGCCCTCACCGACGACGGCTGCACGCTCATGGTCCCCGTGGAGGGCGACGGCCCGGCGCAGGCGGTCCTCTTCCCCAACGCCGAAGGCGTCCGGTTCGACAATGGGGTGCGGGCGGTGGTCGAGTCCGGCTCGGGGAAGGTGTACGCGACCGAGGGCCAGACCTTCAGCTATGCGGGCGGGTTCGTCCCGGAGCCGAATGGGTGGACGACGATGTGCGGCTCCTTCGCCCCGGACGATATTGCGCTCGTCAACGACGGGCCCGCCCATCCGGTGCCGACTGCGGATCCTGCTCCTTATGAGGGGGCGTTGCCGACCGAGATTCCGAGTCTGACCGAGCGAGGGTGGTATGCGGTGCCCACCTTCGAGTGGGACCCTGCCGATGGCGGCGACGGGGCCCTGCTCGAGGGCACGGTGTCGATGACCGACGACGGCTGCGCCACGGTGGAGTCCGCCGACGGGGTGGTGGGGCTGGTCCTGCCGAATGCGTGGGGCAAACGCCCGTTGGGCGATGCCGGGGGCATGGCGATCTACTCGTGGTTCCCGGACAGTTCCGGACTCATGGCCGAGGACGGCCTGAAGGTCTCCTATGCCGGCGGATCTGCCGACCTCGACGGCGAGTTCGGCGAGCAATGGCAAACGCGGTGTCCGGACTCCCCGGTCGACGCCCTCTTCGTCGTCCAGGACGACCAGCCCTGGGACTGACGGCCAGCGCATCTGGCCTGAGCATGACCGAGCCCGAGGAACGTGTCCGGGATCAGGGAGAAGTCT
>DUPF01000048.1 GCA_012838445.1 Intrasporangiaceae bacterium | reverse complement strand
GTGCGGTGCCCTGATCGCGAACGCGGCAGCATCCGGCATCCGGGTGATCGTCTGCAGCGCGAGCCGAGGTGAACTCGGCGAGGATGCCAGCGGCCTGTATCCCACCCCGGCGGCTCTGGGCGCGGCCCGGGAGCAGGAGTTCCGGGAGGCGGCAGCCGCCCTGGGCGCGGCCGAGGCCGAACTGCTCGGGCTGATCGACTCCGGCTGGGCGGGTGAGCCGGCCCCCGGGTCGATCGTCGCCGAGTCGGACCGGCTCGCAGTCGCACTGGGAGACGCACTGGAGCGGCACCGCCCCGGGGCCGTCGTCACCATGGACCCGACCGGCTCGGACGGGCACCGGGACCACGCCGCGGTCGGGGCTGCGACCGATGCGGCGTTCGCCACGATCGTCGACTGGCCGGCGTCCCTCTATCACTGGTGCCTGCCGCACTCGCTCATGGACGCCTGGGGCGCCGAGATTGCGGCGCAGAACCCGGACAGCGTCTATCTCGGCACCGAGTTGGGTCGTGCCGACGCCGACGTCACCACCGTGTTGGACGGCCGACCCGCCCTGGCCCGCGTCCGAAGCGCCTTGGGCATCCACCGGACCCAGACCTCGCCCTTCGCGACCGTCTCGGAGGCCCTGACCGAGCGGTTCCTCAGCGAGGACCACCTCGTCCGGCAGGTGCCGCCATGGCCCGGCGGCCCGCCCGAGGATGCCCTCACCTGGCCGACGCTGACCGGGGACGAGGTGCTGCCGGCGGCCGCTCGCTGATCGGCACGGCTGCCCGGGCAGCAAGCGCCCGGCCGGAGGCGCGCACCCCTCCGGACCGGATGCGCTCGCGAACCGGTCGAGGACGACGCCTGAAGAAATCCGGGAAGGTCTCCCCACTCAGGTAACAGTTGTGCAAAAGTAGAACCCATGAGGAACTTTCGTTCCACCGAGCACCAGTCCGGCCCGGCCCGACCGGTGCTCATGCTCGACTTCGACGGCACCGTGTGCGTCGGCGACGATCCGGTCCTGGCATACGTCACGGCGATGGGTCCGCTCGAGCCGGCTGCGCGTGCCGACCTCAACGCCGACCTCAACGCCTTTCTGCGCGGGGGCACCGACCGCGCCGAAGATCCGGCGATGGCCGGGGTCGAGGACGGCTACGCCGCGGCCAAGCATCTGGCGCAACGGCACGGCCTGACGACCGCCCAGATCGATGCGGCCTATCAGACGTCCAGAGCCGAGGCGAGTTCCTGGCTGGCGAACGTTCGCGCACCGGACGGGTTGCGCGCCCTGCTCGACGACGTCACGGGCCGGGTGTCCCGGGTCCTGGTCACCAATGCTCCGGCAACCGGACTGGACCTCGTCCTGGACAGGCTCGGAATCACCGACTGCATCGACGACATCGTCACCGACGCCGGCAAGCCGGAGCGCACCGGCGCCGTCGTGACCGAACTGCTGGCCCGCCACGGAATCAGCCACGTCCCGCACCTGCTCATGAGCATCGGCGATGTCTGGCGGAATGACCTCGCCGCGCCCCTGGAGCTCGGCTGCGCCACCGCCTACATCGACCGCTTTGATCGGGGTCTCGGACCGGCCCACCTGCGCGGGGTCCGCTTCGAAGACCTCGTCGACGGGATCCGGGAGTGGGCCGCCGACCCCACCGCCTTCACGGAGTCTCGGCAGATCGGTTCCAGCGGCTCAGTGCCCATCGCAACCCACACCGCAGCGGCCAGCGACGTCAGCCGGCTACCCATCCAGTAAGGAGAACCCACCATGAAGATGACCACCCGATTGGCAGCAGCGGTCGCCACCACGGTCCTGTTGCTCAGCGCCTGCGGAGTCGGCGGCGACGACGTCGCCGATGCAGATCCCGCTGGCACGGACACCTCGACCGAGGAAACCACCGACGACGACACCACCGAGGTCGGCGGCGACGACCCCGACCGGCTGGTCCTGGGTCTGGTCCCCTCGCAGGACATGGACAAACTGGTCGAGGATGCCGGAGTTCTGGGCGACCTGCTCTCCGCCGAGCTCGGCATCCCGGTCGAGACGTTCGTGGCCGACAACTACGCCGGACTCGTCGTCGCAATGCAGACCGGCCAGGCCGACATCGGCATGTTCGGGCCGATCGCCCTGGTACAGGCCGTTGACGAGGCCGGTGCCGTCGCCGTCCTCCAGTCCGTGCGCCGCGGCACCGACAGCTACCACACCCAGTGGGTCACCAATGACCCGGACCGCTTCTGTCTGGACGAGGTCGTCACCGCGACCAACCCCGAAGGTGTCGAACTGAAGTACTGCAACGGCACCGACAGCGCCGCCGCCGGCCCGGCGGGGGAGGACGCGATCGGTCTGATCGAATCCGGCGAGACCATTCTCTTCGTCGACGCGTCCTCGGCCTCGGGTTACTACTACCCGGCCACCCAGGTCCAGACCGTCTCCGGCCTCGACCCGTTCACCGACATCGACACGCAGTTCGCCGGCGGCCACCCGAACGCGATCCTCGGCGTCTCCCGGGGCGACTTCGAGGTGGCGGTCAGTTTCGACGACGCCCGGAACAATGTCATCGAGGAGGACCCGAACGTCGCCGAGAACGTCATCGTTTTCGCCTGGTCGCCCGAGATCCCCAACGACGGCGTCGCCGTCGGCGGCCACCTCGACGCCAGCCTCCAGGATCGGATCACCACAGCGTTCCTCGCGCTGGCGGACTCCGAAGAGGGCCTGACCTCCCTCGACGACGTCTACAACATCGAGGGACTGGTTCCGGCCAACCTCGAGGCACTCGACCTAGCCCGTCAGGTCGCCGCCAACTTCGGAGACTGACCTGGCGATGATCACCTTCGACGACGTCACGGTCCGATACCCGAACGGTGTCGTCGGACTCGACGACGTCAGCCTGCACATCAACCCCGGAGAGTTCGTCGTCGTCGTCGGGCTCTCCGGGGCGGGCAAATCGACCCTGATCCGCACGATCAACGGCCTGGTGCCGATCACCTCCGGCCGGCTCAGAGTCGACGATCGTGAGTTGTCCGGGGCCGGTCGGCGACAACTCCAGAGCCTGCGTGCCGACGTCGGCATGATCTTCCAGTCGTTCAATCTAGTCCGGCGCACCTCGGTCATGAACAACGTGCTCATGGGACGCCTGCACGCCACCTCCACGGCCCGCTCCTTGGTGGGGTGGTACTCGAAGGCGGACAAGGAATTGGCCTTCGAGGCCCTCGAACGGGTCGGCATCGTCGACAAGGCCTACGCCCGGGCCGCACACCTGTCCGGTGGGCAGCAACAACGCGTGGCGATCGCTCGTGTGCTCGCGCAGGACCCCAAGGTGATCCTGGCCGACGAGCCGGTCGCCTCCCTCGATCCCCCGACGGCCAACGTCGTCATGCAGGATCTCCAGCGGATCAACCGGGCCCTCGGGATCACCACGGTGGTCAACCTGCACTTCCTCGACCTGGCCCGTCGCTATGGAGACCGCATCATCGGTATGCGGGCCGGCAAGGTCGTCTTCGACGGAACCGGCGACCAGGCCGACGACGCCGTGTTCGAGGAGATCTACGGACGTTCCCTCAGCGCGGACGACGTGCTGCCCGGAAGTGCTGGGGCATGACCGTCGCCGCGCGGCCGACCAAGCCGCGCCCGTCACTGGCGCTAGCGCTCGGTCTGGTCGTCACGGTCGGCATCACCTGGTGGGCGGCCTCGTCGATCCACTTCACGCTGATGCCGCTGATCACCGACATCGGGCGCGGCAAGCCAGTGCTGGACGGCTTCCTCCACCCCAACTGGTCCTTCGCCTGGCGGGTCCGATCGGCCTGGCTGGAAACCCTGTACATCGCCATCATCGCCTCGGCGATCGGCTGCAGCATCGCCCTCGTCATGGCCCTGCTGGCCTCCAAGATGACCGCTCCCCCGGCGGTGGTCCAGGTCACCAAGATCCTGCTGTCGTTGATCCGCTCGCTTCCGGATGTGGCCTGGGGCCTGCTCTTCGTGGCCGCCGTCGGCTCCGGGGCACTGGCCGGCATCAGCGCACTGATCATCTTCAACATCGGCATCGCCGCCAAACTCACCGCCGAGACCGTCGACGCCATCGATCCCGGCCCCCTGGAGGCCGCCGACGCAGCGGGTGCCACCCGGATCCAACGCGCCCGAGTCGCAGCCGTCCCCCAGGTGTTGCCGAACTACCTGTCGTACAGCCTCTACGTGTTCGAACTCAATGTCCGCGCCTCCGTCGTCATCGGCCTGGTCGGCGCCGGCGGTATCGGGCAGGTCATCAATGTCCAGCTGAGCCGATTCAGTTATGAGAATCTCTCGGCCATCATCCTCGCGCTCTTCGTCGTGGTCCTCCTCCTCGACCAGCTCTCCCGGTTCCTGCGCCGGAGGCTGGTATGAGCCAAGCAGGCACGCCCCGACCGCAGCCGTTGCGTCGCTGGCCGAAGACGCTCGGGATGCTGGCCACCGCGGCGGTCATCATCGGCGCCGTCCTCCTCGTCGATGCCCGCTGGAGCCGAGTTCCGGAGATCCCCGGCAGCCTGGCGCACTACGTCGCTCTGATGGGCCGCGGTGTCCTGGCCAACCCCCTGGGCGACCCGGAGTCGGCATACTGGTCCAGCGCCTTCCGACTGATGATCGAATCGCTGCACATCGCCTGGCTCGGCACACTCATCGGCGCCCTCATCTCCCTGCCGATGGGTTTTCTCGCCGCCGCGAACGTCTCCCCTGCTCCCGTGGTGTTCATGACCCGGCAGATCCTCAACGGCATCCGGGCGATCCCCGAGATCATCCTCGCCATCGCGGTCATGCTGCCGATCTTCGGCCTCGGACCCCTCGCCGGAGCAATGGCGCTCGGGGTTGGTGCAGTCGGCACCCTCGGCAAACTCACCAGTGAGGTGATCGAAGGGATCGACCTGGGGCCGGTCGAGGCCGCCCGCGCCTCCGGTGCCGGCTACCTGCAGATCCTGCGATGGGGCGTGCTGCCCCAGGTGCTCCCCGAGACGGTCGCCTTCTGGTTATACCGCTTCGAGATCAACATCCGTGCCTCGGCCATTCTCGGCGTACTCGGTGCCGGCGGCATCGGTTCGCTGCTGAGCCAGTTGTTCCGGATCCGGGCCTGGGACCGAATCGGGATCACCCTCACGGTGATTATCCTGGTGACCATCATGATCGACCAGATCTCCGCACGGGTACGTCAGCGGATTATCACCGGGGACACCCGTGGATCAGCGGCACCGGTGCCTCCGGCAGTTCAGGCTGAGGCATCCGTATGACGCAACGCCCGCAGTTGCCCCAGGCCGGCGGCGTCCTCGCCGGCATCCGAGCGATGCTGCCGGTGCTGAAACCCTCAGAGCGCCGGGTGGCCGAGGCTGTGTTGTCCCGGCCCGGGTGGGCCATTGAGGGTTCCGCGCAGGACCTCGCGGCCGCCGCAGACGTCTCTCGAGCCACCGTCGTACGTACCGCTCAGCGACTCGGGTACTCCGGCCTGCCGCAGTTGCGGGTGCTGCTCGCCCGTGACGTCGGCCGCGCCGGATCGGAATCGCGCCCGGAGGGCGCCGGGGTCTCCCGACTGCCGGCGGGTCCGACGCGGACCGTCCTCGACTTCTGCAGTTCCGTGGTCGAGTCGCTCCAGGCACTGACGACACTCCTCGACGCCGACGATGTCGATCATGCGGTGACCGTCCTGGCCGGCGCACAGAGGATCCTGGTCGGTGGCCACGGGGTGTCCGCACCGGTGGCGGCCGAGGCCGCGATGCGGCTCTCGGCCATCGGTCATCCCGCTGAGGCGCCCCAGGACGCCCTGGACCAGGAGATCAAGGCCCGGTTGTTGAGCCAAGCCGACGCCTGCCTGCTCATCAGCGGCACCGGGGCCACCCGGAGCACGGTGGCCGTCGCCCAGTCCGCCCGGGCCGCCGGCGCATCGATCGTGGCCCTGACCGGGTTCCACGGCTCGCCACTCAGCAAGATCGCCGACGTCACCCTCACGGCAGGGTTCGGCGGGGACTCCCTCCAGGAAGAACTCCGGGCGCCGCTGCGCATCCCGCAGGCCGTGCTCGTCAACGCCCTCGTCCAGGCCGTGGCCGACAGCGACCCGGCCCGCGCGCTGGCCGCCCGCGATCGGGTCCTCGAAGTGGTCGGTGATGCCTTCACCGACCAGCCCGATGAGATCGGCACCGGCTGAGTGCCACCGTCAACGACACTCACCGGCCGACATCATCCGGACCAGCGCTCGGCGGTAGCAGGCCGATTCGGGTCTTGAGTTCTCTAGGGTTGGGGACATGAGAGAGACGAGCAACTTCATCGGCGGCGCGTTCGGAACCGGCACCGGCCCGGAGCAGGACGTCATCAACCCGGCGACCGGTGAGGTCATCTGGACCTATCGGGCCGACGAGGAGAGCAGCGTCGCGGCCGCGCTGGCTGCCGCAACCGACGCCTTTCCCAGCTGGTCGCAGGCCACCCCTGCCGACCGCTCCGCCGCCCTGTATGCGTTGTTCGGCGAACTCGAGAAGGTCGCCGAGGAACTCGCCCGGGCCGAGAGCCTCCAGACCGGCAAGCCGATCCGACTGGCCCGCGAGTTCGACGTGCCCGGCACGATCGACAACGTCGCCTTCTTCGCCGGTGCGGCGCGCACCCTGCCCGGTCACGCAACGGCAGAGTACTCCGCCGAGCACACCTCCTCGATCCGCCGTCAGGCGATCGGGGTGGTCGGCTCGATCTCACCGTGGAACTACCCGCTCCAGATGGCGGCCTGGAAGATCCTGCCCGCCATCGCGGCGGGAAACACCATCGTGCTCAAACCTGCCGAGAACACGCCCCTGACCACCCTGATGTTCGCCGAGGCGTGCGAGCGGGTCGGCCTGCCCGCCGGTGTGGTCAACATCGTCAACGGTCCGGGTCCGTCGACCGGCGAGGCGATCGTCCGCTCCCCGCTCATCGCGATGACCTCGTTCACCGGGTCGACCGGAGTCGGGCGGCACATCGCAGGGCTGGCCGCCCCGAACGGAACCCGCCTGCACCTCGAACTGGGTGGCAAGGCACCGTTCGTGGTGTTCGACGACGCCGACCTCGAGGCAGCCGTTCAGGGCGCCGTCGCGGCCAGCCTGATCAACACCGGTCAGGACTGCACCGCGGCCACCCGCGCCTACGTCCATCGCTCCCGCTACGACGACTTCGTCGACGGCGTGGCCGAGGTCATGGGCACAGTCCGCCTCGGCGCACCGTCCGACCCGGACACCGACCAGGGTCCGCTCGTGTCGTTCCGGCAGCGCGACAAGGTCGCGGCCATGGTCGAGCGCGCGGTCCAGGCCGGCGCGCGAGC
>DUPF01000047.1 GCA_012838445.1 Intrasporangiaceae bacterium | reverse complement strand
GGCCGGCATCCCGCCCGCCCGCAGCACCACCTGGCCGACCACGGCCACGCCGCAGGGACAGCCGGCCGCGCCCCCGCCGCAGCCGCCGATCACCCCGCAACTGCCCCAGCCAGCCGGCTACCGACCCGATGACCGCCTCACCCTCTCCGGCGTCTGGTCCGACGAGAAGCGCCGCGGCGAGTGGACCATCCCGCCCTACCTGCGCCTCCAGGCCGGCCTGTCGAACGTCAAGCTCGACTGCCGCCAGGCCACCCCGGACAGCCCGATCATCGACATCGAGGTCGGGATGGGCGTCGGGAGCACCGTCCTCATCCTCCCCGAGGGCTGGGGGGTCAACACCGACCGGCTCGGCAAGGGCATGGGGACGATCAAGATCAAGGTGCCGACGGCCGCGACCCCGGGCAACCCCACCCTCGTCCTGCACGGCCAGCTCGGCGCCGGCACGATCGTCGTCCGCCACGAGAACTGGTTCGAACGCCGCACCAAGCCCAAGGGCTGACGACACCGCGATCACCCGCGGCAGGGACGATCCACCCTGAGCGACCCCGAGCCCGGATCAGGGACGTCTGAGGGTTTTGCCTCATACCGCCCCGCCCCGGATCGCGGCAGGCTCGAAGCATGACCACCATCGCGCCCCCCGTCCTGCGGACCGAGCCGGTCACCCGGACCCCGAATCGCACCACCCGCGCCCGGGCCGCCGCCCGCCGCGGCGCGGCAGCTCTCGCCGGCGCGATGTTCCTCACCGTCCCCGCCCAACTCACCCTCGTCAACGCCACCACCGGCAGCGCCGTCATCGCCGGAGCGACAGCGCTCGGGATGGCTGCTCTGCTGAGTTTCGTTGTGGTGGGGTCGATCTGGACCCTGACCAGCGCATACCAACCGCTCGTCGGTGGTCTTGCTGCGGCCGGTCTCGGGATCGGCTCCGCCGTCCAGTTGTATGCGGTGCTCGCCCTCCTCCCGACCGGAACCTCCGGGGTGAGTGGGTTCGTGAGCACGTGGGCGGTGGCGCTCATGGTGTTCGGGTTGCATCTGATGCTGCTCAGCGCGACCCTGCTGCTGCGTCGGTCGCCCGGGCTGCTCGCCGCCGGGGTCGGGATCGCCGGTGTCGCCGTGACGGCGGCGGTGCTGCCTCCGGGCTGGTTCCCGCAGACGACGGATGCTGTCCTGGCGCTCGTCGCCGGGCAGGCGCTCCTCCTCGGCTGGCTGGCCGTGCTCGGGTTCCGCTCGCCGCGCCCCTCCTGACGGTGGCATGCCTGCGGCCGAAGGACTCACCGACACTCCCGCAAATCACCGGGAGAGGGCACGCGGCAGCGGCACAATAGCGGCGTGGTAGCCGGGTGCCGGGCGCTGACGGGCGTCCTCCTCGCGGGGCTCGTCCTCGCGACGACCGCCTGCGTGCCCGAACTCCCGCAGAGCGCACCACCCACCCGCACCACCACCCTGACCGTCGATCCGCCGCCGACCCGCACCCCCACCCCGAGGCCGACACCGAGCCGGAGCGCCCTCCCCACCTCGCCGACCACGCCGACGACACCGACGGTCTCTGTGACCACCGTCCCCCTCGAGGACCTCGACCCCTGCCCCACCGCCGAAGACCTCGCCCCCAGCTTCACGGCGACGAAGATCGGCACCCACCCGGACAGCGGGAACTCTCTGGTCGAGGTGCGCGTCGCATACACCAATCCACTGCCGGATCCGATGTGGCTCATGGGCAGCCTCGGCTATCTCGACCCGGCCGGCAACGACCAGTTCCTCTACCACACCCCCGGCGGGCTGCCGTTCGAGGACAAGCAGCTCGCGCCGGGGCCGGGTGAGCTCGTCGTCGAGCTCGAGGACGTGGTCGGCGCGGCGACCGAATCCGAGATCTACCTGAGCTATTGGGCGCTCGCGAGCACCCCCGCCGGCTCCGCCGACCCCCCGACGTGCCGACCGACCCGCGGCATCTTCGAGCCACCGCCGATCCCGGAGGGCGCCGAGGGCGACTGACCGACCGCCCCGCTCCCGGGCGTTCTCAGTCCGTGACCGGGGTGTCCTGGCTGAAGGTGTTCACCAGCGATCCATCCGCTTCCCGACGCCAGATCGAACTGACCATCCAGGTGATCGGCTCGGCCTGTGCAGACGGACGGAAGCGGACTCGGTATGCGATCAGCCCGGTTCCGTCGGCAACCTCCAGTGTGCGCACCTCGAGGAACTCGTAGTCCAGAACCGTTGGCCCGTCAGCAAGTTCGTCGACATGGTCGTCCCGGTTGACGAACCCGGTCGGATAGACGCCGAGGAAGTCCTCGGCCAACAGGGTGCGGTCCGCCTCCCCGTCCCCGGTGCGCAGAGCCTCCCAGACGGCCCGTTCGGCGGCGACGAGGTCCCTTGCGGAGACGGCTGCGTGGATGCTCATGGTCCCGATGGTAGAGACTCCCGGGTCGACCGCGCAGGTGCCACGATGAAGAGGTGAGTCTTCGAGTGGTGCGGCTCGGCTCGGCCCGGGCCAAGGGTGAAGGGCTGCGGATCGGCACCGTCCGGCGGCCGCCGCGTGGGGTGCCGAAGGAGGAGTTCGCCTCGCGCGACTTCTATGACACGTGGCTGCCGGAGCTCAGCCCGAGCCAGGAACTGGTGACCAAGGCGCTGCACGCCGAGACCGACGAGGAGTGGCGGGCCTTCGAGCGGGCCTACCGCAAGGAGATGTCGACGCCCGCCGCCCGCCACCTGATCGACCTGCTCGTCGCGCTCAGCCACGAGACCGATCTGGCCGTCGGCTGCTACTGCGAGGATCCCGCCCGCTGCCACCGCTCGATCCTCAGCCAGTTGCTCAAGGACGCCGGCGCCGACATGGCCTGATCCGACCGGCGCCCGTGATCCGGCCCGGCCGCCCGCTCCAGGGCCTAGGCTCAGCGACATGCCATTGCGGGAACGCCTGGGCCACGCCATCGCCGGCTTCGGACAGAACCTCGTCTACAACGTCCTGACGCTGTTCCTCCTCGTCTACCTCTATGAGGACCTCAAACTGTCCTCCCGCGGAATCGCGACCCTGACGGTCGTCCTCACTGTGGTGCGGATCTGGGATGCCGTCAACGACGTCGTCATCGGTCTGCTCATCGACCGCACCCGCACCCGCTGGGGCACGTTCCGGCCCTATCCGGTGATCACGGCACTGCCGATCGCGATCCTGACCACCGTCCTCTTCGCCATCCCCGCTCCGGCCGACCGCAGTGGGGAGACCCGCGCGATCATCCTCGTCGCGATCGCCTATCTGCTCTGGGACATGGTCTACACCGCCAGTGACGTGCCATTCTGGTCGCTGACCTCGGTGATGACCTCGGATGAGGGTGAACGCACCAAGATCGTCGCCCGCGCCCGGATCGCGGCGATGCTCGCGCTGGCGACGATGACCCTCGGCGGACCATGGCTCGGATCGACGATCGGGTGGACCTGGACGGCCGGGCTGATCTCCTTCCTCGGGATGGCGCTGTTCACCCTGGCGAGCCTCCTCACCCGCGAACGGGTCCCGCACAACCCGAACCCGATCCCGTTCCGGGAGGCGCTGCGGCACATCGCCACGAACTATCCCCTGCACCGGGTGCTCGGGTCGATGATCCTCGGCTTCGGGTCGACGATCTTCGCCGTCGGTGGTGCCGTCATCGCGGTCGTCGTGTTCGGCGACGTCACGGCGTTCACCGTCCTCGGTGGTGCGCTCATCGGCGGCATGATCACCGGCCTGCTCATCTCGCCGCCGATCCTGCAACACACCACCCGTCGACTCGCCCTGATCGGCGCGAATCTCTTCGGCGCTGTCGTCTTCCTCGCGCTGTGGCTGATCGGGTACGCCTCGATGACTGTGGTCGCTGCCGGGCTCTTCCTCGTCGGCGTGTCGATGGGCGTCAACCTCGTCTGCACGACGGCGATGATCGGCGACAGCGCTGACGACACCGAGCTGCGCACCGGGGAACGGACGGACGGATCATGTTTTGCCGGAATGACGTTCACGACCAAGCTCAACAGCGCCCTGGCGACGATGGTCTTCGGCTTCGCCGTCGCGTACAGCGGCTACGAGGCCGACAACCCCGTCACCGGCGAGATGCGCGACGTCATCTGGCTCGCGTGCACGATCCTGCCCGCGGTCAGCGGCGTACTCTCCGTCCTGCCGCTCTTCGGGTATTCCGTGGACGAGTCCACGATGGCCGACCGCCTCCGCGCCGCCCGCGCCGAACGGGCCGAGCGTGCTGAGCGTGCCGCCCCCGTCGACCTCCCCGACTGACCGCCCCGCACCACCGCACCCCACCGCAACCGCCGCAGTCCCCCCGTGCCCCGCACCGGAGTCCTGCGGCGCTATATCGCCGCGGAGGAGGCCGATCGCCTCGTCTCGTCACGACCGCCGCAGCCCGCCACCACCTACCGGTCCAGCCGCCGCCGCACGATCCCCATCACCCGCGAACCGTCGAGCGCCTTCAGGTGCGGCAGCGGGTCGAGGTCGTTCTCGAGGACGTACTCGGTCAACTGCTCCCGCACCACGTCGACCAACTCCTGCGCCGACCACGGCTTGGCGACGTAATGGTCCAGCCCCGCCTCATTGACCGCCCGGATCGTGTCCTCGTGCCCGGCCTGACCGGTGACGAGCACGGTCCGGACCGACGCATACTCCTGCGTTCCGGCGAGTTCGACGAGGAAGTCGACGCCGCTTTCCCCCGGGAGTCGGTGGTCGGCGAGGACGAGGGCGAGCAGGTCCTCGTCGGCGTCGATCTCGGCGAGCACCTCGCGGGCGTCGGGGATGTCCTCGGCGGGCTCGATCCGCACGACGTCGGCGAAGCTCTCGAGGTCGCGTTCAATGGCGTCGCGGACCTCCGGTTCGTCCTCGATGACGAGGATGGCCAGCTTCATCGGGGGGCTCCTTCGGGTGGGGTGGACAAGTGGGCGGGCAGGTCGACGGTGAAGACGGTCTCGCCCGGTTGGGAGTGCACCGTGATCGTCCCGGCGTGTTCGGTGACGATCCGGCGGGCGATCCCGAGGCCGAGTCCGAGTCCGAAGCGCACCGCCCCGGCCTTGGTCGTGAACCGCGGCTCGAAGATCCGTTCCTGCAGGGCGGGGTCGATGCCGGGTCCGTCGTCGCGGACCTCGACCCGCACGCCGCCGCGGGGCCGGGGCCGCACCCGGATCTCGATCGTGCCGGATCCGGCGAGGGCGTCGGCAGCGTTGACGATGAGGTTCGTCCAGATCTGGGTCAACTGGGCCGGGTGGGCGAGCACCGGTTCGGTGTCGACGTAGTCGCGACGCACCTCGATCCCGTGCATCCGGTGCCCGGCGAGCCGCAGCGCATCTTCGACGGTCTCACTCACCGCGGTCGGCACCGGCTCGGTCTGGTCGGGCCGGATGGCCGAGCGCAGACTGCTCACGAGGGTGCTGATGTGCTGTTCAGCCAGTCGCGCGTTGCGCAGCGCCGCCCCCAGGCCGGCGGCGGCCTCGAGTTGGTCATCGGGTATGCCGGACTCACCGATGCGTTGCGCCGTCGCCACAGTGAAGACCCCGGCGGAGACGAGCGCCCGCACGCGTCCGTTCGGGATCCCGGCGGCGGCGAGTTCCCGGCGGATGCGCCGCTCGTCCTTGGCGGTCAGGGCGGGGCGGTCGCGGGCAGCAGTGATGACGTCGAGGATCGGTTCGGTCCAGGGGTGGCCGGACAGAATGGTCAGGACGTCCTGCTCGCTGTGGTCGATGGACCGGGTCAGCGCCGAGAGGGGGCTGTTGAGTTCGTGGGCGATGCCGGCGGCCATGTCGCCGATGGTGGCGCTGCGGGCCTGGGCGATGAGGGCGAGGCGGGCTTCGGACAGGTCCTCGAGCGCCTGGGTGAGTTTGGCGCGTTCGTCGGCAAGTTCGGCGTTGAGGCGGGACTTCTCGACCTGGAGGATCTCGGCGCGTCGGAGTCGACGGGCCAGGGACCGCATCGACACGACCGTCATCAGGGCTCCGACGCGCGAGTTGTCGTCGAGAGCGTGGTCGAGTTGTTCGATGGTCAGGTGGATGAGTTCGACGTCGGTCGTGGCGTGGGCGGTGGCGAGCGCTCGTTGCCGTTCGATCAGTGCGGGCAGCCCGATGAGCGGGCCGGTGCTCGCGTGGTGGAGGACGATCTTCCCGCTCGGTGAGGTCACGCCGAGGGCGATCTCGCCGCGGAGCACGATGAGCAGTCCGTCGACGCTGACGTCCTCCTGGGTGACCCGGATCCCGGCCGGCAGCAGCAGCCGTGGGCGGGGGCCGAGGACGTCCTCGATGGCGTCGACGAGTTCGCGCACGACCTCCCGCAGCGGCTGGTTGAGGGAGCGCAGCAGGGAGCTCTCGGTGACGTCGGCGTGCCGGATCGAGGTGACCGGTTCGATGCCGTGCCAACGGGCGAGTTGCGCCCGCGCCTGGACGCAGAGCCGCCCGGGGGTCCACGGCACGGCGACCACACCGGCGAGCAGGTCCGCGTCGACGAGGTCGCCGAGATCGTCCAGGACGCCTCTCCTGGTGAGGAGGAGGACCCGTGGCGGCTGCTGGGTGCGGGTGGCCAGGTCGGTGACGACGGCGGAGGGCCGTTCCACGTCGACGAACACGACGGCGACGTTGCTCAGGTCGGTGGCCGCCCAGGCCTGCGGGTCGACCTCACGGATCCGGACGACGTCGGCCTCGGCGGCCAGGCACGACGCCAGTTCGGCTTCGGCACGGTCGGCTGTCTCGCTGTCCCCGATGACGAGGACGGCGACCCGCTCCGGCGTGTCCGGGGCGGGGACGGTGGGGTCCGCGCCTGCGGTCACAACAGCCCCACGGCGGACCAGAAGGCCGGCATGACGGCGGTGAGGAGGAGCATGCCGAGCAGCCCGATCGCCACGCCCACACCGGCCATCTGTCCGGTGGTCACCTCGCCGGTCGCGTAGGCGATTGCGTTGGGCGGTGTGGAGATCGGCAGCGCCATACCGAGTCCGCAGACCAGCGCCAGGACGACGGCGACGAGTTTGGGATCGAGCCCGACGGTCAGGGACAGGCCCATCGCGATCGGGATGAGGAGGTTGGCGGTGGCGCTGTTGGAGATGACGGTCCCGAGGATCAGCGCGATGCCGGTCAGGGTCGCGAGGATCAGCGCCTGCGGCAGCGCGGACCACGACACGAGCCCGATGAGCCACTGGTCCAGCCCGCTGGATCCGACGCCGCTGCCGAGGGCGATGCCACCGGCGACGAGCCACAGCACCGGCCACTGGAGGACCTTGATGTCCTCCCCGGACATGACCTGGGTGAGGAGGAGGACGACGACGGGGAAGAACCCGACGGTGGTGGAGGGTATGCCGTGGATCGGCTCGGTCAGCCACAGCACCACAGTGATGCCGGCGACCACGTAGAACATGAGCGCTCTGGGGCGGGTGTCGAAACTCGCGTCGAGATCGAGATCGACACTCAGGTCGCGGGGGACGAACCGCCACGTGATGAGCCACCAGGCGGCGGCGAGGAGGATGAGCATGAGCGGCAGGGCGAGGAGCATCCATCCGAGGAAGGTGATCGTCTCGCCGCGTTCGTTCAGGGCGGCCAGGGCGATCGCGTTCGGTGGGGACCCGACCGGGGTGGCGATGCCCCCGATGTTGGCGGCGACCGGGATGGACAGGGCGAATCCGGTCCGGCCCACCCCGTCGGGCAACGCCATGAGGACGGGGATGAGGACTGCGAACATCGTCGCGGTCGTCGCCGTGTTCGACATGAACATCGACAGCACGGCGGTGATGAGCATCAGTCCGAGCGCGGTGATCCGGGCGTTGGCCTGGAAGGGGCGTAGCAGCACGGCGGCGAGGTTCTTGTCCAGGCCGTACTTCGCGGCGGCGTCGGCGATGAGGAAGCCGCCGAGGAAGAGGATGACGACCGGGTTGGCGAGGGTGGCATAGAACGAGGCAGCGGTCGGGACGTCGTCCGGGACCGGGAGCAGCGCCTGGTCGGAGATGAGCAGGACCTCGAGGAAGATGACGAGGACCGCTGTCGCGACGAGCGGGACCGCCTCGGTCACCCAGAGGATGATCGCGAGCAGGAAGATCGCGAACATCCGTTGCCCGACCGGCTCCAGGCCGGGCACGTCGAGGATGAGCGGCAGCGGCGCGACGAGCACCGCGAGCGTGAGACCGATGCGTTGGATGAGGGTCAGCCGGAGGCGGGGTCGGCGACTCCTGGTTCGCGGCCGGTCCTGCACCGAGGCCGTGCGGGCACCCATCGCTTCCTCCCACGCCGGCCACGTCGCCTCAGGAGCCGCCTCGACGACCGGCCCGTCGGGGCAGCGCCGGTCGCGGAGTCCCACGACCGCGGCACCACCCTATGCTCATCCCTGCCCGCAGGGGCCCGAGCGGCCCGCGTCCTGGAGCGTGAGGGGCAAACGCTGATCAGGAGTGACGTGCCTGACCCACGGCGTGTCACAATTGAAACAACAATCTCATATGCAACAATTGCCACTTTGGCCCCACTGGCCCTAGAGTGACTCAGGTCATTGCTTGCCGAGGTGGGGAGACCATCATGTTCGAGGCGACCGCGTCGCGCCAAGGGAGACGCCCGCGGCCCCGTGGCATCATCTACCTGGCCCGGGTCACCGCAGCCAGCCTCGTGACCAGCGCCGCCCTGATTGCTGCGCCCGTCGTCTCGATCGGTTCCGCCGACCAGACCATCGAGCCGATGATCCTCGAGCAGCCCGTCACGGCCGACGCGGCCACCGTCCGGGCGAACTTCGATCTGGCTGCGGTGGTTCTCGACCAGGACGACATCGCCTCCGAGGTCGAGGTGCGAGTCCGCGACGAGGATGGCTGGGGGGACTGGACTGCCCTTGAGGTCATCGCCGAGGATGACGGTCCTGACCCAGCAACGGCGGAGTATGCGCGCGCCCAGCGTGCCACTGAACCGCTCCTCGCTCCGGGCAGCAGTGAGATCGAGGTCCGGGTCTCCGCCGGCAGCACCGCCGAAGTCGTCCTGATCGATGGCGGAACCCGTGGAGCACAACCGGCGAGTCGGGCCAGCGCTGCGCCGTCCATCGTCAGTCGGGCCGGGTGGGGCGCCGACGAGAGCCTGCGCAACTGCACCCCGACTCGCCTCGCCGGCTACAAGGCGGCCGTGGTCCACCACACGGTGACCCGGAACGACTACACCACCGAAGAGGCCCCTTCACTCGTGCGCAGCATCTACGCGTACCACACGAAGACCCTGAACTGGTGTGACATCGGATACCAGTTCCTCGTCGACCGGTACGGCACCATCTACGAGGGCCGGTACGGCTCGATGGCGCATGCCGTTCAGGGTGCCCAATCCGCCGGATTCAACGCCCAGACCTTCGGGGTGTCCATCCTCGGCACCTTCACCGAGACCCAAGCTCCGGCCCCGGCCATGACGTCCGTGGACCAGGTGATCCAGTGGCAGCTCGGCCTCGACCGCGTCGACCCGACGGGGAGCACCACCTTCGTCTCGGCCGGCAACACCAAACACCCGGAGGGC
>DUPF01000046.1 GCA_012838445.1 Intrasporangiaceae bacterium | reverse complement strand
TGGACTCCCAGTTGCCGTTGTTGCCCTTGATGTGGCGGTCGGTGTCGGTGATCTCGGCGGTGGTACGGACGATCATGCGATGCTCCTCTTCAGACGTAGCGGCCGGGGCTCAGGACTCGTACTGCGACGCCAGGACGTGGTCCACGGCCTCGTAGCAGATCTCGATGCCGCGGTCCCGCTCCTCGTCGGTCAGCGTGAGCGGCGCGAGGAACTTGACCACCTCGTCGCTCGGCCCCGCGGTCTCGACGAGCATCTTGTTGTCGAAGCAGCGCTGCATGACCTTCTCGGCGGCCGTGGAATCCTCGAGGAAGGCGATGCCGAAGGCCATACCGCGGCCGCGGAGCTCGACCTGGCCCGGGTACTTGTACACCAGCGGCGAGAACTTCTCGCGCAGGATCCGGCCGTTCTCCAGGGTCTTCTGCTGCAGCGCGTCGTCCGACCAGTACTTGCGCAGCGCGAGCTCGGCGGTGACGAAGGCCATGTTGTTGCCGCGGAACGTGCCGTTGTGCTCGCCCGGGGTCCACTCGTCGAGGTCCCGGCGGAACAGGGTGACGGCGAGCGGCAGGCCGTATCCGCCGATCGACTTGGACAGCGTGACGATGTCGGGCTTGATGCCGGCGAACTCGAAGGAGAAGAACTCGCCCGTCCGGCCGCAGCCCATCTGGACGTCGTCCACGATGAGCAGGATGTCGTGGCGGACACACAGCTCGTTGAGAGCCTGCAGCCACTCGGCGCGCGCGGCGTTGATGCCGCCCTCGCCCTGGACGCACTCCACGATCACGGCGGCCGGACGGTTCATGCCCGACCCCGAGTCCACGAGGACCCGCTCCATCCACTGGAAGTCCTCGGTGACGCCGCCGAAGTAATTGTCATACGGCATCGGCGTGGCGTGCACCAGCGGGATGCCGGCACCGGCGCGCTTCATCGAGTTTCCCGTCACGGACAGCGACCCCAGGGTCATGCCGTGGAACGAGTTGGTGAAGTTGATGATCGCCTCGCGGCCGGTCACCTTGCGGGCCAGCTTGAGCGCCGACTCGACGGCGTTGGTGCCGGTCGGCCCGGGGAACATGACCTTGTAGTCCAGGCCGCGCGGCTCGAGGATCGTGCTCGAGAACGTCTCGAGGAACGCCTTCTTGGCCACGGTGTACTTGTCCAGCGAGTGCGTGATGCCGTCACGCTCGATGTACTCCAGCAGCGCGGCCTTCATGTCGTCGTCGTTGTGACCGTAGTTGAGCGCGCCGGCGCCACCGAAGAAGTCCAGGTACTCCTCGCCGTCGACGGTCGTGAGGGTGCACCCCTTGGACGTGTCGAACACGGCGGGCCAGTTGCGCGAGTAGCTACGCACCTCTGACTCGCGGTCGGTGAAGATCGAGGTGTCGATCCCGGCGTCGGATGCGGTCATATGTCATCACTCCAATAACTGAGGGAAGTCTGTCGGTGGGCGTCGGCCGTTCGGATCGCGCCTCAGGCGATCGTGTAGAGGTCTTCCGGTTCGTGGCCCTCGCCGAGCAGCTCGGCCGCGAGGTAGTCCTCGCGGGAGAGCGTCATGCCACGGTCGCGGGCGACGGCGCCGAACGTGCGCTGCGACGCCTCGTTGTCCGGGCTGATGGTCGTCCGCAGACGGACCACGCCGCGGTCGGCGAGCCGGTCCATGAGCCCGTGCAGTAGCCGGGCGGCCAAGCCCTTGCCGCGCTGGTCGGCGTCGACGCCGACCTGCCACACGAAGATCGAGTCCGGCTCGGAGGGGCGGAGGAATCCGGTGACGAAGCCGACGACACGTCCCTCCACCTCGACGACGATCGACGACTCCGAGAACTCCGCCCCCCACAGCACGTAGGCGTAGGGGGAGTTGACGTCGAGGACGCCGCTGTCGCGGGCGATCTCCCACATGCGGGCACCGTCGGCCGCGGACGGCACGCGGAAGACGGTGTCGGAATCAGGGGTACGGGGTACTACTCGTTCACCTGGGTTCATAAGCACCCTTCACCGTAGTGAGGCCGGCCGGCTGACGCATCTACCGACTCCGGATCGTTATCTGAATACCTGATGAGTACGCAGGTGGCGCTGCCCGAGTGAAGCTGGTCACTGTAGGGGTGTCCGGGACGAGCACGGCGCGGGAAAGGCGGTGTCGTGGAAGACTCGTGGTATGAGCGATTCCACCGACACCCCGATCACCGAGATCGACCGCGAGCGCGC
>DUPF01000045.1 GCA_012838445.1 Intrasporangiaceae bacterium | reverse complement strand
GGGCGGCTCCGGCGGGAGGACCCCACGCAACCCGAGGGCGCGCAGCACCGCCGCCGCCCGCGCCGGCGTCGGCCGGCGGAACCGCATCGACGCGAGTGCGACGAGCAGGTCGTGCGGGTCGCCCGGGTGCACCCCGCTCGGTTCGAGATCACCACTGACATAGGCCCGGGCCAGACCCAGATCCCCCGGGGCGGTGACGAGGTATGCGGCGCCCCGCTCGGTCCGCAGATGGAGCCTGAGCGGGGAGTCGGGTGGGCCGGCCGCGGAGCCGTCGTAGGCGGTGAACCGGACCGGCATCGTGCCGCCGGTGACCTCGTCGACGATGTCCCCGATCGTCGGTGCGGGCCGGGCGCTGCGGGGTGGGCGGGTCATCGTCGGCGCACCGCCTTGCTGTAGAGGTCGAGGAGCCGTCCGTCCGGGTCATAGCGGGCGGCGAGGCGGGCTGCCTCGGTCCCGCCGTAGAGCCGGGCGAAGGTCTCCGGGTCGTAGAAGCTATCCGAATAGAGCGACTTGTGGCCGTCGTGGGCGTCGACCGTGGCCTCGATGAGCCGGTTCGTCGCGCCCGGGTCGCCCGGCGTCTGCGGGACGGTGGACCAGAAGCCGACGTTGACATAGGTCTCGCCACGCCGCAGCGGATAGACCGACCAGGGTCGCTCGCCGCCGGTCGCGGAGGCACCTGTGTCACGAAGTCGCAACGGACACAACCAGATCGGCTCGATCGGGACCGTGTCGAGGAACCAGCGCAGGAAGCTCTCGGTCCGGTCCAACGGGATCTCGACGTCCTGGATGACCCGCTCCCGCGGCGGGCGGCCGTGGCGGGCCTCCATGCGGTCCGCGATCGACCAGCGGTGGTCGAGGGAGATGAGCTGCCAGTAGACACTGGAGCGCAGCAACCGCTTGGGCCACCACCGCCGGATCCGCGGATTCTGCGCCCCGAACGCCCGCGAGCACCAGAACCAGTCCGTGTCCCACCGCCACAGGTAGTCGTGGGTTGTCAGCAGGTCATGTTTGGGGATCCGCGCGTCGTGCTGGATGGAGCGGTAGTAGATGTCCATCCCGGTGTAGTCACTCGTCGGCCCGGACTGGTATGTGCGCCGGCCCAGGGTCAGGTATGCCTCGTCCCCGGCGAAGACGACCCCGTCCAGGTAGTCGACCCCCTCACCCTCCCAGGAGCGCTCGGCGACGATCTCTCCCACGGTGGCGACGAGTGCGCCGAGATCGTGGAACCGTATATGCCGCAAGGCAACCCGGTCACGGACCGGTTCGAGCTCGATCCGCAGGCGGGTCGCATACCCCAGCGACCCGTAGGAGTTGGGGAACCCGCGGAACAGGTCCGCGTGCTCGTTGTCGGCGCTCGCGGTGACGATCTGCCCGGCGCCGGTGAGGATGTCCATCTCGAGGACGGACTCGTGCGGCAGCCCGTTGCGGAACGACGCGGACTCGATCCCGAGACCGGTCACGGCGCCCCCGAGGGTGATCGTGCGCAACTGCGGGACGACGAGCGGTGTCAGGCCGTGCGGGAGGGTGGAGGCGACGAGATCCTCGTAGGTGCACATCCCCGCGACATCCGCGGTGCGTGCTGCCGGGTCGATCGAGATGACCCCGGTCAGGCCGCTGACGTCGAGGCCGGGGGCCTGCGTCGCGGTGCGGGCGCGGAACAGGTTCGAGGTGCGTTTCGCCAGCCGCACCGGCGCACCCTCGGGCAGGGCGAGATAGCTGTCGAGAAGGCGCCCCACACCTTCCTGGTACCTGGTCATCCCGTGACCACTCCCCGGGCGGCACAGCAACCTCGCGTGCCTGATCGACTGCTGGTGGTTCGTTCCAGCCTACGCGGGTGGTGTTGTGAGCGGGAGGGTGTGGAGCGAGGTATGTGGGATGGACATCGGGCGCTCGAGCGCGCGGTGGTTATCCCTGACGGGGAGACGCGGTGCGCAGGCGCACCGAGGCTGCAGCGGCGTCGATGATGAGCCGGGCGTCGGCGACGCTGCGCACCTGGACGCCGGGGGAGTCCTCCGACTCGCGATGCGCCATGATCCAGTCGAAGAGCATCCAGTCCACCGCCCCCGCTGCTTCCCGTGTCGCATCCGGCGGTACGTCCCCGGCAGCAGCCGCCAGCGTGGTGAGGAACTCCCGGTGCTCGCGCAGCGTCGCGTCCTTGTCGACCCCCGAGGAGTCGCTGAGCAGCATCGCCAGGGTCGCCGGCAGCCGCAGCCCCTCATCGGTGATGACCAGCCACCGCCCGCCGAGCCACGGTCGGGCCTCGTCCACGGGGTGCAGCCCGGCCCGGCCACCGATGATCCCCGCCGGCGGCGCGTCCAGGTCACCGTCGAACGGAGCCGGGCCGGCCAGGCCGAGGGGCATCCGGGCCAGGATGCCCAATAACGTTGCGGTGCCGATGATCTGGCCAGCACGCAACGTCACCGGGGCCTTGAGGCCCTGGGCCCGGGCAGCGGTGAATGCCTCCGCGTACTCCCCGACCGCCCGGTCCAGGACGGTGTAGACCTCGGTGAGCGCCGCATACTCCTCCTGCTCAGGCTGACGCTCGCCGCCGAGGACGGCTCCGAACCGCCCGGTCACCTCGATGCTCAACTCGTCGAGCGCCTCCAGATGGGTCGGTAACCACCGCTCCGGCTCGGCGTCCGGGAGGGTGAACAGGTCCACGAGGGGCACGATCGCACCCTCCGGCAGCGCCCACCGGAAGCCGAAACCGTCACCGGCGACGATCCGCGGCAGCACCTCAGCGGCTCCCGGCCGCGGCGAGCAGCCACTCGTGCCACCGGTCCAGACCCTCACCGGTGCGGGCGGAGACCTCGATGACCTCTGCGGTCGGGTTGACGGCGGCGATGTTGGCCCGGAGCAGGTCGAGATCGAGATCGAGGTGGGGGACGAGGTCGATCTTGTTGATGAGGATGACGTCGACAGCGCGGTACATGACCGGGTACTTCAGCGGCTTGTCCTCACCCTCCGTCACCGAGCAGACCATCACTCGGGCATGCGCGCCGACATCGAATTCAGCTGGGCAGACAAGGTTTCCGACGTTCTCGACGACGACGAGATCGAGGGCGTCCAGGTCGAGGTCCTCCAGGGCACGCGCGACCATCGGCGCGTCGAGATGGCACTCCCCACCGAACCCCTGTCCGGTGTTGAGCAGTGCCACCTGCGCGGCCACCCCGACGAGGCGGTCCGCGTCCAGGGAGGTCTCGATGTCGCCTTCGATGACCCCGGCCCGGATCCCCTTGTCGGCACAGAACGCGAGCGTATGCGTCAGCAGCGTCGTCTTGCCCGCCCCCGGGGCGGACATCAGGTTGATGCACCTGACCCCGGCAGCGTCGAAGCGGTCCCGGTTGGTCTCGGCGGCCCGGTCGTTCTCGTCGAAGATCCGCTCCAGCACCGTGACCCGTTCAGCGCCGGTCTCGTAGGCGGACAGGTCCCCGTGGGCGGAGGTCGCCGCGTCGATCCCGGCGAGGGCCAGGTCATCGTGGTGGTGGTCGTGGTGCCCGTCGTGGTCGTGGGTGTGGGTGGTGCCGTCGTCGTGGCGGTGGAATCGGCCCATGGTCAGGTGCTCCTCGGTCCGGGTCGGGTGGGATGAGCGGGGGGTTGGGCAGGTGGCGGCGCCGCCGCCACGTGTGCTGGATCAGCGGGTGCTTGACGTGTGAGATCGATTGATGTAACGAGGAATTCCTCGCCTGCGTCCACGCGCACCCGAGGTGATCCGCACTCGCCACAGGCGATGAGGAGAGCATCGGAGACCTCGGTCGACGCGGCGCAGTCCAGACAGGTCAAACGCACCGGGATGTGCTCGATCTGTAGGCGTGAGCCGGCCAGGTCGGTGTCGGTCGTGACGAGCTCCCAGCAGTACGTCAGCGTCGGTGGGACGACCTGACGGAGTTGTCCGATGCGCAGGTGCACGACGTCGACGGATCGCGCACCACGGGCCCGCTCGACGATGTCGGCGATGCTGCGGCACAGGGAGAGTTCATGCATCCTCGGGTGTCCTCCTCAGCGTTGCCTCAATGTATGCGACGGGGACTCGCCGAAGCGCTGCCGGTAGAGCACCGAGAAGGTCCCGAGGTGGCTGAACCCCCACCGTTGGGCCGCATCGGTGACGGTCAGTCCGTCCTCGGGTGTGGCCGTCATGAGCATGCTGCGGATCCGGTCCAGGCGCCGGTCCCGGACATACGCCAACGGCGTGGTGCGTAGGTCCTCCTTGAAGCCGGCCTGAACCGAACGCGGTGACAGGCCGACGAATTCGGCGATGTCGGCGATGGTGATCGGCTCGGCGAGATGCTGTTCGATGAAGTCGATCGCCCGTCGCACCGAACGTCGCTGTCGACGCTGTGGACTCTCGAGCGCGGCACTGTAGGTGTGCGCCTGGATGTAGAGCAGCGTCGAGATGACCAGCTCCTCCAGGGCCCGTCCACCGCGCCCCTGCTGGATGAGGGAGGCCGAGGTGCTCACCTCCGAGAACAGGATCTGCAGGGTGCCGTGCCAGCGCACCGCCGTGTCGGTCGTCAGGTCGGCGACCGGGTCGAAGACAACCGGTTCTCCGAGCGGGCGCCCGAGCATCCGGGCGAGGTGGCGCTCCAACGCGGGTCGCTCCACGCGGACGATGAGTTGTGGGGAGGAACGGCCGAAACGCATCCGATACCGCTGTCCCGGCGAGCCGACGAGGGCGGTGAACGGAGTGAGCAGGATCCGATGGTTGTCGATCTCGACCGTGGCCTCCCCGGTGCTCGTCATGTGGACGAAGAACGCATCGGCCGAGCGGGTGATCGACAGGGCGGTCGGCACCTCGAAGTTCAGGTGCGCGATCGTGACATCGAGGACAGAGATCGCGTGCAACTCGCAATGGAAGTCGCCGAGCATCTCCTCGTCGACCTGGACCACCCCGGCGCCGAGCAGATCGGTGATGATCCCGGTCGCCGCCCCCGGCTCACTCGTCTCGGCGATGAGGTGGTTCTGGAGCGCGTTGGGCACTCCACGCGGCCGGATCCGCTGCCGCACCGGCAGAGCGGTTCGGTCCGTCTGCATGAACCGCAGTCGGGTCAGCCGGGACATCCCCAGGGCCTCCTCTCGACCAATGCCTTCACCGCAGCCTAACGACGGCGATCGGCGGATATGGGCGATCGAGAGCCAAAAACTGCGCATCCACCGAGGTGAAACTGCGCTTTCCCGATAGTTGCTGCGGATTCGCGATAGGCAAAGGTCGCAACGCCGTCTACTGTTCGAGTCAACTGCAGGCCTCACCACGCAGTTCCGGCCGAGCCTCCCGGAGGATCAATGTCGCTTCAACCGGCCCCTGACGGCACCACCGCCGACCCGGCAGCCACCCTCGCTTCCCGCCTCGCGGATCCGGGCGTCGCCAACGCCCTGAATACCCTCCTCGACCACGTCGACCTGCTCGCCCTCCTCGTCGAGAGTCTCGACCAGTTCATCTCCCGCTCCGAGGTCATCGGCGACTCGCTGGCCGCCGGCCTCGCCGAGTTGCGCCAGGGCTCGGAACACTCCGGTGTCGACGTCGCCGGCATCGCCGCCGCCGGCAGCCAACTCGCCGGCGTCATCCCGCAGGCCGCTCCCCAACTCGTCAGCGCGGTCGAGAGCGGAGCGATGGAGAAGGCCCTGGCCACCCTCGAGGTCAGTGCCGAGGCGCTGCCCCAGGTCGAGCGGCTGGCCACCTCCCTCATGCGCGGAGCCGAGCAGTTCGAGCGTGCCCCGGTCGAGATCGGTGGACCGATCTCGATGATGCGCCAACTGCGCGATCCGGACATCAACCGGGCGCTGAGCTATCTGCTCACAATCGCCAAGACCCTCGGCGCCGACCTCAAACAGCCACCTGCCACCCCTGCCACGGCGATCCCACCCACCCATCCGTCGGGTTCGACCCCGGCTCAACCGTAAAGGAAGTCACCGATGTCGTCGGTCCTCTGGTTCCAGGCCGGTGCCTGCTCCGGCAACACCATGTCCTTCCTCAACGCCGAGGAGCCCAACGTCGTCGATCTCATCGTCGACTTCGGACTCGAGATCCTCTGGCACCCCTCCCTCGGGATGGAGTTGGGGGAGAACGCCCAGAAGATCTTCCGCGACTGCGCCTCCGGGGCTCGGCCGCTGGACATCTTCGTCCTCGAAGGCACCGTCGTCCGCGGTCCCGACGGGTCCGGGATGATGAACACCTTCGCCGACCGTCCCATGCAGGAGTGGATCACCGAGCTCTGCGAGGCCGCTTCGATCGTCGTGGCGATCGGTGACTGCGCCAGTTGGGGCGGCATACCGGCGATGGAGCCCAATCCGAGCGACTCCACCGGCCTGCAGTTCCACAAGCGCGAGCGCGGTGGGTTCCTCGGCCCGGACTGGCGCAGCAAGTCCGGCCTGCCGGTCATCAACATCCCCGGCTGTCCGGCCCACCCGGACTGGATCACCCAGATCCTCGTCGCCCTCGCCACCGGCCGTGCCGGAGACATCTCCCTCGACGAATTGCACCGGCCGCAGACGTTCTTCAAGACCTTCACCCAGACCGGCTGCACCCGGGTGCAGTTCTTCGAGTACAAGCAGTCCACGCTGACCTTCGGTGAGGGCACTCGAACCGGTTGCCTCTTCTACGAATTCGGCTGCCGAGGCCCGATGACGCACAGCCCCTGCAACCGCATCCTGTGGAACCGGCAGTCCTCCAAGACGCGCGCCGGCATGCCCTGCCTGGGCTGCACCGAGCCGGAGTTCCCGTTCTTCGACCTCGCTCCCGGGACACTGTTCAAGACCCAGAAGGTATCCGGGACGATCCCCAAAGAGGTGCCCGAGGGCTCCGACCACATCACCTACATGGCCCACGCCGCCGCGGCCCGCCTCGCGGCACCGCAGTGGTCCAAAGAGGACATGTTCGTCGTCTGAGCGACGCCGATCGTCCCAGCGCACCGCAGCCTAGACAGTCCCCGAAAGGAATCCGATGACCACCGTCGATCTGCCGCCCACCGGCGCCGACTCCGTCGACCTCTTCGTCTCCCCGCTGGGCCGGGTCGAGGGTGACCTCGACGTCCGGGTCACCATCGAGGACGGCGTCGTCACCTCGGCGTGGACCGAGGCCTCAATGTTCCGCGGCTTCGAGATCATCCTCAAGGGCAAGGACCCGCAGGCCGGTCTCGTCGTCACCCCCCGGATCTGCGGGATCTGCGGCGGCAGTCACCTCTACAAGGCCTGCTACGCCCTCGACACCGCGTGGAACACGCATGTCCCGGACAACGCGACCCTGATCCGCAACATCGCCCAGGCGTGCGAGACGCTGCAGTCCATCCCGCGCTACTTCTATGCGCTCTTCGCGATCGACCTGGTCAACAAGAAGTACGCCGACTCACCGCTCTACGACGAGGCGGTGCGCCGCTTCGCGCCCTACGTCGGCACGTCCTATCAGAAGGGCGTTGTCCTCTCCGGCAAGCCGGTTGAGGTGTATGCGATCTTCGGCGGGCAGTGGCCGCACAGTTCGTTCATGGTCCCCGGTGGGGTGATGAGCGCCCCGAACCTGGCCGACATCACCCGGGCCACCGCGATCCTGAACCACTGGAAGGACAACTGGCTCGAGAAGGAGTGGCTCGGCTGCTCGGTCGACCGGTGGCTTGAGATCCGCACGTGGGAGGACATGCTCGCCTGGGTGGACGAGAACGAGTCCCAGTACAACTCGGACTGTGGGTTCTTCATCCGCTATGCCCGGGAGATCGGTCTGGACAGCTACGGCGCCGGCGTCGGGAACTACCTCGCCTCCGGCACCTACTTCCAGCCGGGGATGTATGAGAACCCGACGGTCGAGGGCCGCGCCGACGCGCTCATCAACCGGGCTGGGGTGTATGCGCACGGCGAGTTCTTCGACTACGACCAGATGCGGGTCACCGAGGATGTGTCGCACTCGTTCTACTCCGGCTCCCGGCCGCTGCACCCGTGGGACGGCGAGACCAACCCGGTCGATCCGCGTCAGGGTCGCGGGCAGGGCAAGTACTCCTGGGCCAAGTCGCCCCGCTATGACGTGCCCGGGCACGGGATCATGCCGCTCGAGGCCGGTCCGCTCGCCCGCCGCATCGCGGCCGGAGCGCCGAACCCGGCCGAGCACATGGACAGCGACCCGTTGTTCCTCGACATCCTCGGCAAGATCGGTCCGTCGGTGTTCGTCCGGCAGATGGCCCGCATGCACGAAGGACCGAAGTACTTCAAGTGGGTCATGGACTGGCTCAGCCAGATCGACCTGTCCGGCTCGTTCTACACCAAGCCGGAGGAGCTCGAGTCCGGCAAGGGCTGGGGTGCCACTGAGGCCGCCCGCGGCGCGCTGCAGGACTGGATCGTCATCGAGAACGGCAAGATCGAGAACTACCAGGTGATCACCCCGACCGCCTGGAACGTCGGTCCCCGCGACGGCGACGGCACGCTCGGCCCGATCGAGCAGGCCCTCGTCGGCGCCCCGGTCTACGACATGGAGGACCCGGTCGAGCTCGGCCACGTGGCCCGCTCGTTCGACTCGTGCCTGGTCTGCACGGTGCACGCCTATGACGGCAAGACCGGCCGGGAGCTCAACCGCTTCGTCATCAATGGCATGGTCTGAGACGTCCGTCCCGCACGAGCTCCTCGACGACGGGTTCCCACCGGAGCCCTGCGATCTGCTCGTCATCGGCTGCGGCAACATCCTGCGCGGCGATGACGCCGCGGGACCGATCCTGATCCGCGAGCTGTACGAGCGGGAGGTCCCGGCCGGGGTGCGCCTCGTCGATGGTGGGACGTCCGGGATGGACGTCGCCTTCGCGATGCGCGGCGCGGCCCGGGTCGTCATCGTCGACGCATCCGCGACCGGGACCGACGCGGGCACCGTCTATCGGGTGCCGGCGGAGGAGGTGGCCACCCCGCCGCCGCTGTCCGGGCTGCACTCCCACAACTTCCGGTGGGACCACGCCCTCTCGCTCGGGGCGTGGTTGCTCGGGCCGCACTGCCCGAGCGACATCACCGTTTTCCTCATCGAGGGGGCGACCTACGAGCCGGGAGAACCGCTGACGGAGCGGGTCGCCGCGGCGATGCGCAGCGTCGCCGACCTCATCGTTCGGGAGTTCTACCCGCCTGCGGTCACCGAACCATCCGTCGGCTCCCCCCACCCCAGTCGACGGATGGTTCTGGGCCCGCTTTTGGGCGAAAAGCGGGTCCAGAACCATCCGTCAACGGTGGGGGCCGGGGGTGGTGGCGCGGCGGGAGAGATGG
>DUPF01000005.1 GCA_012838445.1 Intrasporangiaceae bacterium | reverse complement strand
GATGTGCGTCGTCGGACCGGGCCCGGGGGCGAGTCGCAGCCGTTGCTGCTCAGGCTCCCTTGAAGCGGGTGATCTCGGACTCGAAGCGGGAGCGCTTCTCCGGGTCGGAGACGCCGAGGCCGGCCTCGGGAGCGAGGGTGAGGACGCCGACCTTGCCCTGGTGCAGGTTGCGGTGGACGTCCAGGGCGGCCTGGCCGACGTCGTCGAGGGAGTACGTCTTGGACAGGGTCGGGTGGATCAGGCCCCGGTCGATGAGGGAGTTGGCCTGCCACGCCTCACGGTAGTTCGCGAAGTGGCTGGACACGATCCGCTTGAGGTTCATCCACAGGTAGCGGTTGTCGTACTCGTGCATGTATCCCGAGGTCGAGGCGCAGGTGGTGATGATGCCGCCCTTGCGGGTCACATACACACTCGCACCGAAGGTCTCCCGGCCCGGGTGCTCGAAGACGATGTCGACGTCGTGGCCGCCGGTCAGCTCACGGATCCGCTTGCCGAGGCGCTGCCACTCCTTCGGGTTCTGCTTGGTGCCCTCCTCGTTCCAGAACTGGTAGTTCTCCTCGCGGCGGTCGATGATGTGCTCGGCGCCCATCTTGCGGCAGATCTCGGCCTTCTCCGGGCTGGAGACCACGCAGATCGGCTCGGCCCCACCGGCGAGCGCCATCTGCGTCGCGTAGGAGCCCAGGCCGCCCGAGGCACCCCAGATGAGCACCCGGTCGCCGAGCTTCATGCCGGCGCCGTTCTTGGAGATCAGCTGCCGGTATGCGGTGCTGTTGACCAGTCCGGGGGAGGCGGCCTCCTCCCAGGACAGGTGCGTCGGCTTGTGCATGAGCTGATTCGCCTTGACGATGGCGAGCTCGGCCAGGCCACCGAAGTTGGTCTCGAAGCCCCAGATCCGCTGCTCGGGGTCCATCATCGTGTCGTCGTGCCCGTCGTGGTGCTCGAGTTCGACCGAGAGGCAGTGCGCGACGACCTCCTGACCGGGCTTCCAGATGTTGACCGCCGACCCGGTCCGCAGCACGACACCGGCCAGGTCGGAGCCGACGACGTGGTACGGCAGGTCGTGCCGTTTGGTGTAGGGGGAGAGGCGGCCGTAGCGCTCGAGGAAACCGAACGTCGGCAGCGGCTCGAAGATCGAGGTCCAGACGGTGTTGTAGTTGATCGCGCTGGCCATCACGGCCACGAGCGCCTCGTCCGGGGCCAATTCCGGCACCGGGACGTCATCGATGTGCAGCGACTGACGGGGATCCTTGTCCCGGCTGGCGACCCCCTCGAACATGTCGACCTCGTCCTTGTGGACAGTGGCCGCCCGATAGGACTCGGGGACGGGGAGTGAGGCGTAGGTGTCCTCGCTGCGGTCACCGGACAGGATGGCTTGGCGAATCTGCTCCATGAGCAGTGAACCTACCTAGCGGTGCGGCCCTCGTGGGGGGATAGAGACAAGGGTCACGCGTGGTGTCTCTCACGGACGCGAATGGCATGCTGGGCCGGTGAGTCCCTACCTGCCGGGCCATCCGCCCAAGCCGCCGACGTCGCTGGTGCCGCCGGCGCTGCAGATCCTCCTCGGGATCGGGTTGCTGCTCCTGGCCTGGTGGGCCTATCGGACCGGGCTGCAGGTCCGCGCCACGGACGCGTGGTACTACAACGGACTCTCGGTGATCAGCGCCGTCGCCGGCGCGTTGTGGCTGCCGTTCGCGTTCGTCGCCCTCGGGATCGCGCTGCGCAACCGCCGTCGCCGACAGGGGCCGACGCTCCGTTAGCCGGGCCGGGCCGGGTCAGGAGTGGGTCACTCGTCGATCAGTGACCGATCAGTGACCGATCGGTGACCGGTCAGTGGCCGCCGTCGGTGGCCGGCTCGACGATCTCGACGAGGATCCCACCGGCGTCCTTGGGGTGGATGAAGTTGACCCGGCTGTTGCTCGTGCCCCGCTTCGGCACGTCGTAGAGCAGCCGCACGCCACGCTCCCGCAGCGTCGCGCAGACCCCGTCGATGTCGCTGACCCGGTAGGCGAGCTGCTGGATGCCCGGGCCGTTGCGGTCGAGGAACTTCGCGATCGTCGACGCGGGGGACAACGGTGCGAGCAACTGGATGCAGGAGCCGGAGTCGCCGACGCCCATCATCGCCTCACGGACGCCCTGCTCCTCGTTGACCTCCTCGTGGAGCATCCGCATCCCGTAGGTGTCCCGGTAGAACGCGATCGCCTCGTCGAGATCGGCGACCGCGACACCGACGTGGTCGATGGCGGTGAACAGGTCGGTGGGCAGCGGGGCGGCGGGGCTCGTCTCGGCATTCATGGAGCCCACCGTAGTGAGGTTCGCCCCGCTGCAGGGAGTCGGTGTAGCCAGGGTCACGAGGGGAAGGGGTGGGAGCGATCCGGACGCATCGCTAGAGTCGACGGTACGCAGGGCATACCGCGCTGCCCGCACACGATCCCTTCGCGAAAGGCACAACCATGTCCGCCGATCCCACTGTCATCGTCGCCGGCGCCCGTACCCCCATGGGGCGCATGAGCGGCTCGCTGAAGACCTTCTCCGGTTCCGACCTCGGTGGCTTCGCCATCAAGGGAGCCCTCGAGAAGTCCGGCGTGACCCCCGAGCAGGTCGACTACGTCATCATGGGCCAGGTCCTCACCGCCGGCGAGGGCCAGATCCCGGCCCGCCAGGCCGCGACGAAGGCCGGCATCCCGATGACCGTTCCCGCGCTGACGATCAACAAGGTCTGTCTGTCCGGCGTGGACGCGATCGCCCTGGCCGACCAGCTCATCCGCGCCGGTGAGTTCGAGGTCGTCGTCGCCGGTGGCCAGGAGTCGATGACGAACGCCCCGCACCTGCTCGAGAAGTCCCGCGACGGCTTCAAGTACGGCGACGTCACGATGCGCGACCACATGGCCTTCGACGGGCTCTGGGACGCCTTCACCGACCAGGCGATGGGTCTGCTGACCGAGTCCGCCAACACCGGCGATCTCGAGTTCACCCGCGCCGAGCAGGACGAGTTCGCCGCCCGCAGCCACCAGTTGGCGGCCAAGGCCTGGAAGGACGGGCTCTTCGACGACGAGGTCGTCACCGTCTCCATCCCGCAGCGTCGCGGTGAGCCGATCGAGTTCAAGAACGACGAGGGCGTGCGGGCCGACACCACCGCCGAATCGCTCGGCAGCCTGCGTCCGGCCTTCCGCAAGGACGGCACGATCACCGCCGGCTCCGCCTCGCAGATCTCCGACGGCGCCTGCGCGGTCGTCGTCATGAAGAAGTCCAAGGCCGAGGAGCTCGGCCTGTCCTGGCTCGCCGAGATCGGCGCCCACGGCGTCGTCGCCGGACCGGACTCGACCCTGCAGTCCCAGCCGGCCCGCGCCATCGAGGCCGCCTGCGCCAAGGAGGGCATCAACCCCAGCGACCTCGACCTCGTCGAGATCAACGAGGCCTTCGCCGCCGTCGGCCTGGCATCGACCAAGGAACTCGGCATCGACGCCGACAAGGTCAACGTCAACGGTGGCGCGATCGCGATGGGCCACCCGATCGGGATGTCCGGAGCGCGGATCACCCTGCACCTGGCCCGCGAGCTCAAGCGTCGCGGCGGCGGCGTCGGTGCCGCTGCGCTCTGCGGCGGCGGCGGTCAGGGCGACGCCCTCATCGTCAAGGTCCCGGCCCAGAGTTGACGTCCTGAACGAAATCTCCCCCCGACGCCCGGTCGACGTCCCGGCTCTGGTCGAAGCGGCCAGAGCCGGGCAGCCGCGTGCCGTGGCCCGACTCATCTCCCTCGGAGAAAACGCTCACCCGGTGCTGCGGGAGGTCATGGCGGCACTCATGCCCCATGCCGGGAAAGCCCACATCGTCGGCATCACCGGCGCTCCTGGGGTCGGCAAGTCCACCTCGACCAATGCCCTCGTTACAGCTCTGCGCCAACGCGGGAAGCGGGTCGGGGTGCTTGCGATCGATCCCAGTTCACCGTTCTCCGGCGGAGCGATTCTCGGTGATCGGATCCGGATGTCCGAGCACTCCCTGGACTCGGAGGTTTACATCCGCTCCATGGCCAGCCGCGGCCACCTCGGCGGGGTCTCATGGGCCACCCCGCAGGCGATCCGGGTCCTCGACGCCGCCGGCTGTGACGTCATCATCGTCGAGACGGTCGGAGTCGGGCAGAGTGAGGTCGATATTGCCGGCTTGGCTGACACCTCCCTGGTGCTGCTGGCGCCGGGTATGGGGGACGGTATCCAGGCCGCCAAGGCGGGCATCCTCGAGATCGGGGACATCTTCGTGGTCAACAAGGCCGACCGGGAGGGGGCGGAAGCCACGGTGCGCGATCTGCGCCACATGATCAGCCTCGGCGATCGCACCGAACCGGGATTGTGGCGGCCTCCGGTGCTGAAGACCGTCGCGGCGGACCACGACGGTGTTGATGAGGTTCTCGACGCGGTCGAGAAGCACTTGGAGTGGCTGCGCAGCCACAACATACTGGGCCAGCGCCGACTGCGCCGCGCCGCGGACGAGATCGAGGCGATCGCGATGCAGACCCTGCGCCAGCGGATGGGGGATCTGCGTTCTGGTCATCGGCTCGCCGACCTCGCCCAATACGTCCTCGATGGACGAGTTGACCCGTATGCTGCCGCAGACGACCTCGTCGCCTCACTCGTCGAGCCCTGAACTGTCGGCAGGCTTGGGAGAACCAGGTCTGGGAGAACACCGAGAACACCCGGGGACCGCCTGGGAAAACGTTGCCGATTTGTGACCTGGGCGCATTGTTTGTCATCGTGGAGTGCTGTCGCGCTGTGCGCGGCGACTGCCGGTCGGCTGGATGACGCCGACCGCCGGGTGAGCACAACGGCACCCGGAACCGCTTGCACTAAGGAACTTCGACCCTCGTGACCACGATCCTGCGGCGCCTCATCGGTGCCCTCCTGCTCCTCGTCGGTCTCGCCGTGCTCGTCTTCGGCGGCTGGTTCGCCCGGGCCCTCGGGACCGATGGCGCGGCGACCTTCACGACCCGACCCCCGGCCGGGCTGCCCGTCGTCATCGACGCGAGCACCAACGCCCGCACCGACATCCCGTTGACGATCACCGCGACCGCTGCCGACGATGTGCCGATCACGATCTCGGTCGCCCGGCCCTCGGATGCCCAGGCCCTCCTGGGGACCAGCAGGTATGCACGGGTCACCGGCATCGATGTGCGCGAGTGGCACCTGCTCACCGAACACACGGGCACGACCGATCCGATCGCCCCGGCGAATGCGGATCTGTGGCGCAGCCAGCAGTCGAGTTCCGGGACGGCGACGATCGAGGGCGACCTGGAGAACGCCCCCGAGACGATGATCATCACGACCGCGCCGGACCAACGCCTCACCTCGCTGGAGATGACGTGGACCAATCCGGCCTGGTTCTACCAGGCACTCTCCCTCATTTTCGCCGGCGTGCTCCTGGCGCTCGTGGGACTCGCCCTGGTCCTGCGCCGGACGCCTCGTGCGGCGGCACCGGAGGCTGCCCCGGCCACGCAGGACCAACCGGAGCCCACCGGGACGGAGGTGGCCCGATGAGCCGCCCCCGCCACCACCTGACCCGTCGCCTGCTCACCGCCACCACCGCAGCGGGACTCATCCTGCTCTCCGGCTGCGGCATCGAGGAGCGGATCGTCCACCTCCAACCGGCCCCGACCGAGGCGGCCGAGGTCGGCGCGCCGTTGCGGATCGAGGCGGCCGAGCAGATCGCGGCCCGGGTCCTCGGTGAGGTCGCCGCCGCAAGCTCGACCGAGGAGGTCCAAGCAGCCGCCACCGGACCGGCTGTGCGCGTCATCGGGGCCCGGGGCATCTCCTCCGGGTCGACCACTGCGGCGGTCACGGTCCAGCCCACACCGACGATCCTGGCCGTCTCCGCCGGAGGTGACTGGCCCCGCGCGATCCTCGCCGCGACCCTCGACGAGACGACCCAGGTCCAGTCCCTCCACATCCTGGTCTCGACCGCCGCGAGCGAACGGTTCAAGCTCTACGCGACCGCTCCGCTCCTCGGTGGCACCGCGATCCCGGCCCTGGGCGATTTCTCCGACGGCGCGGCCTTCGCGGTCGCGACCACGGAGGAGAAGATCGCCGCCTCCGACCTCTTCACCGACTACGGCTCGGCGATCACCTTCCCCAAACCGGCCAAGGTCGATACCGTCGCTATCGAGGACGCCTACGCCACGAGCCTGAACCGTAACGCCAAGATTCAGGCCGACGCGCTCGGTGATCTGGGCAAAGTTGCTCAGACTCACGCCCTCGTCGCCGACAGTGTCGCCAGTTTCGCCACCGCCGACGGTGGGTTCGTCGCACTCGGGCAGATGGTCCGCACCGACAAGGTCGCCCTCTCCGACAAGGCCAAGGAGCTCAAGATCCAGGACGGCACCTTGCAGCGACTGTCCGGTAAGAAGGTGGTGACCAAGGAGTTCACCGCCGACTCCCTCGAGAACCTCATTCTCGTTGCGCCCAAGGGTTCGCCGGCGCACATCGTCGGCGCCGAGGAGATCACGCTGCGCGCCGAGGGCACCTGATCGCCCGGACCCGGACCCGACCACGGACGTAGGGAACAATGGTGGCCATGTCTGCATCCCCCTTCTCCGCCGCCGCCCTGCGCGGCGCCGTCGATCTGTCCGCCCTGAAGAACCGCCCGGCCCCCGCAGCGACCGGCCCCGGGGCGAGCGACACGTCGCCGTCCGGACCGGGCGAGGTCGTCGAGGTCACGGATGGAACCTTCCAGCAGGCGGTGGCCACAACCACGTCGGTGGCGGCCGTGCTCGTGCTCTACTCCCGCTCGATCCCGGAGTCGGCACAGTTCATCGACATCGTCGTCGCAGCCGCCCGGCGCACCGGCGGACGGCTGCGGGTGATGACCGCCGACATCGAGACCGAGCTCAACATCCGCCAGGCCTTCCAGGTGCAGAGCGTGCCCACCCTCTTCGGTCTGGTCCAGGCCCGGCCCGTCCCACTCTTCGGCGGCGTGTACCCCGAGGACGAGGTGGCCACCCTCTTCGGTCAACTCGTCGATCTGGCCACCCAGCAGGGTGTCACCGGTACCGTCGCCAGCACCGACGGTCCGGATGCCGCGGCAGCGAGCGAGCCGGCGGAGGAGCCGCTCTCGCCCCACCACGACGCGGCCTTCACCGCGATCGAGGCGGGGGACTACGCTGCGGCGCGCACCGCATACCAGGACGCACTCGCGGAGAATCCGCAGGACGAGGAGGCTCGGCTCGGGCTCGCCCAGATCGGACTGCTGGAGCGCACCGACGGGGTCGATCTGGCCGCCACCCGCGCGGCCGCCGCGGAGCGACCCGATGATGTCGACGCCCAACTCCTCGTCGCCGACCTGGACGTCCTCGGCGGCCACGTCGAGGATGCCTTCACCCGACTCGTCGACCTCGTGCGCACGACCGCAGGTGCCGACCGGGACCGGGTCCGCACCCACCTGCTCGAGCTGTTCGAGGTCGTCGGACCGGCCGATGAGCGGGTCCGTCGGGGACGCACCGCCCTGATGAGCGCACTGTTCTGAGCGTTTCCGCGGCCCCGGCAGGTTGCCGACCACTAGGGTCGGTCTCATGCACTTCAACGGGCGTGTGACCCAGCGCCGGATGAACGTCCCCGGCGGCCCACGGGACCTGCAGGTGATCCGGTACGGACACTTCGGCCGACCCCTGCTGATGTTCCCCTCCGAGGCCGGGCAGGCCTGGCAACCGGCCGATTTCGGCCTCATCGACGCGATCGCCCCGCTCATCGACGCCGGCCGGGTCAGCGTCTTCGCCGTCGACACCCTCGATGACTGGACGTGGTCCGCCTACGACATCCCGACCGAGGAGCGGGCCCACCGGCACGGGATCTACCAGCGCTGGCTCACCGACTCCGTCGTCCCGTGGATCTACGAGGAACTCGGCGGTCCGATGGACATCATGACCACCGGGGTATCGATGGGCGCGTACCACGCGGTGCAGGCCGCGCTCTCGCGGGCCGACCTGTTCCCGCTCGCGATCGCGATGTCCGGCAACTACGACCCGGCGAGCTTCCGCGGCTTCGGCGAACTCGGGGACGCGACCTACTTCGCCAACCCGATGTCCTACGTCCCCAACCTGCACGGCGACCACCTCGACTGGCTCCGCTCCCGGGTCTCCCTGCTCCTCATCGTCGGGCAGGGCCCGTTCGAGTGGGACCCGACCCGGGCGTTCCCCGGCACCATGGAGTTCGCTGCGGCGGTGCGGGATAAGGGCATTCGTCACGAACTCGACGTCTGGGGACACGACAGCGCACACGACTGGCCGTGGTGGCAACGGCAACTCGCCCACCACCTGCCGCGCTTCGTCTAGAGTCGCCAGCACTACGCCGGAAGGAGATCGACCATGACTGGTCCGGATCGTTCGCACCTCATCGGATTGCTCCTGGGCGCCGAGGAGGACTGGCCGACCGCGTTCGAGACCCTTGCAGCGCGGCTCGGCGTCATCACCCTCGGTGACGGGTCGACCCACGAGATCCGCACCGAGCGGATGACGATCGAGCCGTTCAACCTGCGCGACCGAGCACGCCAGGACCTCGTCGTCGACCGGCTCGCCTACTGGTACTACCACCCGCGGGAGTGGCTGAAGAAGGTCTCCCTGATGGACGACGTCTACCTGCTCAACAGCCCGTTCACGTTCCAGTCGATGGAGAAACACTCCGCCTACTGCGCCCTGATCCGGCTCGGGATGAAGGTTCCGGAGACCGTCCTCGTGCCCTACAAGAACCCGGTCGACAACTCACGCTGGGCCTACACCTCGGCGAAGTACAACCGGGCCTTCGACCTGGACGCGATCGCGGAGAGCATGGGCTACCCCCTCTTCATGAAGCCCTTCGACGGCGGCGGTTGGCGGGGGGTCTCCCGCGTCAAGGATGTCGACGACCTGCACCGCGCCTACGACGAGTCCGGTGAGATGCTCATGCACCTGCAGGAGTCGATCGACGACTACGACGTCTTCGCCCGGGCCCTGACGATCGGGCCGGAGTCGATGGTGATGAAGTTCCAGCCCGATGAGCCGATGCACGACCGGTATGCGGTCTCGCACGGCTTCCTCTCCGATGCCGCGGGGCAGGAGTGCCGGACGATCAGCCAGACCGTCAATGCCTTCTTCCGGTGGGAGTTCAACAGTTGCGAGATGCTCGTCAAGGACGACGTCATCTACCCGATCGACTACGCCAACGCCTGCCCGGACGTGGCCGTGACCTCCCTGCACTACTACTTCCCGTGGGCGATGAAGGCGCTGCTGCGGTGGTCGGTTTTCTGCGTCGTCACCGATCGGGCCGCCAAGACCCAGGTCGACAGCCAGCCGTGGTTCGACATCGCCGATGACGAATCCCTCGACTACGGAGCCAAACTCGGCGCCTATCAGCGGCTCGCCGACGAACACTTCGACACCGACCGGTACTGGGAGTTCTGTGCCGAGGCGCTGCCGCACCTCGATGAGATGGTCCTCGACTGGGTCGCCTCCGACGCGTTCCGGGGGCTGCTCACCCGGACGATCCGTTCCACGTACCCGGCCCACGAGTGGGACCGCTTCGAGGGGCACTTCGGTGGGCTCATCGACCTGTGGGTGCGGGACGAGACGGCCCGACTCGGCTGAGCCATGCTGGAAGCAGGGAGCGCTCCGCTGCGCGCTGCCTTCGCCCAGTGGATCGGGTCAGTATCTCCGGTCGACCATCGTGCGCATGAGACGCATGCTGGGCAGCGCCGGTGCCAGGACGGTCCGCACGAGTTGCCCGGCGACCGCGACCGGGGCAGGGCGGCCGGCCGGTGCCGGCGCGGACGGGACCAGGGGCTGCTCGAGCCGGGCGATCCGGTCCTCGACGAGGGCGACGGCCGGATCCGCGGGATCGAGCGGGAACAGGTGGTTGCGTCCGGGCAGGACGTGCAGTTCGGCATCCGGGATCCCGCGGGCCAGGATCACGCCGTTGCCTCTGGGCACCAGGCGGTCCCGGGCCCCGTGCAGGATCAGCGTCGGCGCGCTGATCTGATCGAGCCGGCCGGTCGCATCATGGGTGGCCGCCGCCCACGCCTGACGGAAGGAGGTGCGCTTCGAGGGGCGGGCCACCCCGGTCAGCAGATGCCCGGAGCGGGCCAGCTCCCGGGCCATGGTCACCGGACCTGGCGACGGGGCACTCCATCCACCGGCGCTCGTGCTGGCCAGGATGAGGGACCGCAGCCGGTGCGGTGCCGCCAAGGCCACCTCCTGGGCGACCATGCCACCGAGTGAGATGCCGTAGACGTGGGCGCGGTCGATGTGATGGTGATCCAGCACATCCAGGGCATCGTGGGCCATCTGGGCAGTGGTGACGGGGGCGCGTCGGCGCCATGAGCCACCGACGCCGCTGGCGTCGAAGGTCAGGACGTGATGCCGGGCTGCGAGCCGGTCGGCCAACGGGCCGAGCACCGACTCGGCCACCCCGAATCCGGACAGGATGAGCACCGGGACCCCATGGCCGCGCTCGACCCAACGCAGGCCACGCACAGTGTGGCCACGAATGGGCTTCATCGTCGGTGCGTCGGCTCAGTTGGCACGGCTGACGTAACTGCCCGGAGCCGAGCCCAACGACGGGTAGGTCTCGGAGCCGGCGCTCGTCGGCGCCGGGATGAGCTTGCCGCCGCGCTTGTTCGCCCAGTCCGCCCAGTGCTCCCACCACGACCCCTGGACCTGGGAGGCGCCGGCTCGCCACGTGTCCGCGCCCTCACCGCGGGTCACCGGGCCGGTGTAATAGCTCGCCTTGGGGTTGTCCGGCGGGTTGACCAGGCTGGCGATGTGGCCGGCGTTGCTCAACGCGAAGGTGACATCCGTCGAGGACAGCACCTGGGTCGTCTGGTAGCAGCCCTTCCACGGCGTCAGGTGATCGTTGATCGCGCCGGTGACGTAGATCGGCACGTGGATCGAGGCGACGTCCACCGGGGTGTCGAGCACGGTGAGCGCGCCGCTCTTGACGATCGGGTTGAACTGGAAGATGTCGAGGAACTGTTTGTGCAGGCAGGCCGGGAGGTTGGTCCCGTCGGCGTTCCACGACAGGATGTCGAACACCGGCGGGTCCTGACCCATGAGGTAGTTGTTGACCCAGTAGTTCCAGACGAGGTCGTTCGGCCGCATCCAACTGAACACCGACCCCATCGCCTGGGCGCTGATGACTCCCTGGCGTTGCGAGTTGGCCCGGGCGACGTCGAGCAGGCGGGCCGAGGAGAAGGCCCCGATCGGGGCGGACCGGCCGAAGTCGAGCAGGGTGACCGCGTAGGCCGCGTTGTGGACCTTGCGCTCGCCCTGGGCGCTGAGATAGTTCATCGCCAGGGTGTTGAGGATGCCACCGGCGCAGAAGCCGATCGTGCTGATCTCGTCGCACCCGGTGATCTCGCGAACGGTGTCGATGGCTTCGAGGACCCGCTCGGTGTAGGTGTCCAGATCCCACTCCGCCTCGTCGGGGCTGGGGTTGCGCCAACTGATCAGGAAGGTCTGCAGTCCGCGACTGACCGAGTACTCGACGAAACTGCGGCCGGGCCGCAGATCGAGGAAGTAGTAGCGGCCGATCGGCGGCGGGATGACCAAGACGGGTCGCTGCCGCACCTTCGCGGTCGTCGGGGTGTACTGGAGCAACTCGGCGACGTGGTCCCGGTGGACGACATCTCCCGGTGTGATCGCCAGGTCCTCACCGACCTTGAGCGCCCCTGGCTTGGCCATCGAGGGCATCCCGCCGTTGTGGCGCATGTCGTGGAGAAAGTTGCCGACCCCGCTGACCAGACTCGAGCCGCCGGTCTCGAAGGCCCGCTTCATCGCCGCCGGATTGCCGAGCAGGTAGTTCGTCGGGGCCAGGGCGCTGGTCAGGATGCCGGCGACGAACCGCGCCTGATCGGCCCGGTGCGGGGCCTCCTTGGCGAGGTTGTCCACGACCGAGTCGACGGCATTGCTCGCCGCCAGGTAGGTCTTCGCGATCCGGCTGAAGATCGGGTTCTCGGTCCACGTCGGGTCCTTGAACCGCCAGTCGCCCCGGGCCGGGGTCACATCCGAGCGACCGACCGCGATGCGCGAGGCCTCGGTCGCGAACTTCACCCCGGCGCGCAGCAGGGCCTACCCGCTGGACAGCGCGGCAGCGGAACCGCCGAGGACGGTCCGGGCCGACGGGATCGCGGTCACCTCTGCGGCGCCCATTGCCTCGGTCGCCTGTTCCACGAGCTTCTCATTGGCTGCCATGCCGAAAGTCTGCCATCGACGGACGAGGTATGGCGAACGGGGGTCCACTCCAATTCCGTCAGGCCAGTGCGGCACTGACGACCTCGCGCGCCTCGGCCTGGACCTGCGCCAGATGCTCCGGTCCGCGGAAGGACTCGGCGTAGATCTTGTAGACGTCCTCGGTCCCGGAGGGGCGGGCCGCGAACCACGCCGACTCGGTGACGACCTTGAGCCCACCGATCGCGGCTCCGTTGCCGGGCGCCTCGGTCAGTTTGGCCGTGATCGTCTCCCCGGCAAGGGAATCCGCCGTCACCGCAGCCGGGGACAGCGCCGCGAGTTTGGCCTTCTCCTCACGGTTCGCCGGCGCGTCCACCCGGGCATAGGCCGGTTCGCCGTGCCGGGAGGTGAGGTCCGCATACAACTGGCTCGGAGTCCGGCCGGTGGCCGCGAGGATCTCCGCGGCGAGCAGCGCGAGAATGATGCCGTCCTTGTCCGTGGTCCAGACCGACCCGTCCCGGCGCAGGAACGAGGCTCCCGCGGACTCCTCGCCACCGAACGGTCCGGACCCGTCGAGCAGACCGGGCACGAACCACTTGAACCCGACCGGGACCTCGACGAGTCGCCGACCGAGGTCGGCGGCGACCTTGTCGATCATCGAGGACGAGACGAGGGTCTTGCCGATGAATCCGTCGGCCCGCCACTGCGGACGGGCCCCGCCGAAGAGGTATTGGATCGCGACGGCGAGGTAGTGGTTCGGGTTCATCAAGCCACCGTCGGGGGTGACGATCCCGTGCCGGTCGGCGTCCGCGTCGTTGCCGGTGGCGATGTCGTATGCGTCGCGCTGGTCGATCAGACTGGCCATCGCCGCGGGGGAGGAGCAGTCCATCCGGATCTTGCCGTCCCAGTCCAGGGTCATGAACCGCCAGGTCGCATCGACGAGCGGGTTGACGACGGTCAGGTCGAGCCGGTGCCGCTCGGCGATCGCGGCCCAGTAGTCGACAGCGGCGCCCCCGAGGGGGTCGGCACCGATCCGCACGCCTGCCTCGCGGATCCGGTCCAGGTCGAGCACGGCCGGCAGGTCGTCGACATAGGTGCCGAGGAAGTCGTAGGTCTGGGCGTGCGCGCGGGCCCGGCGCAACGGGATCCGCTTGACCCCGGCGAGACCGGCCCGGATGTAGTCGTTGGCGGTGGCCGCGATGACCTTCGTCGCATCGGAGTCGGCCGGACCGCCGTGGGGCGGGTTGTACTTGAACCCGCCGTCCTGGGGCGGATTGTGCGACGGGGTGACGACGATCCCGTCGGCCAGACCTGAGGCGGTGAGGTCGTCGACCCGGCTGATCTTGCCGTGATTGGCGCGCAGGATCGCGTGCGAGAGCGCGGGGGTCGGGGTGAAGCGGTCGTCGGCGTCGATCAGGACGGTGACGTCGTTGCCGGCGAGCACCTCCAGAGCGGTCGCCCAGGCTGGCTCGGAGAGTCCGTGGGTGTCGCGGCCGAGGAAGAGCGGGCCGTCGAAGCCCTGCTCGCGTCGGTAGTCGACGATGGCCTGCGTCGTGGCGAGGATGTGGTCCTCGTTGAACGAGGTCCGCAGACTCGAACCACGGTGGCCGGAGGTGCCGAACGCGACCTGCTGGTCGACATTGTCCGGATCGGGCTGCTCGGTGAAGTAGGCGGTGACGAGATGGGCGATGTCGACGAGATCGGAGGGCTGGGCGGGCTGGCCGGCACGACTGCTGCTCATACCGTCCATCCTTGCACTCCGACCCCACGAGGGGGAGGGGCGGCGGCACGGGAGCACCGGCCGAGGACGCGGAACTTGCGGGGTCCGACGAACCGGGGGACCGCATACACTCAGGGGAGCGGGTCGCCCCGATGCCGGATGCGTCCCGCGCCCGACCCTGACAGCGGGCCGCCCGAGCGGCATCCGATCATCCGATATCCAGGTTGGGGGGCCCACACCCGTGACTCTGTTCCTCATCATCGGCGGCGTGGGCGTTGTGCTGCTCCTCATCACTCTCGTCCGCGACGGGGTTCTCGACATCCTCGGCGACGTGATCTCCGGACCCGCTGTCGCCGCGTTCCTCACCGCCTTCGGCTTCGGCGGCGCTCTGGCCCTCAACGCCGGCGCCTCGACCGGGCTCGCCGTCGTCGTCGGACTCGTCCTCGGCGCGATCATCGGGCTCGGTGCCGGCTTCGTCCGGACCCGACTCACCAAGGGTGGCGACGAGGCCGACGGGCGCACTGGCGGTCTCGTCGGTCGGGACGCCACGGTCGTCACGGACATCCCGGCGGGCGGGTTCGGGACCGTCTCGATTGTGGCCTCCGGGCACGTCACGACCCTGAACGCGCGCTCCGGCGAGCCCGTTGCGGCGGGCACGCCGGTCGTCATCAGTGCCGTCCTGTCGCCCACGTCCGTTGCGGTCGAGCCGCGCCGTCCCGACGCCTAGTCACGGTGGTGCCATGCGCGTCGTGGATGACGCGGGTGGCACCACCGTGATGGGGTGGGGGGTCAGGATGGTGTCGTGCGCGTCGTGGATGACGCGGGTGGCAGCACCGTGATGGGGGTCTGGGATCAGGATGGTGTCGTGCGCGTCGTGGGTGACGCGGGTGGCACCACCGTGTCGTCGGCGACGACCTCGCCCGTCACGGTGTCGTCCTCGACCGGCACGAGATACAGGCCGCTCAGGGCCGCGAGGCGCACGGTGACGCTGAACGGCTGACCGTGCCACGGCTCGGCCTCGGCGTCGAGGATCCGGTCGGCCTGGGACGGTGAGCTGAACTCGTCGAAGCCGCAGGTGTCCAGCGCGACCCGCCACCGGCCGCCGCGGGGCAGCCCGACCTTGATCCACTCCTTGGCGTCACCGCTGAAGTTGATCACCGCCGCGACGACGTCGCCGGTGCGCTCGGCGTCGGCGAAGCGTAGATACGAGACCGTGTTGCCGCCGTTGTCGTCGGCGTCGAGCCACTCGAAGCCGGCGGCGGAGGAGTCGAGCATCCAGAACGCCGGGTGGGCGCGGTAGAGCCGGTTGAGCTCCTTGACCAGGGCGTGCACCCGGTAGTGCGCCGGGTGGTCGAGCAGCCACCAGTCGAGGGAGCGGCCGTCGGCCCACTCGCTGGACTGGGCGAACTCGGAGCCCATGAAGAGCAGTTGCTTGCCCGGGTGGGACCACATGTAGGCGAGGTAGGCGCGCAGCGTGGCCAACTGGTCGTAGCGGCTGCCCGGCGACTTGTTGAGCAGCGAGCCCTTGCCGTGGACGACCTCGTCGTGGCTGATGGGCAGGACGTAGTTCTCGCTGAACGCGTACATCAGCGCGAAGGTCAGCAGGTTGTGGTGGTACTGACGGTGGATCGGCTGCTGGTTCAGGTAGCGCAGCGAGTCGTTCATCCAGCCCATGTTCCACTTCAGCCCGAAGCCCAGGCCGCCCTCGCTCGTCGCCTTCGTCACCCCCGGCCAGGACGTGGACTCCTCGGCGATCATGACGATCCCCGGGTTGCGCTTGTAGGCGGTCGCGTTGGCCTCCTGGAGCAGCCCGATCGCCTCGAGGTGCTCCCGGCCGCCGTACTCGTTCGGCAGCCAGTGACCGTCGCTGCGGGAATAGTCCAGGTAGAGCATCGAGGCGACCGCGTCGACGCGCAGCCCGTCGGCGTGGAACTCCTCGAGCCAGTAGCAGGCGTTGGCGACGAGGAAGTTGCGCACCTCGCGGCGGCCGAAGTCGAAGACGTGGGTGCCCCAGTCGGGCTGGTCACCGCGCCGCGGGTCCGGGTGCTCGTACAGGGGCAGTCCGTCGAAGCGGGCCAGGGCGAAGGCATCCTTGGGGAAGTGTCCGGGGACCCAGTCGAGGATGACCCCGATGCCGGCCTGGTGCAGCCGGTCGATGAGATAACGGAAGTCGTCCGGGGTGCCCATCCGGGCGGTGGGGGAGAAGTAGCCGGTGACCTGGTATCCCCACGAGGGTCCGTAGGGGTGCTCCATGACGGGCATGAGTTCGACGTGGGTGAAGCCGAGGTCGACGACGTAGTTGACGAGGTGCTCGGCCAGTTCCCGATAGCTCTGGCCCTGCCGCCAGGACCCGAGGTGCACCTCGTAGATGCTCATCGGCCCGCTGTGCGCGTCCCGCTGCCGACGCTGCTCCATCCAGTCCTCGTCACCCCACTCGTAGGTGCTCTCGGTGACAATCGAGGCGGTGCGCGGCGGGCACTCGGTGCGGCGGGCCAGCGGGTCGGCCTTGGCCCGCACCTGGTCGTCGGCGCCGCGGATCTCGAACTTGTATGCGGCACCGTCACCGACGTTGGGTACGAACAGTTCCCACACCCCGCTCGAACCGAGCAGTCGCATGGCGTGGCCGGAGCCGTCCCAGTCGTTGAAGTCGCCGATGACGCGCACGCTGCGGGCGCGCGGCGCCCAGACCGCGAACGAGGTGCCGACGACCTGCCCGAGGGGACCGTCGTAGCGGCGCACGTGGGCGCCGAGGACGGTCCACAACTGCTCGTGGCGGCCCTCACCGATGAGGTGCAGGTCGATCGGGCCGAGGGTCGGGGCGAACCGGTAGGGGTCGTCACCCTCGTGCTCGACCCCGTCCCCCCACGTCGTGAGGACCCGGTAGTCCATGGTGCGGTCGGTGCTCGTGCGCACCCCGCGCCACACCCCCTGGGACTCGTGCGTCAGGTCGAGGATCTCGCCGTCCTCGAAACGCACCCGGACCCGGCTCGCGAGCGGGCGGTAGCACCGCAGCATCAAGCCGTCGTCGACGAGGTGTTGGCCGAGGAGGTCATGGGGTTGCTGATGACGGCCCTGGACGAATGCGGCGATCGCTCCGGGGACTTCATGGGCGGGAGTGGGGCTCACGCGCTCGGACCTCTTTCGTCGAGTGGCTCGGGTCGGGCCGCTCCGGGGGAATCCAGGAGGCGGTTGATGGCGGCCACCGGGATGGCCAGCCACGAGGGCCGGTTGCGAGCCTCGTAGACAACTTCGTACAGGGCTTTGTCGAGGAGGAAGGCACACAGCAGCGGGTCGTGCCGGCGCGGATCGTCGCCGTGACTGGTGTACCCCTCGAGGAAGGCGGTGACGCCATTGTCCACCCACGCCCGGGCATCGGCGGTGGGATCCTCCTGCTCGACGGAACCGCCAGCGTAGTCCAGCGAGCGCACCATGCCCGCGATGTCTCGGAAGGCGGAGTCCGGTTGGGTGCGTTCGGCCAGCGGACGCAGCGGCTCACCCTCGAAGTCGAGCAGCAACCAGCCTCGGTCGGGGGAGTGCAACACCTGACCGAGGTGGTAGTCGCCGTGGATCCGTTGCAGCACCGGCCAGGTGGCGTCCTCCGCGGCGCGGAACACCGACTCGATCTCGGCAGCCCGCTCGGCGATGGCGGGCACGAGCTCACTGGCGGCGGCCAGCCGGCGTCGCATGACGGCGGTGATCCGGTCGATGTCGGCGCGGGACGGCGGCTGGGTGGGCAGGGACTGCGCCAGGAGGGTATGCACGAGTGCGGTCGTCGCGCCGAGGTCCCGGGCGGCGGTGGTGAAGTCGGTCCCGGTCCGGGCCGCGCGCAGGGCGACCCGCCAGGCGTCCTCCGATCCAGGGATGAACTCCTGGGCGAAGGCGAGGTGGCCGTGGGCGGTGCCGTTCCCGCCGGGCAGCGGCCACGAGCCGAGGACGGCACCGACGACGTCGGGCACCCGGTCGCACCCGGCGGCGCGCAGCGCGCTCTGCAGGACGACGTCGGGGTTCTCCCCGTCGGCGATCGTCCGGAAGACCTTGACGATGACCGGGCGGGGGGTGCCGTCCGCGTCGACGGTGTCGATGATGATCGAGGTGTTGGACTGCTCCCCGACGAGGACCCGGCTCCCGGTGACGGTCAGGTCCGGCCCGCCGGCCGGATCGGCCGGGACGAACCGGTCGTCGAGGGTGTCGGAGGCGCTGCTCGACTCGGCCCGCACCCGGGCGAGGATCAGGGCGAGCAGTTGTCGCGCATACACCGGATCGTGGGTCGCGTCGTAGACCCAGCGGCGGCCGAGGACCCCGTGCTCCATCGTGCCGACGAGGGCGGGTTCGAGACCGTCGACCGGTGCGTCCCGATACGTGAGCGGCACCTGATAGGTGACCGGTTCCGGGCCGCCGGTGTCGTGGACGAGGTGGGTCTCGATCCCGACCGCACCGTCGGGGTCGCCGAGTCGCCAGGCCGCGAGCGACTCGAGGCGCGGTGTGCAGCCCTTGGCCGCATACCACCGCTGCGCCCCCATCCATCCGGTCAGCAGGTCCAGCTTGGAGGGGGTGAGTGTGGTCCCTTTGTGCAGTTCAGCCACGGGTCTCCTTCGTCGTGGCCGGCTGCAGCCCGAGCCAGAAGAAGTCGCGGGAGCCGAGGGTGAGGGTGATCGTGCCGTCGGCCCTGATGTCGGGGAAGCCGGCGCCGCCGAACAGGTCGAAGGTCACCGCGTCCGCGAACTCGTCGGGGAGGGTGATCGTCGCCGCCTGCGGCCGCGAGGAGAGGTTGTTGACGCACAGGACCGCCTGGGCGGAGCGGGCCTCGGCCGGCAACGGCTCGGGGTGGGCCCGCACGAACGAGAGGATGTGGTCGTTGGTGTTCGGGGCGATCGCGAAGTCCCCGAGCCCGAAGACGGGGTGGGCCCGGCGCACCGCGAGCATGCCGCGCAGCCAGTGCAGCAGGGAGGAACTGTGCGCCATCTGCGCCTCGACGTTGACGGTCGTGTAGTGGAAGACCAGTGAGTTGATGACCGGCAGGTAGAGCTTGCCGGGGTCGGCGCTGGAGAAGCCGGCGTTGCGGTCCGGGGTCCACTGCATCGGGGTGCGGGAGGAGTCGCGGTCCTCGAGCCAGATGTTGTCGCCCATCCCGATCTCGTCGCCGTAGTACAGGCACGGCGAGCCGGGCAGGCTGAGGACCATCGCGTGGATGAGTTCGATCTCGGGACGGGAGTTGTCCAGGAGTGGGGCCAGGCGTCGCCGGATGCCGACGTTGGCGCGCATCCGCGGATCGGGGGCGTACCAGCCGTACATCGCGGCACGCTGTTCCGGGGTGACCATCTCGAGGGTGAGTTCGTCGTGGTTGCGCAAGAAGGTGCCCCACTGCCCGCCGGCGGGGATGGGCGGAGTGTCGGCGAGCACCTCGATGATCGGGTCCGCCTTCTCGCCGCGCAGGGCGTAGAAGAGCATCGGCATGACCGGGAAGTGGAAGCACATCTGGCACTCGGGGGCGTCCTCGGTGCCGAAGTAGTCGACGACGTCCCGGGGCGGCTGGTTGGCCTCCGCGAGCAGGATCCGGCCGGGGTATTCGGCATCGACCATGGCGCGGATCTCGGCGACGAGCTCATGGGTGCGGGGATGGTTCTCGCAGTTGTGCCCCTCCTCCTCGATGAGGTAGGGGATCGCGTCGAGGCGGAAGCCGTCGATCCCGAGGTCCATCCAGAAGCGGACGATGTCCTTCATCGCCTCCATCACGGCCGGGTTCTCGTAGTTCAGGTCCGGTTGGTGGGAGAAGAACCGGTGCCAGAAGAACTGCCGCCGGACCGGGTCGAAGGTCCAGTTCGACTCCTCGGTGTCGACGAAGATGATCCGGGCGTCCTGGTAGCGCTCGTCGGTGTCGGACCAGACGTAGAAGTCGCCGTAGGGTCCGTCCGGGTCGGAGCGGCTCTCCTGGAACCACTCGTGCTGATCGCTCGTGTGGTTCATGACGAGGTCGGTGATGATCCGGATGCCACGGGCGTGCGCCTCGGCGACGAGTTGGCGGAAGTCCTCGATCGTGCCGAACTCGGGCAGCACCGCCGTGTAGTCGGCGATGTCGTAGCCGCCGTCGCGCAACGGGCTCGAGTAGAACGGCGGCAGCCACAAGCAGTCGACGCCGAGCCACTGGAGGTAGTCGAGTTTGCTGATCACGCCCTGGAAGTCGCCGGTGCCCGAGCCGGTCGTGTCGGAGAACCCGCGCACGAGCACCTCGTAGAACACGGCCGTCTTGTACCACTCCCGGTCATGTCGCAGGCCGGGTTGGTGGAGGGACATCCCTTGCATCGGCGCCGGTCACCTCCGGACCGAGACGATGTGCACGGGCTCGGTCTCCGGACCCAGCCGGACATAGTTGTGCTCACCCCAGGACCATTCGGCCCCGGTGATCTCGTCCCGGGCGACGAACCGGTCGTGGTAGTCCATGCCGAGATCCGGCATGGACAGCCGGATCTGGCTGTCGCGGGTGCTGTGCGGGTCGAGGTTGGCGACGACGATGACGACGTCCTCGGCCCTCGTCCCGTCCGGTCCGGCCGGCAGCCGGCGCCGCTTGCTGAACACCATGATGTTCGCGTCGTCGGCGTGGTGGAAGACGATGTTGCGCAGCCAGTGCAGCGCCGGATGCGCCCGCCGGATCTCGTTGATCCGGGTCAGGTAGCCGGCGAGGGACTGTCCCTCCCGGTCACCGCCCTTCTCGTAGCGGTACCACTCCCGGTCCTTGTACTCGTACTTCTCGTTGTCGATCTGCTCCTCGGCACCGGGCCGGGCGATGTGCTCGTGCAACTCGTAGCCGGCGTAGATGCCGTACGTCGGCACGAGGGTGGCCGCCAGCGCCGCCCGCAGCTTCCACGCGGTCGGGCCGCCGAACTGCATGTAGGGGGTGAGGATGTCGTGCGTCGTCGGCCAGAACGAGGGCCGCATGTAGGCGGCCGCGTCCCCGGAGAGCTCGGTGAGGTACTCCTGCAACTCGGGTTTGGTGTTGCGCCAGGCGTAGTAGGTGTAGCTCTGCTGGAACCCGACCTTGGCGAGGGTGTGCATCATCGCCGGCTTGGTGAACGCCTCGGACAGCCAGATGACCTCCGGGTGGTCCTCGGCGACGTCGGCGATGAGCCACTGCCAGAACTGCACCGGCTTGGTGTGCGGGTTGTCGACCCGGAAGATCTTGATCCCGTGGTCGATCCACACCTGGATCATCCGACGCATCTCGGTGTAGGCACCGACCGGGTCGTTGTCGAAGTTGAGCGGGTAGATGTCCTGGTACTTCTTCGGCGGGTTCTCCGCATACGCGATCGTCCCGTCGGCCCGGGTGGAGAACCACTCCGGGTGCTCGGTGACGTAGGGGTGGTCGGGGGAGCACTGCAGGGCGATGTCCATCGCCACCTCCAGGCCCAACTCCTCGGCACGGGCGACGAAGTGGTCGAAGTCCTCGAAGGTGCCCAGGTCGGGATGGATCGCGTCGTGGCCACCGTCCGGCGAGCCGATCGCATACGGACTGCCGGGGTCGTGCGGTCCGGCGTCGAGGGTGTTGTTCGGTCCCTTGCGGGCGGTCGTGCCGATCGGGTGGATCGGGGTGAGGTAGACGACGTCGAAGCCCATGTCGGCGATCGCGGGCAGCCGCAGCGCCGCGGTGCGCAGCGTGCCACTGCGCCACAGTCCGGTCCGGGGGTCCCGGACGGCGCCCTCGGAGCGGGGGAAGATCTCGTACCAAGCCCCGCAGAGGGCGAGGGTGCGTTCGACGAGGAGGGGGTATGCGGGGCTCGGGCTGACCATCTCCCGCAGCGGGCGCACGGTCATCTCGGTGCGGGCCGGGTCGGCCGCGCCGGCGTCGAGTCGGACCTGGGTCCCGGCCTCGGTGTCCCGCAACGTCGCGATCGCGGCGCGCAGGATCTGCTCCTGCTCGGCGGTCCGCTCGATCGGGGCGGCCAGGGCGCGTTCGAAGACCCGGGCACCCTCCTCGAGCATGAGTTCGACGTCGACCCCGGCGGCGATCTTGATCATCGCGTCGTGCCGCCAGGTGCCGTAGGGGTCGGACCAGCCCTCGACCCGGTAGTGCCACAGCCCGGTGCGCGGTGCCGAGACGGTGGCCTCCCACCTGCTCAACCCGACGTTCGTGCACTCCATCGGGTGGACCGTCTCGACCCCGTCCGGGTCGATGAGCACGACGCTCGCGTTGACCGCGTCGTGTCCCTCCCGGAACACGTTGGCGGTGATGTCGAACTCCTCGTCGACGACCGACTTCGCCGGTCGGGCGCCGCCGTCCACGCAGGGTCGGACGTTCAGCACGGGGATCCGGCCGAGCGGCACCTGCGGCGGTGCCGACAACGGTGGGTTCCCCCCGGTGGCAGGGGTACTCGCGGCGGCCGGGGCCGGTGCGGGCGGGGCGGTGCGGTCGGTGGTGGGCGCGGTCGTCGGGGTGGGTGCGGCCGGCTTCGCGGTCGACGTCGGCTGCTTCTTCGGCTTGGGCGTCACAGCGTCCACGCTACCGAAGTACGGTGCCGGGACGTAGCAGCAGCGCCGCAGTCACACCCGGTCGCACACTCGATAGATGCGCAGACTGGAGGCCGTCATCGGGACGGTGGCACCGGAACGGATCCGGGTCGGCGGCTCCTCCGCGGGCCGCGGCCTCGGCCAAGCGGAGTCCCACAGCAGGGCGTAGCAGTCCCGGCCCGGCGCGACGGGCAGCGCGATCTCGGTGTCGTCGGTGCCGCCGTGCAGGATGATGAGCATGCTGTCGGCGCCCATCCAGGTGCCGTCGATGAGCATCGCGAGGGTATGCGTCGCCCCGGACTCCCACTGCCTGGTGTCCATCGGTTGACCGTTGGCGCCGAACCACGCGACGTCGACGGAGCCGTCCTCGTTGACGGTCTCACCGGTGAAGAAGTTGCGCGGCCGCAGCGCCGGGTTGCCGCGACGCAGCGCGATGAGGAACGCGGCCGTGTCGATGAGGTCGTCCTGCCACGGCTCGTGGTCCCAGTCGAACCACATGTCCTCGATGTCGAGACAGTAGGGGTTGTTGTTCCCCCACTGGGTGCGGCCGAACTCGTCGCCGGCGTTGACCATCGGCACCCCGGCGGAGACGAACAGGGTGGCCATGAGGTTGCGCATCGAGCGGCGCCGCAGCTCCAGCGTCGTCTCGCTCGCGTCGGCCCAGCCCTCCTCGCCGTGGTTGTAGGACCGGTTGTCCTCCGTGCCGTCCCGGTTCCCCTCACCGTTGGCGGCGTTGTGCTTGTAGTTGTAGGCGGTCAGATCGGCCAGGGTGAACCCATCGTGCGCGGTGACGAAGTTGACCGAGGCGAGCGGCCCGCGGTCCCGGGCGTAGAACAGGTCCTGGCTGCCGGCCAGTCGGGTGGCCAGATCCCGTACGCCGTGCCCGAGGTGACCGTGTCGGCCGGCCCGCACGTCACTGAGCCAGAAGGTGCGGGCCGCATCCCGGAACTTGTCGTTCCACTCCAGGAACGGTGGCGGGAACTGGCCGGTGCGCCACCCGCCGGGGCCGACGTCCCACGGCTCGGCGATGAGTTTGACCCGCGAGAGCACCGGGTCGGTCCGCAGCGCGATGAGGAACGGGTGGTCGGGGTCGTACTCGCTGGAGCGGCCGCGGCCGAGGGTGACCGCCAGGTCGAAGCGGAAGCCGTCGATGTGGCACTCGGTCACCCAGTAGCGCAGCGAGTCCAGCACCATCTGGGCCACGATCGGGTGGCGCAGGTTGAGGCTGTTGCCGCAGCCCGTGACGTCGATGAAGTCGCCGCGGTCGTCGAGCCGGTAGTAGGCCCGGTTGTCCAGCCCGCGCCAGGAGTAGGTCGGGCCGAGGCCGTCCCCCTCGCTCGTGTGGTTGTAGACGACGTCGAGAAGGACCTCGATGCCGGCCTCGTGGAGCAGGCGGACCATCCCCTTGAACTCGTCGAGGACCCCCTGCGGATCGGTGGTCGACGCATACATCGCATGGGGGGCGAAGAAGCCGAGGGTGTTGTAGCCCCAGTGGTTCGTCAACCCCCGCTGCACGAGGTGCGGTTCGTGGGTGAAGGCCTGGACCGGGAGCAGTTCGACGGCGGTGACGCCGAGCCGGTGCAGGTGCTCGATCGCCGCGGGGTGGGCCAGCCCGGCATATGTCCCCCGCAACTCCGGTGGGATGCGCGGGTTGCGGGCGGTGAAGTTCTTGACGTGCACCTCGTAGATGACCGAGTTGGCCAGGGTGGTGTCCGGGACCGGTGCATCGCCCCAGTCGAACCCGTTGCCGAGGACGACCCCTCGCGGCATGTGCGCCACGGAGTCGAGGGCGGAGGGGATCATGCCGTCGCCGTGCCAGTCGCTGCGTCGGACCTGGTGGGCGTAGGAGTGCGGGGCGAGCCGGACCGATCCCTCGATGCCGCGCGCATACGGGTCGAGGAGGAGCTTGTGCTCGTTGTAGCGCAGCCCCTCCGACGGAGCCCAGTCGCCGTGGGCCCGCAGCCCGTAACGCTGCCCGGCGCTCACCCCCTCGAGGAAGCCGAACCACCAGCCGTGGGCCCGCTCCGGCAGGGGTATGCGTCGCTCACTCTCCCCGGTGTCGTCACCCTCGTCGAAGAGACAGACCTCGATGCCCTCGGCGTGACCCGCGTAGACCGCAATGTCGGCACCCCCGTCACGCAGCGTCACCCCCGGCGGCGGCGGCAGGTCGCGGGTGGCGTGCGGGTCACGGGAACGCAGCGGAGTAGCCATGGCGGGATCATCCTAAGCAACAAGACGCGGGCCTTCCAGAACCCGTGACCGTCGTCATGGGCGGCGGTTCGTTACGGTGGATGTATGAGTGATCCCACCGCCCTGCCGAACTTCCCGCCGCCGCCGGACGAGCACCCGCTGCGGGGTCTGGTCCTCGACGCCCTCCAGGACCTCGGTCTGGAGCCCAATGTCGACGCCGACGGGGATGTCGCGTTCAAGGCCAACGACCAGCAGATGTTCGTGCGCTGCCTGGAGAAGGAGGTGCGGATCATGCGGGTCTTCGGCCAGTGGAAGCTCGCCGACCCGGTGCCTCAGGACAAGATCATGCAGTTGTCCGTCTGCAACGACATCAACCTGTCGATGACGATGGTCAAGGCGGGCCTCGGCAACGACGCGCTCGTGGTGACCTCGGAGCACATCGTCACCAGTGACGAGGCCGTCAAACAACTGCTCGGGGTGAGTGTGCAGATCACCCTCGCCACGGTGCAGTCCTTCCACGAGCGGATCGTCAAACTCGCCGAGCACATCGCCGAGCAGAAGCGTCAGCAGCAGAATCCCGAACAGCAGCAGAACAAGGAGAACGACAGTGAGTGACTTCGTCCGGCTCGAGATCGAGGACGGTATTGCGACGTTGCGGCTGGACCGGCCGCCGATGAACGCCCTCAACGCCGAGATCCAGGCCGCGTTGGCGCAGGCGTGCGAACAGGTCAGCGTCGACAAGGACGTGGCCGCGGTCATCGTCTACGGAGGCGAGAAGGTCTTCGCCGCCGGCGCCGACATCAAGGAGATGGCCACGATGTCGTACACCGACATGGCCGACCACGGGACCCTCCTGCAGGGCTTCACCCGGGCCCTGGCGCACATCCCCAAGCCGACGATCGCGGCGATCACCGGCTATGCCCTCGGCGGCGGCTGTGAGGTCGCGCTCGCGTGCGACTTCCGCATCGCGGCCAAGAAGGCCAAGCTCGGCCAGCCGGAGATCCTCCTCGGCGTCATCCCCGGAGCCGGCGGCACCCAGCGGCTGGCCCGCCTCGTCGGCCCGGCCAAGGCCAAGGACCTGATCTTCTCCGGCCGGTTCGTCTCCGCCGACGAGGCCCTCGACATGGGTCTGGTCGACGAGGTCATCGACACCGACGCGGCCGGTGACGAGGACGGGTGCGCGGTCTACGCGGCGGCCCGGGCCCGGATGGCGCAGTACGTCGGTGGCCCCGCCTACGCCCTGCGCGCCGCGAAGGAGGCCATCGACCGCGGGCTCGAGGTCGACCTCGAGACCGGTCTGGAGATCGAGCGGATGGTCTTCTCCGCGCTGTTCGCCACGAACGACCAGAAGGCCGGTATGGAGTCCTTCATCGCCAACGGCCCCGGCAAGGCGACCTTCACCGGCTCCTGACCGACCCAGCCGACCGACGCATACCCTCCATCCGTCGGTCCCTCCCATCCCGTTGACGGATGGTTCTGGGACCGCTTCTGGCGCAGAACCGGTCCCGGAACCATCCGTCGACGGGGGTGGTTGCGGGCACCCATGGTGCAAACGTGGGCAGTCTCACGCGCTCTCGAATAGTCCAGAGCATGGATGCCTGGGAGGATGGACTTCGATCGTCGACCGGCTTCGGCGTGCGCTCGGTGCGTCGCGTCGTCCGGCCGAACCACTCCATGCCAAGCACTGATCACCGATTCATCCCCGACACCATTGGGAAGGACGAACCGAATGAAGATCGTCGTCTGTGTCAAGCACGTCCCGGACGCCCAGTCCGAGCGTGGATTCGACGCCGCTGACCACACCACCGACCGCGAGAGCGTCGACGGCCTGCTGAGCGAGCTCGACGAGTATGCGGTGGAAGAGGCCCTCAAGCTCGCCGAGTCCGGCGATGGTGAGGTTGTCGTCCTCACCGTCGGCCCCGACCAGGCCGGGGACGCGGTGAAGAAGGCGCTGCAGATGGGTGCCGACTCCGGTGTCCACATCAGCGACGACGCCATCGCCGGATCCGACGCCCCCGCCACCTCCCTCATCCTCGCCGAGGCGATCAAGAAGATCGGCGACGCCAAGCTCGTCCTGACCGGGATGGCCTCGACCGACGGCACGATGAGTGTCGTCCCGGCGATGCTCGCCGAGCGTCTCGGTCTGCCGCAGGTGACTCTCGCCTCCGAGCTGAGCGTCGACGGTGACGCCGTGACCATCCGCCGCGACGGTGACGCCGCCTCGGAGACGATCACCGCCTCGCTGCCGGCCGTGGTCTCGGTCACCGACCAGATCAACGAGCCGCGCTACCCGTCCTTCAAGGGCATCATGGCCGCGAAGAAGAAGCCGGTCGAGACGTGGGGTCTGGCCGACCTCGGCATCGACGCCGCGCAGGTCGGTCTGGCGGCGGCCTGGACCGCGGTGCAGGACGTCACCAAGCGTCCGCCGCGCCAGCAGGGCACCATCGTCACCGATGAGGGAGACGGCGGAGTGAAGCTCGCCGAGTTCCTCGCCGCCAACAAGTTCATCTGATCGACGAGTTCGTAGAAAGGACATTGATCACCATGGCTGAAGTTCTCGTACTCGTCGACCACGTGGGCGGCGAGGTCCGCAAGACCACTGCCGAGCTGCTCACTATCGCCCGCCGTCTGGGTGAGCCGTCCGCCGTCTTCATCGGCGACGGGCTCGACGCCGCCAGGGACACCCTGGCCAAGTTCGGTGCGGAGAAGGTCTACGCCGTCTCCGGCGCCGACGTCACCGACTACCTCGTGGCCCCGCAGGCCGAGGTGCTCGCCGCCCTCGTCGAGCAGACCTCCCCGGCTGCGGTGCTCATCCCGGCCAACCCGGCCGGCAAGGAGGTTGCGGCCCGCCTCGCGATCAAGACCGAGTCCGGTCTGATCACCGACGCGGTGGACGTCCAGGCCGGTGCGGACGGTGGCGTCCAGACCACCCAGTCCGTCTTCGCCGGCTCCTACACCGTTGCGGCCACCGTGACCAAGGGCACCCCGATCATCGCGGTCAAGCCCAACTCCGCCGCCCCGGAGGAGGCTGCCGGCGCTGCCGCCGATGCCCCCGTCGAGGTGACCATCTCGGAGGCCGCCAAGGCCGCCCGGATCGTCGAGGCCAAGGAGAAGCAGGCGACCGGTCGCCCCGAGCTGACCGAGGCGGCGATCGTCGTCTCCGGTGGCCGTGGCACCGCCGGTGACTTCTCCAAGGTCGAGGAGTTCGCCGACAGCCTCGGCGCCGCGGTCGGCGCCTCGCGCGCCGCGGTCGACGCCGGCTGGTACCCGCACTCGCACCAGGTCGGCCAGACCGGCAAGCAGGTCTCCCCGCAGCTGTATGTGGCGGCCGGCATCTCCGGTGCCATCCAGCACCGTGCCGGGATGCAGACCTCGAAGACCATCGTCGCGGTGAACAAGGACGAGGAGGCCCCGATCTTCGAACTCGTCGACTTCGGTGTCGTCGGTGACCTGTTCACCGTCCTGCCGCAGGCGACCGAGAAGGTCAACGAGGCCAAGGGCTGACCCCACCGCGCGGCACGTGCCGCGCCACCCGACGAGGGACCGGTGACCCGTTTGCGGACCGGTCCCTCGTCGCATACCTGCGAGCCACTATGGTTCTCCTCGTGCGCACTCACTCTGCCCCGACCACGTCGGCTCCGAACCGGTCCCGCTCCACGAGCACCGATATCGCTCTGATCGCCGCCTTCGCGGCGCTGATCGCGGTCCTCGGGATCGTCCCGCCCATCGCCATCGGCCTGGCGGTCCCGATCACCCTGCAGACGATGGGCATCATGCTCGCCGGACTCGTCCTCGGCGCCCGTCGCGGCGCGCTGGCGGTCCTCGTCTTCTGCGTTCTCGTCCTCGCCGGTCTGCCGCTGCTCTCCGGTGGACGCGGCGGTCTCGGTGTCCTCGCCGGCCCCTCGGCCGGCTACTTCGTCGGATTCGTCCTCGGCGCATTCGTCACCGGCTGGGTCATGGAGCGTCTCGTCGCGAAGGTCCACGTCATCGCGGCTGCCTTCACCGCCGCTGTCGTCGGCGGGATCGCGGCGGTGTACCTGCTCGGCATCCCGGTCCTCGTCTGGCGCACCGACGCGACGGCGCTCGCCGGCTTGGCCTTCCTCCCCGGCGACCTGATCAAGGCAGTGCTGGCGACCATGGTGGCGGTCGGGGTGCGGCGGGCGCTGCCGGAGCGGTGACCTGGCAGGAGGTCCTGGCCGCGGCCGGATACGGGGACGGCACCGACCTGCTCCGCGTCCCCACGTCGGGCACGAGCGGCGGGACTCCCCGGATCGTGCAGCGGACCGTCGCGTCGTGGGTGGACTCGTTCGAGCCGTTCGCCGCGGCGACGGGGATCACGGCCGCCGATGTTGTCCTCGCCGCCGGGCCACCCACCTCGCTCTTCGTGTATGCGCGGGCCCAGTCCGCCTGGATCGGCGCCGCATCGGTGGTCGCGGCCCGGTGGGATCCGCGGCTGCTCGCGGATGCCACCGTCGCGCACCTGACGCCGACGATGCTGGCCGACGTCCTCGACCAACCGGCGCGGTTCCGCCCGTCCCTGCGGTTGGCGGTCGTGGCCGGTGCGGCCCTGGCGTCCGGGCTGCGGTCGGCGGCGCAGGCCGCGGGAATCGAGGTGGTCGAGTACTACGGTGCCGCCGAGCTGTCGTTCGTCGCGTTGGGCCGTGGTGTGCTGCGGCCGTTCTCCGGGGTCGAGGTCGAGTCCCGGGACGGGGTGCTCTGGGTGCGCAGTCGGTGGACCGCGCTCGGATACGAGGGGGACGTTGCCGGCCCGCTGCGTCGGGACGGGAGTGGGTGACGGTGGGGGACCGGGGGACGGTCACCGACGGGGTGGTCTCCGTGCACGGGCGCGACGGGTTGGTCCTCACCGGTGGGGTGTCGGTGCTCGTCGCCGACGTCGAGGCGACGCTGCGTTCCGCCGCGGGCGTGCGGGACTGCGCCGTGCTCGCTCTGCCGCACGAGCGGCTCGGGGAGGTGGTCGCCGCGGTCGTCGTCGGGGGTGATCGGGACGAGGTCGTCGCCCATTGCCGGGACCGGTTGCCGCGGGAGCAGCGTCCGGTGCGGTGGTTCACCGCGGACCGGCTGCCGAGCACTCCCGGCGGCAAACTCGACGCCGCGGCGCTGCGGATCGCGATCGCGGCCGAGGAGGTGCGCCGATGGCGGTGAACGCACGCACGCCGGTCATTGTCGCCGCCCGCCGCACCCCGATCGGCACCGCCGGACACGCCCTCAAGGACGTCACGGTCGATGCCCTCGCCGCGACCGTGCTGCGTGCCGTCGTCGCCGACCTGCCCGGTGCGGTGACCGTCGACGAGGTCGTTCTCGGCAACTGCCTCGGACCCGGCGGCAACCTCGCCCGGGTCGCGGCCCTGTCCGCGGGGCTCGGCATCGAGGTCGCCGCCCGCACCGTCGACGTCCAGTGCGGCAGCGGGCTGGCCGCGGTCCTGACCGCTGCCGATGCGATCGCGGCCGGTCGCTGCGAGGTCGTCCTCGCCGGAGGCGCCGAGAGCGCCTCGACCGCACCGACCCGGACCTGGCCGGACGGCCGGGTGTATGCGCGGGCCCCGTTCACCCCGGCGGGTCACCCCGATCCGGAGATGGGGGAGGCCGCGGATGCACTGGCCGCAGCGGCCGGGATCACCCGGGAGCGGGCCGATGTGTATGCGGCCCGGTCCCATGCGCGCGCCTTCGCTGCCGAGCAGGCCGGGGTCTTCGCCGCCGAGCTCGTCCCGGTCGGCGCGGTGGTCCGGGACGAGCGGGTGCGCGACGGACTGACCGCCGAGCGGTTGGCCCGGCTGCGTCCGACGTTCGGGCCGGACGGGACCGTCACACCCGGGAACGCGACCGGCGTCAACGACGGTGCCGCGGTCGTCGCGATCGTCAGCGAGGCGGTCCGGGCCCGGTGGGGGGTGCCGGGGCTCGCGATCACCGAGTCCGCGCAGCGGGGCTGCGATCCGGCACTGCCTGTGCTGGGTCCGGTGCCGGCGGTGCGCGCGTTGCGGACGCTGCGGGGTGATGATGGGGCGGTGGACTGGAGCGTCGTCGACCGGGTCGAGATCAATGAGGCCTTCGCCGCGCAGGTGCTCGCCTGCGCCGACGCCCTGGGTCTGCCGGAGGAGCGGATCTGCGGCGACGGTGGGGCGGTGGCGCTCGGACACCCGTGGGGTGCGTCGGGGGCGGTCCTGCTCGTGCGGCTCTTCAGTGCCCTGGTCCGTGACGGGCGCGGTCGGCGCGGGCTGGCCGCGATCGCCGTCGGGGGCGGCCAGGGGTTGGCCGCTGTCGTGGAGCGGGTCGGCTGATGGGTGGGGCAGCGCCGGAGCCGGTCGTCGACCTGGCCGGGGTGAGCGTGACCTTCGGGGAACGCACCGTCGTCGACGATGTCACCGTCACCGTCACCGAGCGACGACTGGGGATCATCGGCGCGAACGGTTCGGGCAAGTCCACCCTGGCGCGCGTCATCGGTGGTCTCATCGCGCCCACGACCGGTCGGGTCCGGGTCGTCTCCGTCGACCCGGTCCGTGACGGACGCGCCGCCCGGGCCCGGATCGGGTTCTGCTTCGCCGACCCCGATGCCCAGATCGTCATGCCGACGGTGCGGGAGGACGTCGAGTTCTCGCTGCGCCGCAGCGGGTTGGACAAGGCCGAGCGGACCGCGCGCGCCACCGCCGCCCTGGACCGCTTCGGCCTGGCGCATCTCGCCGACGCCCCCGCCCACCGGCTCTCCTCGGGGGAGAAGCAACTCCTCGCTCTGGCCGCCACGCTCGTGCGTTCACCGGCTCTCGTCATCTGCGACGAGCCGACCACCCTGCTCGACCTGCGCAACAGCCGCGAGATGACCGCCGTCCTGGACACTCTGGACGAGTCGCTCATCGTCGTCTCCCACGACCTCGACCTCGTCGGCGCCCTGTGCGAGCGGGTGCTGCGCCTCGACGACGGGAAGCTGACCGACGACGGCCCCCCGGAGCAGGTCATCGCCCGGTACCGGGCCGACATGACCGCCCCGATCCGGACGGAGCGACCGTGATCGGCGGCACCGCGCACACGGTGGGACGACTGCCGGTCGGTGCCCGCCTGCTGCTGATGCTCGCCGCCGAGATCCTCCTCGTCGTCCTCGTCACCACACTGCCGGCAGCGGCGATCGCGACCGCGGTGGTGGGGGTCGCATACCTCGTCGTGGGGATCACTCCCGGGCAGGCCTGGCGGACGTTGCGGCTCATCCTGCTCTTCGCCGTCGTCATCGGTGGGCTGCAGTCGATCGTGCTGCCCTGGGAGCGCGCGGTGCTCATCGCGGTCATCCTCGTGCTCGCGGTGGCGATCGCGGCGCTGGTCACCCTGACGACCGCGACGACCGATCTGCTCGATGCGCTCGAGCGCGCGCTGGCCCCGCTGCGTCCGCTCGGGGTGGACCCGGAACGAGTGGCCCTGACCCTGGCCCTGACGGTGCGGACCATTCCGGTCATCGCCGGCTTCGGTCGGCGGCTGCAGGAGTCCGGCCGGGCCCGGGGGGTGCGCCTCGGTGTCGTCCCGTATGCGGTGGGCCTGGTCGTCCTCACCCTCCAGCACGCGGAACGCACGGGGGAGGCGCTGCGCGCCCGCGGCGTCGACGACTGACCCGGACACCACCGCCGCCATAACTTCGCAATCGCG
>DUPF01000044.1 GCA_012838445.1 Intrasporangiaceae bacterium | reverse complement strand
TGGCTCGACGCATGGGCCGAAGCGGCCCGCCGCCCCGAACTCGCCGCGGTCTCCCGGGCCCTGAACATCGAGTGGCAACGACTCCTCGCGCAGATCATCGAGGCCGGCGTGGCCCGCGGCGACTTCCGCTGCCCCGACCCGGACGCCAGCGCCTGGCGGCTGCTCTCCCTCCTCGACGGGCTGGTTCTCCAACTCGTCGCCCACGACATCACCCTGGGCCGGGACCAGGTCATCTCCTGGGTGCTGCGCGCCGCCGAGGGGGAACTGGCCCTGACGCCGACGTCACTCAGCGCCAGCGGTGCAACGCCGAACCTGCGAATCCTCAGCAACGCCAACGACGCCCAGCAAGCGAACAGCGATAACACCAGCGATCACACCATCGACACCACGAACGACAGTGAGGCCGTGTCATGACCCTTCACGCCGAACTCCCTGCGCCGACCGCAGCCGCCTCGACCGAGTCCGTCATGGACCAGGTGCGCGCCCAGGTGCGCCCCGAGGGGGTGCCGGACCGGATGCTCCCGGCCACCGCATACACCTCCGATGCGGTCCTGGCCTGGGAGCGACGCAACCTGCTCGCGGGCACATGGGCCTGTCTCGGACGCATCGACGAGGTGCTCGCCGGCGGCACCGGCAAGCCGATGACGCACCGGGCGCTCATGGTCGGTGATGTCCAGGTGCTCCTCGCCCGCGACCCGGGCCGGAGCGAGGACGGCGGGCTGAGACTGTTCGCGAATACGTGTCGGCACCGCGGTCACGAACTGCTCGCGACCGACGAATCCTCAAGCCGAGCAACGATTCTCTGCCCCTACCACGCGTGGACCTTCAACCTCGACGGGTCCTTGCGTGCCGCGCCCGGCTTCCGCGATCTCGACGGCTTCGACCCGGCTGAGTTCGGCCTGATCGAGCTGCCGGTGCGGGTCTGGGGCGGGTGGGTGTTCGCGCATGCGCTGCACCCGCTCGGCAGTGCGGACGTGCCGGACTTCGAGACCCATCTCGGGGCGCTCGCCGGGATCATCGAGCCGTATGCGCCGGAGCGGCTCGTGCTCGCGGGGCGGCACACCTATGAGATCGCCGCGAACTGGAAGGTCATCGCGGAGAACTACCACGAGTGCTACCACTGCCCGCTCATCCACCCCGAGCTGTGCCAGGTCAGCCCGCCGGACTCCGGCGACAACTACGACCTGCCGGGCGCGTGGGTCGGCGGCGCGATGATCCTGCGGGACGGGATGGCGACGATGTCACTCACCGGTGAGCTGGCGGCGACCCCGATCCCGGGCGTGGATCCGACCCGGATCGAATACCTCCACCTGCTGCCGAACCTGCTCGTCTCCGCCCACCCGGACTACGTCATGACGCACCGGATCGTCCCGCTCGAGCCCGGCCGGACGTGGATCGAGTGCTCCTGGCTCGTCCTGCCCCCCGCGGACGGTTCGGCCCCGACCGCCGAACGGGCGATCGAGTTCTGGGACATCACGAACCGGCAGGACTGGGGCGCCTGCGAATCGGTGCAGCGCGGCCTGTCCAGCCCGCACTTCGCACCCGGCCCGTTCGCGCCGAACGAGGATGCCGTGGCCCAGTTCGTCACGACGATCTCGAAGGCCTACCACGGCCGCCCGATCACCTGACCTGCGCTGTCACCCCGCCCGCCAGTCCCACAGGTCACACCCTTCTCTCCCCACCCGGGAAAGGGTGACTTCACCACGCTTCCGAAGCGTGGTGAAGTCACCTGTTAACGCATGGGGAGAGAAAGGTGAGGCGGACGAGGCGGCTACAGGACGGCGTCGAGGAAGGCCTTGGTCTCGGGGTGGCACGGGTTGGTCACCAACTGTGCGGGCGGGCCCTCCTCGAGGATCCGGCCCTCGTGGAAGAACGCCATCCGGTCGGCGACCTCCCGGGCGAAGCCCATCTCGTGGGTGACGACCATCATCGTCATGTGCATCTGCGTCGAGAGGTTCTTCATGACGGAGAGGACCTCGCCGGTCAGTTCGGGGTCGAGCGCCGAGGTCGGCTCGTCGAAGAGCATGACGTCCGGCTTCATCGCGAGCGCCCGGGCGATCGCGACCCGCTGCTGCTGACCTCCGGAGAGTCGGATCGGGTGCTCCCCGGCCTTCTCGCTCAGGCCGACCTGGTCGAGAAGTTCCAGGGCGTGCTTCTTGATCTCGTCGGTGCTGCCCCGTTTGGCCAGGCAGGGTCCGACCATGACGTTGTCGAGCACGGTCATGTTGGGGAAGAGGTTGAACTGCTGGAAGACCATCCCGACGTGCAACCGCAACTGTCGGATCGCCGCCCGCTTGCGGCGGGTGCGGTGACCGCCCTCCAACCGGATGCCGGCAACCTCGATCGCACCCTTGGTCGGGTCCTCGATGAAGTTCACGCAGCGCAGCACCGTCGACTTGCCACTGCCGGAGCGGCCGAAGATGACGACGACCTCGCCGCGACGGACCTCCATGTCGACCCCGCGCACCACTTCGAGCGGGCCGAAGGACTTGTGCAGGCCCTCGATCCGGACGACGACGTCCTGGCTCTGGCTCACTTGCGCAACCCCTTCCCCCGGCGGTCGGGCTGGCGTCCCTGGGCCTCGACGCTGGCCACAACCGCTCCTCGACTTGTGGCACTGTGCGGGTCGGTGACCTTCGCGACCGCGGTCCGGTCATACCCACGACCGACCTTCGCCTCGAGCTTGGCCTGGAAGTAACTGAAGATGATCGTCAGGACCCAGTACAGCAGAGCCGCGGTGATGAGCGCCTCGAGGTTCTTGAAGTCCGCCTTGCCGACGAGTTGCGCTCGACGGAAGATCTCCGCGCTTGCCACCGTCGCCCCGAGGAACGAGATGAGCGCCGTGTCCTTGAGCATGGCGATGAACTCGTTGCCGGTCGGCGGGATGATCACCCGGAACGCCTGCGGCAACACGACTTTGCGCATCTTCTGCGCATAGGTCATGCCGAGCGCGTCAGCGGCCTCACCCTGTCCGCCGGCGACCGACTGGACGCCGGCTCGGAAGATCTCGGTCATGTAGGCGCCGTAGTTCAACCCGAGCGCAAGCGTCCCGGCCACCGTCGCCTCGAGGATGAGGGCCTGGTTCAAGCCCGACGGGAGCCACGCATACTGCTGGGTGAGATTCCGGCCGACCTGGGGGAGCGCCAGATAGATGAGGAACATCTGGACGATGAGCGGCGTCCCGCGGAAGAACGAGACGTAGAAGCCGACGATCCCGTTGCTGACCGGGTTGCGGCTGATTCGGGCCAGGGCGCCGAAGGTCGCGAGGATGACGGCGAGGACGATGCCACCGAGAGCGATGAGCAGGGTGTATTGCAGACCGCTGGCGATGAAGAGGAACTTCTCACGGATCCACGGCAGATCGAACTTGGCTGCCATGAAGAAGAAGCCGAGGATGATGAAGACCCCGACCCAGACAGCGATGACCTTGTAGCGGAACGGGATCCGCGCACTGGCCAGTTCCAGTCGCTCCAGGGCAGAGGTGGGTTGGTCCGGTGCGCTGCTCATCCTCGCCCCTCGATTCTGTCAGCGGGCTGGCTCACGTGGCGTCGGTCCGTCCCCGTCGGGATCGGTCCGATCACTCCTTCTTCTTCGTCAGATCGCTGCCGTACCACTTCTCCGAGAACTCCGTCAGCGTGCCGTCCGCATGCATCTCACCGACGATCTTGTCGACGACCTCGAACAGGCTCTCCGCGGAGGAGCTGGAGCTCCGGTCGAAGCCGACCGACAAGGGCTCGTAGAAGACCGGGTCGCCGACGATCTTGACCGGGTTGCCGGCATCGATGTAGCCCTGGGCCGTCGTCACCGACGTGATCGCAGCGTCGATCCGGCCATTGGCGAGATCCTGCAGCGCCGTGGTGTCGGTGTCGTAGCCGGTGACCTTGGCGTCGTCGATGATGAAGTCGAAGGTGTAGCCCTCGATGTTGAGCTTCTTGTTGAGGAAGTCGTCGTAGGTGCACCCCGAGCAGACCCCGATCGTCTTGCCGTCCAGGTCGTTCGCGAGGTCGTTGACCGCCGTGTCGTCCGCGCGGACCACGACGACTGCCGGGGTGTAGTTGTACGGCTGGGTGAAGAACAGCACCTTCTGCCGGTCGTTCGTCGGGGTCATCGACCCGACGGTCATGTCCCAGCGGCCGTTCCAGCTGCCGGCGGTGATGACGTCCCAGTTCGGGGCCTCCCAGCCGACGTTGACGCCGAGCCGCTTGGCGATCTCGGTGGCGACGTCGATGTCGAAACCCTCGTATTCACCGGTCTGGTCGTTGAGCGAGGACTGCGGCGGGTAGGCCGGGTCGGTCGAGACCTTGATCTCGCCCCGTTCGCAGATCTCCTTGAGCAGGTCGGTGGCCCCGTCACAGGCACCGCCGTCGCCACCGGCAGCCGGTGCGCTCTCGCCCCCACCGGCGGTGCCGCCATCGGTCGGGCTGGTGCTGCTGGAGCCGCCACAGGCAGCCAGCGAGAAGGCGGCCGCGACGGCCAGGGGAAGGGTCAACCGAGATGCGCGCATGATGTCCTCGACTCTGAGTACCGGTCACTGTGGATTTCCGACAGCCTTAAGGGGCAATATGCCACGACTGACAGCGTCTGTGTGGCGATTGAGGGCAGCGGGCTGCAGATCCGGGCCAACTACGCTGACGGTATGCGCGACGGACTGATCGATATCCACTGCCACGGCGCGGTCGGGGTGGAGTTCGGCGCGACGACGCAGGACTCACGCCGGGCGGTCGAGCACCATGCCGAGAAGGGGACCAGCGCCGTCGTCGCCTCGCTCGTCTCGGCACGGCTCGAGGAGATGATCGCGCGCGCACTCGCCCTCGTGCCGCTGCTCTTCGACCGCTCGCTGGCCGGCATACACCTCGAGGGACCGTTCCTCGCCGCGGCGGCCCGCGGCGCCCATGACCCGGCCCTGCTGCAGGATCCCGACCCCGACTACATCGAGGCCGTCGTCGGGGCGCTCGCCGATGCGGGCCGCGAGGGAGCCGTCAAGCAGGTCACCATCGCGCCCGAACTGCCCGGCTCGACCGACCTGATCCGAGTGCTCGGTGAGCTGGACATCGTGCCGGCACTCGGGCATACCGCAGCCTCCGCCGAGCAGATGCGCGCCGCGATCGAGACCGTCCAGGACGTCTGCGGTCGTCCCCCGATCATCACCCACCTGTTCAACGGGATGCCCGCCTTCCACCACCGCAACGGGGGACCGGCCGCCGAGGCGCTCGCCGCCGGTGCACGCGGGGAGGCATTCGTCGAACTCATCGCCGACGGCGTGCATGTCGCCCCCGAGGTGGTCCGGCTCGTCTTCGACACCGTCGACCCGGGGCACATCGTCCTCGTCTCCGATGCGATGGCGGCGACCGGGCTGGGCGACGGTGACTACCGGTTGGGATCGCTCGACGTCGTCGTCGACGACGGGGTGGCGCGACTGCCCGGGTCGGCCGGTGCACCCGGTCCGATCGCGGGCAGCACGCGGACCCTGATGGACTGCCTGACCTGGGCGATCGACGTTGCCGGCGTACCGGAGTCCGCGGCGCTGCGCTCGGCCAGCGAGAACCCGCGACTGGCGCTCGGACTGCTCTGACTCGTGCGCGCAGACTCGTGACTGTTGACCGTTTTCGCAACCGTTGACGGATGGTTCTGGACCCGCTTTTCAGCGAAAAGCGGGCCCAAAACCATCCGTCGACGGGGGCGGTGGGGTCAGGACTCGCGGGAGAAGACGACGAAACTGTAGGGCCCGAGGGAGAACACGCCGGACTGCTCGCATCCGTCCATCGGGTCGCCGTCGGCGGTGACGTCCCAGACGTCGTGGGAGCTGAAGTCCGGGGCGTATATCTGGGCGTCCGAGTTGAGCTGGACACCCCACAGGCCGGGGGCCGGGAACCCGACCCGATAGTCCGCGACCGGCTCGTGGGTGAAGTTGAACGCGACAACGACATCGTCGCCGGGGCCACCGTTGTGCCAGCGGTGCACGACGAGGACCTTGCGCTCCTCATCGATGCGGAGCACCGCGAACCCCGCCCCCCGCAGACCGGCGGTGCGGCCGCCGAGGTTGCGGCGCAGGCCGACGAGGTGCTGGTGGAGGGTGACGATGCCGGGGTTGGCCTCCGCCTTGCCCCAGTCGAGCCACTCGTCGTCGCGGAAGTAGGAGTCCTCGAGCATCTCCTGACCCTGGAAGATCATCGGGACACCGGGACTGGTGAACACGATCGCCGAGCCGAGCAGGGCGCGCTTCTTGGCCCACCACGAGTCGGCATCCCCGGGATGGATCGACTCGGGCACCCGCGCCTTGCCGTTGGCGATCTCGTCGTGGCTCTCCGTATAGAGCACCCGCGAGGTCCACGGCACATCCTCCTGGCCGCGGATCGCCGCCGCGATCGCATTGATGTGCCGGTCCGAGTCCTCGGTGGCGATGACCCCCGCCCGCACCGTGTGGACGAAGTCGGCATCCCACTGGGCGGCGAACCCGGCCCCACCGTCACCGGTCGGGGCGACGACGGCCGCGAGCCGCTGCAGGTCCTCGGCGATCGTGAACACCCCCGGGTGGCGGGACTGGATCTCGTCGTTGAGCCATTGCAGGAACGCCCAGCCCTCGGGGATCTGGTTCTCCTCGGCCTGGGAGATCCCGTCGATGGAGCGGATGTAGTTCGTCGCATCGAAGCGCAACCCGTCGACCCGGTAGTAGTCGAGCAACTGCAGGCAGACATCTCGCAGGTATGCGCGCACCTCGGGCCGCCCGTAGTCCGGCCGGGTGTCCCCCCACGGGGTCGACGATCGGTGGTCGTTGAAGAAGTAGATGCCGCCCTTGTCGTTCTCGGACCACCCGTCGAACTGCCACGTCGCCAGGTCGGAGGGGCCGAGATGGTTGAGGACGACGTCGAGGATGACGGCGATCCCGTTGCGGTGCGCCTCCCGCACGAAGGTCTTCAACCCGTCCGGGCCGCCGTAGGTGGACTCGATCGCGAACGGGTGCGCCGGGTTGTAGCCCCACGACTGGTCGCCGGCGAACTCGAAGACGGGCATGACATGGACGGCGGAGACGCCGAGATCCTTGAGGTGGCCGAGCCGCTCGATCGCCCGCGCGAAGGTCCCGCGCTCGTGTCCCTCGGCAGCGAAGGTCCCGATGTGCAACTCGTAGATGACGAGGTCGTCCCAGCCGGGGGTCTCGAACGCATCCCCCTGCCAGTCGAAGGCATCGTGGTCGTAGATCACAGCGTTGCCAACAGAATTGGTGACCTTCCGCGCATACGGATCGATCCGCCACAGATCGTCCCCACCGTCCCGGGTCAGCACGAACTGGTACTCCTGACCGGGGTGCGCGCCGGGGATGTCGATCGACCAGTGGCCGTTGTCCTCGGGGGCCATCGCGTGCGATCGGCCGTGCCAGTCGTTGAAGTCGCCGGCGACGAAAACTCCGCTCGCGTGCGGGGCCCAGACCCGGAAGCTCACGCCCCCGTCGTAGGGTTTGGCGCCCATCCCGGGGCGTGGACTGGGTGCGGTGGGCTGCGGATCGGTCACGGGGACATTATGCGTGGCTCACGAGGGTGCGTCGGGCACCGCCCACCGGCTTGTCGGATCATTCCCCACGGTGCCGCGACCATGGTGTCGATCGATCGCTACGTCACTCTAGGGGATTCACTAGAGTCCTGGATACTTGGTCATCGTCGTCGCCGCGGAGATGAATCCGGCGGGCCGGGGCGGGTATCGTCGCAGGTCAGCGGGTCACCCCCGCCCCCTGCCTGAGATCACCCACCCGCGTGATCGGAGACCCGAGAGGACCTGCCGTGCCCCGCGAGCGCACCACCGAAGTGGAGCCCCCTGCCGCGACCCTGATGAGTCAACTGGGGGGAGTGGTCCGCAGCGTCGACGAACTCGAGACCTACCTCAACACTGCGGTCCACGCGATCCAGCAGGAGGTGGAGGCCTGCGACGAGGTCGGCATCACCGTCCTGGTCGACATGGTCCCGCGCACCGCCGCCTACACGACGGCGCGCACCCTCGAGATCGACGGGATCCAGTACGCGGTCGGCGACGGCCCCTGCCTGGACGCCTACCGCAACAAGCGCGAGAACCTCGTCAACATCAGCGAGGGGCATGACCGCTGGCCGGCCTTCGTCGAGCAGGTCGCGTCCTACGGCTACGAGTCCCTCTTCGCCGTCCCGCTGATCTCCGGGGACGAGGCCCTCGGGGCCCTCAATCTGTATGCGAAACGCACCGGCGCCTTCGATTCCTTCGATGTGTCACTGGTCCAGATGGCGGCGCAGCGGTGCGCCGACGCGATCGCCGCCGCGCAGGAGATCATCGGCACCCGCGCCCTGGCGAGTCAGCTCGAGCAGGCGATGGGCAGCCGGGCCGTCATCGAGCAGGCCAAGGGGATCCTCATGGGTTTGCGGGGGATGAGCGAGCACGACGCGTTCGAGATCATCCGCAAGGAGAGTCAGGACCGCAACATCAAGGTGCGCGACCTCGCCGAGCGGATCGTCAGCGGCACGTATCAGCTCACTCAACAGGAGCG
>DUPF01000043.1 GCA_012838445.1 Intrasporangiaceae bacterium | reverse complement strand
GGCGGCCGAGGTGTCGGAGCGGGTGCGCGCCGTGACCGACCCCGAGATCCCCACGGTGACGATCGGGGACCTCGGGATCGTCCGCGACGTCGCCGTGGATGTCGATGCCCGTGCCGTCACGGTGACGATCACGCCGACCTACAGCGGATGCCCCGCCATGGAGGTCATCGCGCGTGACATCGTCGACGCCGCCGCCGACTGCGGATACACCGCCGTCGTCTCGACGTCGTACTCCCCGCCATGGACGACCGACTGGCTCACCGACCGAGGACGCGCGGCACTGGAGGAACTCAACATCGCCCCACCCGGTCCCCGAGGGGAGTCGGGGACCAGGGGTCCGGTGCCGGTCGTGATCGGGCGCGGAATGCATACAGCGGTGGGGTGTCCGCGATGCGGCTCGACGGACACCGAACTGATCGCCCGCTTCGGCACCACCGCCTGCAAGGCCCTGCACCGGTGCCGGGCCTGCGGCGACCCGTTCGACGAGTTCAAGGCGGTGTGAGCGTGAGTCTCCTCGTGCCCCGGAGCGGGCCGGCTCGGCCGCGCCACCAGTTCCACGACCTCGTCGTCACCGACCGCGAACAACTGACCGACCGGGCCGTCGCGCTGACCTTCGCCGTGCCGGACGAGCTCGTCGGGGAGTTCCTGCGGTTCGAGGCCGGCCAGCACCTGACGCTGCGGGCGCAGGTCGGCGGGGAGGACGTGCGCCAGTCGTATTCGCTGTGCCTGTCGCCGGCGCGGGCGCGGCGGATGCAGGCGGTGCGGGTCGGAGTCGGTGTCGTGCCCGGTGGCCGGATGTCGACCCATCTCAATTCCGTTGTCGACGTGGGTGACTCGGTGGCCGTCATGCCCGCACTGGGCGGGTTCGTCGTGCCGTCGGAGCCCGAGTCGGCCAAGCATCACGTCCTCATCGCCGCCGGGTCCGGCATCACGCCTGTCCTCTCCCACGTCGAGACGATCCTGACCGCCGAGCCGCAGTCGCGGGTGACGCTGTTTTACGGCAACCGGACGACCGCCGACGTGATGTTCCTCGAGGAGCTCGAGGGCCTCAAGGACGAGCACCTCTCACGCTTCCAACTCGTCCATGTCCTCTCCCGGGAGCCGCTCGCGGTCGAGCTGCTGTCCGGACGGATGGACCCGCCGCGACTGGAGCGGCTGTTCGAGGCGTTCGCGCCGGTGTCGGGGGTGGACGAGTTCTATCTGTGCGGCCCGTTCGGGATGGTCGAGGGCGCCCGGGGTCTGTTGGAGTCGCTCGGGGTGCCGGGGGAGCGGGTACACCACGAGGTGTTCCACGTGCCGACCGCGGACGATCTGCCGGATCCGGTTGCGGTCGCGTCGGCGGTTGCCGATGCGGTCGTCACCGTCACCCTCGACGGGCGCACCTCCCGGGTCGAGATGGCCGATGCCACAGAGTCGATCCTCGACGCGACGCTGCGGGTGCGGCCCGATGCTCCCTACTCGTGCACCGGCGGTATGTGCGGCACCTGCCGCGCCCGGGTGATCTCCGGCGAGGTACGGATGGACCGCTCCTATGCCCTCGAGGAGGACGAGATCGCCGCCGGCATGGTGCTCGCGTGCCAGTCGCATCCCGTCACCGACGAGGTGGAGTTGACCTACGACGAGTGAGGTGTTGATCCGCGGATGCGGGCGTCCTCAGCCGTGATGGCATGGTGCATGCATTTCAGTGCACGATAGTCGCATGAGTGTGACGATCCAGATCCGGGACGTCGACCAGGGCGTGCGTGATCGACTGAAGGCCCGGCTGCGCAAGAGGGTGAGTCGTTGAACTCCTTTCTGCGGCGCTTGCTGGCGCGTGAGGCAGCCAAGCCATCTCAGGCAGAGGTCTTCGCGAGGGTGAACAAGCGAGCCGAGCAGTCAGCGATCTCGAGCGTCGACCTCGTGCGTGCAGACCGGGACGCGCGTGCCGACACACTTCGGCAGTGACGACTCGCTGACGATCGACGTCTCCGCCCTGGTCGATACACGGTCGGACATGATGCTGCACTCGTGCAGAGCGCAATCACGGGCAGGGATCTTGTTGCACCGGCACATTGTGACGCCGAGGTGCTCAACGCTCTGCGTGGCCTTCATCTCGGGGGACACCTGAGTGTCTCGCGATGCCGGGATGCCCTCACCGATCTCCGAGACCTTCCCGTGAATCGTTGGCCCCTGCACGCAGCGTTGCTCAATCGGGCGCTGGACCTTGCAGGATCGCTGACCGCCTACGACGCCCTGTACGTAGCGCTCGCGGAAGTTACAGAGACTCCGCTGCTCACCAGGGACAGGAAGCTGGCGCGTGCCGCATCCAGTCTCGTTGAGGTCGAGGTGGTGTGAGACTCGTCGTTCGGGCCGAGCGCGTGCCAGTTGACGGCTACGTGCCCAGCCAGACCAGCGCCAGCGTCGACAGCGCGACGAGCCAACTGACGAACGATCCGATGAGGAAGTACTCGGTCAACTCGTCGATGCCCTGACCGCGCACCGTCGCTGTCGGGTCGTCGGCGTCCGCACGGGCCTGGGCCTGCAACTCCGGGAAGCGGATCAGCCCCTTGGCGGCGATGACGAGCCCGGCCGCCGTGACCTGTCCGGCCAGGCCGAGACCGAGGATGAAGATCCGTTCCATCGGCCCGAGCAGCCTGCCGCCCTTGAGCTTGTCCGCCGGCTGCGGCTCCCCGGGCGGACGCAGTGCGCCGATATGCGCAAGAACGAGTCGGACGATGATGTTGCCGGTGCTCACCTGGATGAGCAGGGCACCGATGATGAGCAGCACCTGACCGGCAGTGAGCCCGGTGCCGATCGTGAAGGCGTTGCCGGTGAGCCAGCGGTCGAGAGCGCTGCCGTCGGTGGCGGACACGGTGCCGTAGAGCGCCATGACCGCGATCCCGCCGAGGAGCACGATGAGCGGCAGCCCGTGGCGACGCTCCTGACGGACCGCGTTCTGACTGGTGATGATCCACCCCATCGCCGTCGCGATGCCGACGTACAGGACGAGCCAGTCCTGCGCATACTCCAGACCGACGAGCCAGCCGAGGATGACCGGCAGGAGGAAGGCGAGCAGCAGCGCCGGATAGGGATAACGCCTCCCCGCGAACCGCTCGCCCCGCCGCAGCACATCCGCGCAGCCGATCGTCACCAGCGTGATCGCGATGAGCGTCATCGCACCCTCCTCAACTCGTCATGGGCAGCCAGGATCAGCCCGAGCCCGTCGCGGCGCACCCGCTGCGAGATCGCCGAGGCACTGATGCCCTCCGCGTCGGCGACATCCGCCTGTGACTGCCCGACCATCATCGCGCGCAGCACCCGTCGGGACCGGTCATCAAGTGATCCAACCAGATGATCCCGACAGAGCAGGGCGGCGTTGATCTCCGGCTCGCCCGGTCCGGCCTGATCGGTTGCACGGCGGTATGCGGTGCGCACCTTCCCCGTCGCACTCACCTGCTGAGCCTCCTTGACCCACTCGATGGCGCTGCGGGCGGACCACCAGGCGGGCCCGTCCTGGGTGCCGTCGGCGTCGAGGACGGTGACCTCGCCCCAGCCGATGCCGAAGCGGATGTCGTCGGGGGAGAGGGCCAGGCGCAGGGTGAGTGTCGCCGCGGCCGCCGCACCGATGGTCGCGAACCGGCCCTGGAACTCGTCGCCGACCGTGATCCGCAGCGGCTCGACGAGGTCGGCCTGGGGGTCGGTGTTGATCGACTCCATCGCCGCGCGGAAGCGCTCGTGCAGGGCTTGGCGGTCCTTGCTCGTGCGGGAGGAAACGAGGTCGGCGACGAGGACCGCAGTGAGTTCAGGTGAGGGCTTCTTTCCAGCCATGATGAAGATTTTACCTTCAGATCCAACGAAGTGAAGCCGTGTGATGAAGGTTGTGGCAGAGAACTCCCTCGACGACTGACCCCTTCAGGCGTTGGGGATCCTCGTCAACGTGCTGCGGCGCGCTCGTACTCGACGAACGCGAACGAGATGTCGCCGCTGTCGCCGCCAGGGACGCGGGAGACCTCCCGCCACGTCTGCGGATCGATCTCCGGGAAGGTGACCTCCCCGTCCGGCTCGAGGTCGACCTCGGTGATGAGGAGCCGGTCGGCGAGCGGCATCGCCTGCCGGTAGATCTGCCCTCCACCGACGACGAAGACTTCATCGCCGCCCGCACCGCAGGCGGCCAGTCGGAGCGCGTCGTCGAGGGAGTGGGCCACCTCGACACCGTCGCTACGCCAGGTCCGAGACCGGGTCACCACGATCGAGCGGCGACCCGGCAACGGACGCCCGATCGAGTCGAATGTCGCTCGCCCCATGACCATCGGGTGGCCCATCGTCGTGCGCTTGAAGAAGGCGAAGTCCTCCGGGATTCGCCACGGCATGTCGCCCTCCGCGCCGATGACCCCGTTGCGGGCGACCGCTGCGATCAAGGTGACGCGACAGAACGAGGTGGGGTCGGGCATACCCTCTGCCGGCGGGTGATCCATCTCCTCAGACCGCAATGGGGGCCGGGATGTTCGGGTGGGCCTCGTATCCGACGAGTTCGAAGTCCTCCAACTCGTACTCGTCGATCGCCGGGCGCGGATTGATCCGCATCGTCGGCAACGCCATCGGCTCGCGGGAGAGCTGCTCACGGGCCTGCTCGACATGGTTGGAGTAGAGGTGCGCATCGCCGAGCGTGTGGACGAAGTCGCCCGGCTCGAGATCGCAGATCTGGGCGACCATCATCGTCAACAGTGCGTATGACGCGATGTTGAACGGCACACCGAGGAAGATGTCGGCGCTGCGCTGATAGAGCTGGCAGGACAGCCGCCCCTTGCCGCCCTCCTCGGCCGGGGGAGCGACGTAGAACTGGAACATCGTGTGGCACGGCGGGAGCGCCATGTCGTCGACGTCCGCGACATTCCAGGCCGAGACGATGTGCCGCCGACTGTCCGGGTTGTGCTTGATCGAGTCGATGACCTTGGCGATCTGGTCCACGCGGCGCCCGTCCGGGGTCGGCCACGACCGCCACTGGTATCCGTAGACCGGTCCGAGGTCGCCGTCCTCGTCGGCCCACTCGTTCCAGATCCGGATGCCACGCTCCTGCAACCAGCGCACATTCGTGTCGCCGCGCAGGAACCACAGCAACTCACCGATGATCGAGCGCAGGTGCAGTTTCTTCGTTGTCAGCACCGGGAAACCCGCGGAGAGGTCGAAGCGCATCTGATAGCCGAACACCGACCGCGTGCCGGTTCCGGTGCGGTCGCCCTTGTCGACACCGTGGGTCATGACGTGGTCGAGGAGGTCGAGGTATTGCCGCATGGCACGACCGTACCGCCCAGGACCCACACTCGCCGCGATCCCACTCCCGCAAGCCCTGCCGCCCCACCGCGGACTCCGCCACCACGTCGCTGCGAGCCCCCGGCCACCACGCCGCGAGCCCCGCCACCACCACGAGTCCCGCCACCACCGCCCATTCGATTTAAAAACGCTCGGGAATCCGGGCGTTGTTACATCGAACCGGGGGTGACGCTGCCCGCGCTGAGCAAGGCGTGGGCGGCGCATACCTGGTCCATGAACTCATCGCCGAACAGCAGAAGTCCGACCAGATCCATCCGCAGGATCGTCCCGCGCTCGAGGCTGATCGCGTTGGCGCGTAGGTGGTCCTCAGATACCGCGACTCCCCAGCGGTGGCCTGCGCCGTCGATCTCGAGGAACAGGCCGATGTCCTCCCAACCGACATCCAGGTAGATCCGGCCCCGGGGCCCGTGGCGCACGATCTGATGGGTGGGCGCCGGCAGACCACGGCGACGGCACATGCCGGTGATATCGAGTTCTCCAAGTGCCTGGACCCCGTCCACGACGGCCTGGATGACGTCGTCGATGAGCTTGCGGCGCGTGCGACCCTGGAGCAGAGCGCGAGTCGCGGCAAGGTCACTGGGGCGATAGAGCCGTTGCTGTCCACCCATGAGCAGGATCAGCGCTGCTTGCCGATCGCTCACCGCCCAGTGCGCGCCCCGGATGGCTGCGACGGTCGGGCGAGTGCGGGGGAGTCCATTCGTCAGCGACTCGTCCTCGTGTCGACGGATCACCTTGTGGACGACGACTCCAGGGACCTCCTTGCCCGTCTTCAGGTGGTGGACCGAGACGTGGATGCGTGCGTCGGAGAAGCCCTGCAGGCCCGCGACACCGAGTGAGGTCACCCCGTCGATCAGGCAGCCCTTGCCCACCTCGAACACAGCGCGCCAGCACAGTGCCTCGAAACTCAGCGGGCCGGTGTGCAGCGCCACGGTCTGCCGCCCGTGCAGAGCCCAGCGCTCGGCGGCCACCTCGCGGGCGATCGCGTTGCGGTCCCATCCGTGGGCACGCAGCTCACGCCGACTGAGGACGCCGTCATGGGAATGCTCCAGCAGCCCAGGTCGCCGGTGCCGTCGAGGCGAGTGGGACAACGCGCTTGCGTCTGCGGCGGACGATAGCGCCGGGAGGATCAGGGTCATCACGCGAGCGTCGTTCGAACCGCGTCTCCTGACGACGGGCCATCGCGTGAGTGTGGACGGCGCGCCCGACCAGAGCCCCGGATGTGGAGAAACGGCATCGGCCGGTCCTCCCACCCCTGGCTAGTTCGATTTAAGAGCGCCCGGGAATCCGGGCGTTCTTAAATCGAACCGCGTGTGGGGTGGGCGCGCGTGAGGGGTGGGCGCGTGGGAAGGGTGAGCGCGGGAAGGGTGGGCGGGGGGATCGTGCGGGGGTGGTGGGCGTGGCGGGCGGCGACGTGACAGGGCGGGCGAGGAGCGCGGCGGTAACCTAGCGGGTATGGCTTCCACCTCACCTTTCGGCCGGGTCGTCTCCGCCATGGTCACGCCGATGCGGGAGACCGGCGCGGTCGATCTCGATGCCGCGCAGGAGCTCGCGACCTGGCTCGCGGACCAGGGGCACGACGGGCTCGTCATCAACGGGACGACGGGGGAGTCGCCGACGACGACCGACCGGGAGAAGGCCGATCTCGTGCGGGCCGTCCTCGACGCCGTCGGCGACCGGGTCAAGGTCACCGCCGGGGTCGGCACGAACGTCACCGAGCACACCGTCGAGTTGGCCCGGCAGGCCGAGTTGACCGGCGCCCACGGGCTCCTCGTCGTCACGCCGTACTACAACAAGCCACCGCAGGCCGGGATCATCGCCCACTTCCGGGCCGTCACCGAGGCCAGTCAACTGCCGGTGCTCGTCTACGACATCCCCGGCCGATCCGGGGTGCCGCTGACCGAGGAGACTCTGCTCACCCTCGGGGACATGCCTGGCATCGCCGGCGTCAAGGACGCCAAGGGCAACTACTGGGAGGCCGCCAAGGTCATGGCCGCGACCGACCTGCTCTGGTACTCCGGTGACGATGCAGCCAACCTGATGCACTTCGCCAACGGTGCCCACGGCATCGTCGGGGTTTCCTCGCAGGTCGCCCCGCGTTGGTTCGCGGCATTCGTCGAAGCAGCCGTCGCCGGTGACTTCACCCGGGCCCGCGAGTTGCACCGTGCCGTCATCCCGATCATCGATGCCGTCATGAACCGCACCCAGGGCGCGATCGCCGCCAAGGCCGGCTTGGTCCACCTCGGCAAGATCCCCACCGACCACGTCCGATTGCCCCTCATCCCGGCGACCGACGGTGTCACCCGCGAACTCGCCGATGCCCTCGACCGACTCGGCGAGGCGCCCGCATGAGCTATCCGCACATCGACCTCCAGGCACCCCGGCCCCTGAAGAAGGGCGCCGTGCGGATGATTCCGCTCGGCGGACTCGGCGAGATCGGCCGCAACATGATGGTGCTCGAACACCGCGGCCAACTCCTCGTCATCGACTGCGGCGTCCTCTTCCCCGACGACAACCACCCCGGCATCGACCTCATCCTCCCGGACTTCACCTTCCTCGAGGACCGCCTCGACGACATCCAGGCGCTCGTCCTCACCCACGGCCACGAGGACCACATCGGCGGGGTGCCGTTCCTGCTCCGCCTCAAACCCGACATCCCGCTCATCGGCTCCCAGCTCACCCTCGCGCTCACCGAGGCCAAGCTCAAGGAGCACCGGATCAAGCCCTACACCCTCGCCGTCCGCGAGGGGGACATCGAAAAACTCGGGCACTTCGAGTGCGAGTTCGTCGCCGTCAACCACTCCATCCCCGACTCGCTCGCGGTCATGGTCCGCACCTCCGGCGGCACCCTGTTGCACACCGGCGACTTCAAGATGGACCAACTGCCGCTCGACGGGCGCCTCACCGACCTGCGCGCCTTCGCCCGCCTCGGCGAGGAGGGTGTCGACGTCTTCCTCACCGACTCCACGAACGCCACGATTCCCGGATTCACCACCCCCGAGATCGAGATCGCGCCCGCGATCGACAAGGTGTTCCGGCACGCCAAACGCCGCATCGTCGTCGGCTGCTTCGCATCCCACATCCACCGCGTCCAGCAAGTGCTCACCGCCTCCGCCAAGGCCGGGCGCAAGGTCGCCTACGTCGGACGTTCGATGGTCAAGAACATGACCATCGCCGAGAAGCTCGGCTACCTCGACGTCCCCCCGGGCACCGTCGTCGACCTCAACACGATCGACACCCTGCCCGATGACAAGGTCGTCCTCATCTGCACCGGCTCCCAGGGCGAACCGATGGCCGCCCTGGGCCGGATGGCCAACCGCGACCACAAGATCGAGATCGGCGACGGCGACACGGTCATGCTGCTCTCCTCCCCGGTCCCCGGCAACGAGAGCTCGGTCTGGCGGGTCATCAACGGGCTGATGCGACTCGGGGCCACGGTCGTGCACCAGGGGACCGCCCGAGTCCATGTCTCCGGACATGCCAGTGCGGGAGAGCTGCTCTACGCATACAACATCGTCAAGCCGCGCAACGTCCTGCCGGTCCACGGCGAATGGCGACACCTGAAGGCCAACGCGGATCTGGCGCGGCTGACCGGGGTCGGTGAGGACCACGCGCTCGTCGTCGAGGACGGGGTCGTCGTCGATCTGGTCGACGGGCAGATCTCGATCGCCGGGGTCGTCCCCGCCGGATATGTGTATGTGGACGGAGCCTCGGTCGGCGAGGCCGACGAAGCGTTGCTCAAGGACCGTCGGATCCTGCGCGACGAGGGGTTCATCTCCGTCATCGCCGTCGTCGACACGATGGAGGGCAAGGTCATCGCCGGCCCGGAGATGTTCGCCCGCGGGCTGACCGTCGAGGACGCGGCGTTCGAGGGGATCCAGACCAAGGTGCGCTCCGCTCTCGAGGATGCGCTCGCCGGCGGGGTCAGCGACACGTATCAGCTCCAGCAGGTCATCCGGCGCACCGTCGGCGGCTGGGCCGGCCGGTCGCTGCGGCGGCGTCCGATGATCCTGCCGACCGTCGTCGAGGCCTGACCTTCGAGGGATTCTCGGCTCCTGGCAGGGGATCGCCGGGGTCGACCGATCCGCGGTGACACGCGTGTT
>DUPF01000042.1 GCA_012838445.1 Intrasporangiaceae bacterium | reverse complement strand
CTGCGGTTCCTGGTTCTGCGGCTGGGCGTAGAAGTCGTACTCCTGCTCGGGAGTCATCGGGTCAGTACTCATCACGGTCCCTTCGGTAGGTAGCGGCAAGGCCCGAAGAAGCCTCGTAGCAGCCGATTGGTCGGCACTTGCTCGGATCGCCCGACCGCGAGGGTGCGATCGGCACGATCAGGACGGTGCCTGCCACCTCGGCCACCATCAGATAGTGCGCCGGTGGCTTGGCAGGATAGAAGAGCGGATCGTTGACCCACACGTCGTAGACGTCGTCAAGGCCGAGGTGCGGGTGCTTGAACAGGTGCGCGGCTTGAGCATCGATCTCGAACGGGTTCTGGTCATCGAGCAGGTCCAGGTCGAGTAGCTCGTCCACCCGGTCAGTGTATAACAAACGACTACGTCTTGCCTTCTCAAGACATGTCCCACTTCGCCGCGTGTCGGGCTCCTGGGCGCCCGTTTGGTGCGTCGGCATGGCACACTTGCCGATGTTCGGTCCTTCCGGCGCGGGACGAGATAGGGACCGCTATGGCTGGGTGAGCACTTCTCCGAGCAGTTGGCCTCGATTGTCGTAGACCTTGACGAGCGAGGGGCGACGCTTGGTCGAGGCGATGACCACTCGGCCGTGCCAGGGCACTAGCAGGTCTCGTCCATCGGTCTCGAGTGAAGCCACCTGCGCACTGACCTGCAGGACCACGTAGCTGATCCAGCGCCCACTCCAGGGCAACCAATCGCCGCGTCCTCCGCTGTCGCGAACACCGCCGCTACCCTCGAGCCTCAGGATCGAAGGATCGATGCCCGTGTGGTCACTGTGTCCGTACGCCGGCTCCTCCGGCAGCCGAGGCGGCCGGTCAGCGAGCAGGTCATCTGACTCAGTGTCGCTGCCGCCCCCGAGCAACCGCCAGTGACCGTCTCGTTTGCTCAAGACGTAGCTCTCAGAAAGCGAGCACCCGACGCCACGTCGAGCGAACATGGTCACGGCGACGTCGCCCACGACATCAACACCCATGGGCGCGAACCGGCGTCGTCGGCTCAGCCGCGGCACCGCCTCTACATGCCGCGACTCGATGAGCCGGACGCTCTCGGCATACACGTCGAAGGCCACATCCAGATGCTAGAAGCAGAGCAGACCCAGTGCTCTCTCGCCGTGGACAGCCCATCGGCAAGGATCGATCTCCAAGCGTCCCCGCACCAACGGTGAGTCTCCTCTCCGCCCGTCGGGCGGGGGTTTCGAGGACTCCGCTCAGGGCTGGGTGTCCTGGACGATGAACAGCCGGTCCACGGGAGAGTCCGGGCAGAGGCTGTCCCACTGCTCAGCGACGTCGCCGCTGTCGCCGGATTCACCTCCAGCGAAGGAGACCGGGTCCCCGTCCATCGCCATGTTCGTCTGGGTTCCGTCGGGGAAGGTCGACAGGATCATCACGGTTCCGACGCTTGGTTCACGCTTGCCGCGCGCGTTCGGCAGGACCAGGCCGGTCGTGCCGTCGTCGGTGACGATGGTGGCGCACCCGTCCGCGGTCATCGTCACGCTCCCTTCGAGCAGGGCCGAGTCACCACCTTGGGCGGGGTCCCACTCGAAGGTGGGCACCGCATACCAGCCCAGCTCCTCGGCGGTGGCGGCCCGCGTCGGGACGGGGCCGTCAGGAGCCGGCGGGTCGCCGGTCATCGCCGGGTGAGCGGGCTCGTCGTTGATCCAGGCGATGTCGCCGCCGTCGTACGGCCCGCACAGCCGGCTCCAGGCCTCCCCCGGGGGAACCCCCCCCCCGCCGTAGGAGAACTCCTGGCCCTCGACCGCGAACACCTCCCCGGACCCCTGCCTGGTCACGGCCCGCACACCGTTGGCGAACCGGACTCCTTCGGCGTCGGGGAAGATCACAGGAGTGGCAAGTGTCTCCTGGCCGGGCTGGTAGATCAGGGTGCAGCCGTCGTCGGTGAAGGCCAGCCGGCCTGTGACGAGGGCACCCATGCCGTCGCCGTTCCACGCATACGTCGGCACCTCGAAGGACTCGGCGCCAGGAAGTGTCACCGGCCCCACCGCGGCCACCCCGCATCCGCTCGCGACCAGCGCCAAGACTCCCGCACTCGCCACAACCGCCCACCGTGTTCGCAACAACCGATTCCTTCCGAGAAGAGCCTCAAGCACTCAGACGCGATCACGACCCACACCGTTCCAGCGTGAAGCCGGCCGACGGAACACCCCTCGCCCGACGTGCCCCTTTCCGCCGGGTGACGGGCTGCCGGGATGTGACGGGGACGCCACTGTGGGCGAGTCATGATCGCCTGACCAGGCTGAGCGCGGATGCCGGCGCCAGCGGTGGATCAGCAGCAGCGTCGGCGATGGTGAGG
>DUPF01000041.1 GCA_012838445.1 Intrasporangiaceae bacterium | reverse complement strand
TGTGCTCATCTACTGGTTCACGACGAACCTGTGGTCGATGACCCAGCAGTTCTATGTCATTCGGCGGATGCCGGCACCCGGATCCCCGGCCGAGAAGGCGATGCAGGAGCGCCGGCAACGGCGCGGCAAGCCGATCAAGGAACTCATGCTGCCCGGACTGTCCACCGGCGATGACGTCGAGGAGACGGTCGAGGAGGGGAAGCCGGTTCCTCGCCAGCGGCAGCAGCCGACCGGCAAGAAACGCGCCAAGAAGAGGAAGGGTGGCGGCGGGCCGAAGCGGCCGCGCCCCGGCGGCTGACGGCACTGCTGTGAGCGCCGGTGCGCCGGTTGAGCCACCACGTTCCCGACGTGAAATCCCAAGTTTTGCAATGACGTTCGACGAAGGAGACAACCATGAGCACTGATCCGCAGAGCGGTGCGGACCGCACCGCTGAGCACTCGGTCGACGACGTGATCGAGGCGGGCGAGTCGGCGGAAGCGCGGGCCGTAGAGCCGTCGGAGGCCGGCGAGTTCATCGACGCCGCTGCGGACGTGCCGGACCAGGCCACTGTCGCGGGCGCCGAGGACGGTGAGGACGATGCTGCCGAGGGCGCGGGAGATGCGGGTGCCGGGAAGTCGTCGCGCCGGCAGGCACTCGAGGCCGAGGGCGACGTCGCCGCGGACTTCCTCGAGGCGCTGCTCGACATCTGTGACATCGATGGGGACATCGATGTCGACATCGACGGGGACCGAGCCGCCGTCTCCATCGTCGACTCCGAGGAGGGGCGCGTGCCGCGTCGGCTCGTCGGTCCGGACGGCAAGGTGCTCGAGGCGCTGCAGGAGTTGACCCGACTGGCGGTGCAGAGCGAGACCGGGGACCGCAGCCGTCTCATGCTCGACATCGCCGGTCACCGGGCCGGCCGCAAGGCGGAGATCATCGAGATCGCACGTGGGGTGATCGAGGAGGTCAAGACCTCGGGCATGCAGGTCGAGATGGACCCGATGACCGCCTTCGAGCGCAAGATCGTGCACGACCAGGTGCTCGCGGCGGGATTGCGCTCCGAATCCGATGGGGTCGAGCCGCGTCGGTTCGTCGTCGTCCTGCCTGCGCTCTGACGGAGTCTGCGGGACCGTCGTCTCAGTTGTGCCTCTGGTGGCACGGACGATGACGGAGTGTTTCACGTGAAACGGAGCCGGCCTCTCGTGAGGTCGGCTCCGTTGTTTTCCGGATGCCGTGTTTCTGGAAGCCGTGCGCTGATTCGCGATGTCTGAGAAGTCCGGCGCCGGGAAACCCTGTCTTGAGACGCCGTGTCCGGAGAGGCCGTGTCTCTAGAAGCCCTGCCCGTAGAACTCTGCGATTCGGGTCAGTCGGGTCACCCAGGGGCTCGTGGGGTGGGCGAGGCGGACCGCGTCGGTCAGCCAACTCACGGTCTCGACGCCCATCCCGCGCAGTGCGACGGCCAGATCGATGTCATCGAAGGGGCGTGGGGATTTGCTCTTCCAGAGCAGTTGTGTGGCGATGCTGCCGGTGGGAACCCCCCGCACGTCGCGAATCGCCGAGGTCCACGAGGTCGTGATCCGACAGTCCCGTCGGTAGACCCAGGAGTCCGGGGTGCCGGACTCGATGTTGATCTGCAGGACGAAGGCCTTCGTCGTCGGGTCCTGGATCCAGATGCTCCGCAGCCGGTCAACCCGCTCGGTGAGTTCGTGGGTCTGCGTCGGCAGCGTTGTCAGGTGACCGCGTCTGGCCTCCCAGGCCACGTACGGTTGGTCGATCGTCAACGTGGTGAGCGTGGGAACGAGGGCGTTCGGGAGGACGCTGACATCGATGTCCCCGTGGCGACGGACCGGCCGGCCCAGCGTGTGTGCGATGGCCCAGCCCCCGGAGAGCCACCAGCCCGAACTCGGCAGGTGATCCGTGAGGCGGTGCACCGGCCAGGGGCGCCAGAGGAGAGCCGATGTCTCATGATGCCGGGACCCGACGGTGGATCCCGGCACGGCCTCCCCGCGCATGCACTCCAATGTTTCACGTGAAACGTCGGTTGTCGCGTATCAGGGACGGTGTTTCACGTGAAACATCGATCGGATGCGGGATCGGGGTGCCGTCCTCGGATGGTGACGATGCTGGTGACGATGCTGGTGACGATCGCCGAGGCTGCGATGATGACGACATGCCGTCCGAGCCGTCGAATCATCCACCTGGTCGCGATCCAGAGGTCGGGGTGGGCCGGAGCGCGTCCGTCCCGAGCCCACCCGCGGTGGCGGAGCAGGTCTTCGCCCAGCGGCTCGCTGTAGCCGAGCAGTTCGCTGCCCACCTCGCTGACACCGGGATCAGTCACGGTCTGATCGGCCCACGCGAGGTGCCGCGGCTCTGGGAACGGCACATCCTCAACTGTGCCGTCATCGCCGAGGTCATCCCGCAGGGCGCGAGTGTCATCGACGTCGGCAGCGGGGCCGGTTTGCCCGGGCTCGCCCTCGCGGTGGCCCGCCCGGACCTGACCGTGACGTTGGTCGAGCCGATGGAACGGCGCACCACGTGGCTCGAGACGGTCCGCGACGATCTCGCCCTGGACTCCGTGGTCATCGTCCGAGCGCGTGCCGAGGAACTCCACGGGAAGCTCACGGCTGACGTCGTCACCGCCCGAGCCGTCGCCGCGCTCGACAAGTTGGCGCGGTGGTGCCTGCCGCTCGTCGAACCAGGCGGACGACTCGTGGCGATGAAGGGCTCCTCGGCACCTCGGGAGATCACCGCCGCCGCGAAGACGGTGCGTCGACTGGGCGGCGAACCGGCGCGGATCGTCGAATGTGGTCGAGATGTCGTGGATCCGCCGACGACGGTGGTCATCGTCGACAAACCGATCTCACATGTGCAGCGGGGGAAACACCGTGCTGGGCGGTGGAACCTCTGAGATGCGTCAGCCAGGTTGTCTCGTACCACGGTGACGAGACCTGATCCACCCGGATCAGCGGTTTGGCCCGGACCAGCGGTTCGGGTCGAGTAATCCGGGCCGGATCCGCAGGCCTACAGTGGCTTCATGCTCGCCGCCTACGCCGCTGCTCAGTCCGCCGACGATCCGCTCTCCGGCCTGGTGGTCGGCGAGATCCCGCTGCCGAGCGCTCCGGAGGGGTGGATCCGGGTGCGGATCACGACCGCGGCCCTGAATCATCACGACGTGTGGAGCCTGCGGGGGGTGGGACTGCCGGCGGATCGACTGCCGATGATCCTCGGCTGTGACGCCGCTGGGATGTTGGACGACGGCACCGAGGTGCTCGTGTACCCGGTGATCGCCAGTCCCGACTGGTTCGGGGACGAGACGATGGACCCGAACCGTTCCCTCCTCTCGGAGATCCATCCCGGCACCCTTGCCGAGGAGGTATGGGTGCCGGCGCGCAACGTGGTGCCCAAACCGGCCGCACTGAGTTTCGAGCACGCGACATGCCTGCCATCGGCGTGGCTGACCGCCTATCGAATGCTCCTGACCAACTCCGGGGTCCAACCGGGCGGGACGATCCTGGTCCAGGGCGCCGGTGGTGGTGTGGCCACCGCACTCATCCAGCTCGGCGCCGCGATGGGCTACCAGGTGTTCGTCACCTCACGGGACGAGGAGAAGGCACGCCGGGCCGAGCAACTCGGGGCCTGCTGGACCGGCGGGGATGGCGAGCGGTTGCCGAGGCGGGTGGATGCGGTCATGGAGACGGTCGGCGCAGCGACCTGGTCGCATTCGGTGAAGTCACTCAACCCCGGTGGCACGATCGTCATCTCCGGGGCGACCAGTGGTGATGCCCCGGCCAAAGCCGAGTTGACCAGGATCCTTTTCAAACAGTTGCGGGTCATCGGCTCGACGATGGGCACCCGGGACGAACTGCAGCGGTTGACCCACCTCGTGACCGACCTTGGGATTACTCCGCAGATTGACCGCATCATGCCGCTCGCGGAGGCGGCGGACGGATTCGCCGCCATGCTCCAGGGTGATGTCGTCGGCAAGATCGTCTTCACGGTGTAACCGGCGGCGGCATCATGGCACCGACTGCTGAATTGGTACATCGGGGGCGCCGCGTCGTCGCGGCCCTCGGTCTCCACACAGTCATCCACAGGCTTCTTCAGGCAGGTTCCACGCGCGCGAGCGTGAGCGGTTAGGCTGATCTGCTGTGAGCTCAGAACCGACGACCCAAGCGGCCGACCAGTCTCTGTGGAGGCGCGTTGCGAAGGGTCTCGGGTTCCCAGCACGCGGCGATTCGAGCGATTCTCGGGACTCACGGCTCGGTTGGCCCGATGTTTCACGTGAAACTTCTGACGGCTCCGAGGCTCCCGATGAGACCTTTGGCGCCATTGGTACGGACCAGGGCGACGACGGTCCGGGGAGCGATGACGCAGAATTGTCCACCGAGTTATCCACACCTTCGGATGGCGTTGCGACGACGGCGAACATCCAGGATGTTTCACGTGAAACACCATCCCTGACCGGTGCCGAGGGATCCGTCGATCCGGCCCACAGTGCCGTCGCCGGTGACGATGGTGAGGGCGGATCCGGGCCGGCCGTTTCACGTGAAACATCACCGCACCGGAGCGATGGGGCGGTCGTCGATGAGGCGGTTGCTGCTGGGCGGGCTGACGAGAAGTCGGCTGAGAATGAGTCGGCTGGCACTGAGTCGGCTGGGGGCGAACCCACCGGTCCGGATCCGGATGTTTCACGTGAAACAGACTCCTCCTTGGGCGAGACACCTCTGATGCGAGCCGTCGTCGAGGAGCGGAAGAAGAAGCGGGACCTCGATGCCCGGCCCCTCCCGAAGCCGGACCACACCCGGATCATGACCGTTGCGAACCAGAAGGGTGGCGTCGGGAAGACGACAACGACGGTCAACGTCGCAGCAGCGCTCGCTCTCGCCGGTCTGCGCGTCCTCGTCGTCGACCTCGATCCCCAAGGGAACGCGAGCACGGCGCTCGGTATCCCGCACCACGCCGAGATCACGAGCATCTACGACGTCCTCGTCGACGGCACCCCGTTGGAGGAGATCGTCCAGCCGTGTCCCGACATCGATGGTCTGCTGTGCGCTCCGGCGACGATCGACCTCGCCGGTTCGGAGATCGAACTCGTCTCCCTCGTCGCCCGGGAGACGCGTCTGCGCAAGGCGATCACCGCATACCTGGAGAACACCCCGGAGCGCATCGACTATGTCCTCATCGACTGCCCGCCGAGTCTCGGGCTGCTGACCGTCAACGCGTTCGTCGCCGCCGAGGAGGTCTTCATCCCGATCCAGTGCGAGTACTACGCACTCGAGGGCCTGTCGCAGTTGCTCAAGAACATCGAGCTGATCCGCACCCACCTCAATCCGGAACTGCACGTCTCGACGATCCTGCTGACGATGTACGACGCCCGCACCCGCCTGTCCGCCCAGGTCGCCGACGAGGTGCGTGGGCACTTCCCGACGCAGACCCTGCGCGGCACCGTGCCCCGCTCGGTCCGGGTCTCCGAGGCGCCGAGCCACGGACAGACGGTGATCACCTATGACCCGATGAGCACCGGAGCCCTGGCCTACCGGGAAGCCGCTGCCGAACTCGCTGATCGCGGGGCAACCGCACAGCCCGACCCCGAGGAGAAGAACCCTGATGAGTGAGAAGCGACGCGGCCTCGGCCGAGGACTGGGTGCGCTGATCCCGACCTCCCCGGTCACCGGCGGTGCGCGCCCGGTCGACGTCTTCTTCCCCGGGCAGCGCACCGCTCCGGCCGCCCCGGACGCAGCCGAGACCCAGGATGAGCGTGACAGTGCCGCCGACGGGGCCGCCGGGCCTGCCGAGGCCCCTGCGACCCAGGGCGATCAGAGCGAGGGCCGCCCCGACGCTGATGCGCCCGACGCCGCTGCTGCCGGCCCTGGTGACAGTGTCGATCACGGTGTCGATGACGGAGGTCTGCGGCCGGTGCCGGGAGCGACCTACGCCGAACTGCCGATCGATGCCATCCGGCCCAACCCTCGTCAACCACGGACGGTCTTCGACGAGGACGACATGGCCGAGCTCGTGCACAGCATCAGCGAGATCGGCGTCCTGCAACCGATCGTTGTCCGGCCCCTGGAGGAGGCCGACAACGGCATCGGTTTCGAACTCATCATGGGGGAGCGTCGGTGGCGGGCCTCCAAGGAGGCGGGGATCGACACCGTCCCGGCCATCGTCAAGGCGACCGACGATGATGCCCTGTTGCGCGATGCTCTCCTGGAGAACCTGCACCGCAGCCAACTCAACCCGCTCGAGGAGGCTGCCGCCTATCAGCAACTCCTCGAGGACTTCCAGTGCACCCAGGAAGAGCTCGCCAGCCGTATCGGCCGGTCCCGACCCCAGGTGAGCAACACCCTCCGGCTGCTCAAACTGCCGCCGCTGGTCGCCCGCAGGGTCGCGGCCGGGGTGCTGTCCGCCGGTCACGCCCGGGCGTTGCTCACCCTCGACGACGGCGCCAGCATGGAGCGCCTCGCCCAACGCATCGTCGCCGAAGGACTCTCGGTGCGCTCGGTCGAGGAGATCGTCGCCCTCGGTGGCGACGAGGAACGACCTCGCCGGCGCCGTCCGCGCCCCGGCAGTCGGCACCCACAACTCGATGACCTGTCGGCCGAGATCGGCGACCGGCTCGACACCCGGGTCGGCATCAGCCTCGGGCAACGCAAGGGGAAGATGACGATCGAATTCGCGTCCATGGAGGACCTCAACCGGATCCTCGACATCCTCGGACTACGGAGCTGACCATCACCAGAGTTGCCCGACGCCCGAACCGCCTGGTGCCCGGACTGATCCGCACCCGAGCTGATCCACAACCCGACCGATCGAGCGCCCATCGACAGCTGGTGCCAACCCCCAGCCATTGTGAATAACCTTGGGGAACAACGGGTTTGATGCCCAGATGTGTGACGATCCTGCTCGTGACGGGAGTTGACGCAGAGCCGGGGGCGGACCACCGCGCGTGCGGTCTGCACCGAGAACGACAGCGCGGCAGCGGGTTGCCGACGGCGCTGCTGCCTGCCGCGGATGGGCTCGCCGACGCCTGCACGGCGCCAGCGCCCAGCCGCTCAGCGCAGGAAGGGCTCGAGCTCCTTGAGGATGCGCGGCTTGGGCTGAGCGCCCTGCAGCGTCTTGACGATCTCGCCGCCCATGAACACGTGCATCGTCGGGATGCTCATGATGCCGTAGCGGGCGGTGACACCGGGGTTCTCGTCGGTGTTGAGCTTGACGATCGTGATCTTCTCGCCGTGGTCTCGGGCGATCTCCTCGAGGATCGGGGCGATCGTGCGGCAGGGGCCGCACCACGGTGCCCAGAAGTCGACAAGGACGGTGCCCGGGGCCTTGAGGACGTCAGCCTCGAACGTGGCGTCGGTGGTGGACTTCAGTTGTGCCATGAGCTCAGGGTTCCTTCGTGCTGTGTCGTCGGGTGGGTTTCGGTGCTGGGGGTGTGCTGGTGACGCACCATCGCGTGCCGAGTCGGACAGGGGCGGTGCGGTGACCGATCAGGCCGAGGCCGGCGCGGTCTGGGCCGAGGAGACCTCGGTGACGTCGGCTCGGTCGGCGAGGAAGCGTTCGGCGTCCAGGGCGGCGGCACAGCCGGAGCCGGCTGCGGTGATCGCCTGCCGGTAGGTGTGGTCGACGAGATCGCCGCAGGCGAACACACCGCTGACCGACGTGCGGGTCGAGCGGCCCTCGCACAACACATACCCCTCGTCGTCGAGGTCGACCACGCCCTGGATGAGTTCGTTGCGGGGGTCGTGCCCGATCGCGACGAACATGCCCGTGACGGACAACTCGCGGGTCTCCCCGGTGATCGTGTCGCGCAGGGTGACGCCGGTGAGCTTGTCCTCCCCGTGCAGGGCGACGACCTCGGAGTTCCAAGCGAAGCGGATCTTGTCGTTGGCCAGGGCCCGGTCGGCCATGATCTTCGAGGCCCGCAACTCGTCACGGCGGTGCACGATCGTCACCGAGGCGGCGAACTTGGTCAGGAACGTCGCCTCCTCGACGGCGCTGTCACCGCCCCCGACGACGACGATGTCCTGGTCCCGGAAGAAGAAGCCGTCGCAGGTCGCGCACCAGGAGACCCCGCGACCGGAGAGTCGCTTCTCGTCCGGCAGGCCCAGCTCCCGATAGGCCGAACCCATGGCAAGGATCACCGCGTGGGCCGAATAGGTCGTCCCCGACCCGTCCGTCACCGTCTTGACCGGACCCTCGAGATCCACGGACACGACGTCATCGGTGATGATCTCGGCCCCGAAGCGAGCGGCCTGGGCGCGCATCTTCATCATCAGGTCCGGGCCCATGATGCCCTCGTCGAAGCCGGGGAAGTTCTCGACGTCGGTGGTGTTCATCAGGGCACCGCCTGCGGTGACCGATCCCTCGAAGACGAGCGGTTCGAGGTTGGCGCGGGCCGCATACACCGCTGCGGTGTAGCCGGCCGGACCGGAGCCGATGATGATGACGTTGCGGGGCTCGTTCGTCACGATGTTGTTCCTTGGGGGTCTGGGAGGGGTTCGGGGGACCGACACGGTCGGGCTGATGACTACAACCGATCCTACGACCCGACTGTTCCAGACGGGCTTACACCCGCCGCGGGGTGGGGGCTGCGCACCGGTTAGGAGTCGAGGCGGATCGGGTCGGTCAGGGTCCGCGGCTCGGTCAGGCCACAGTCGGCCGGCACCAGGTATGCCGTGACCGGCTCGTTGCGTCCGTCACCGGCGCGCGGGCCCGGTTCGGCATCCCGGAGGAGCAGCATCGCGGCGGACGCACCGTCATAGTCGACGAAGTCGATGGCCATGAGTCGGGACACGATCCCGGCACTGTCCGCATCGAGGATGATGCCGAGGCAGTCGGCCGCACCGGCCGGACTGGAGATCGGGCTGGCACTGGGCAGACCCTCGAGTTGGTGATCCTGTGGATCCAGTGCCCGGGCCCGCAGCGCAGCCGCATGCGCGGTGAGGGTGCCGGCGGTCAGGTCGACATTGCTGGCGAACACCGGTGCTGCGGCAACCGACATCGGTTGAACGGGGGCCGATGGATCCTCCGCGGCCTCCTCGCTTCCGTCAGCAGTCGCCTCCTCGGCCTCGGGTGCGGCGTACTGCTCGGCGGAGGTTGCCTCTCGCCCAGCGTCCGCGCCTGCGGCATCCATGCTGGTTGAGTCCCCCGCCGATGCTGTCGTCGATGAGCCGATCGACAACCGGCCGGTCAGGGTCAGCACACCGAACAGGACTGCACCGGCGAGGACGACGACCGAGGCCGCCAGCGCGAGGGACGGCAGTCGGGCACCGAAGTGGCGTTCGCGGATCGGACGACGCTCGGCCGGGTCGACCGGAGCGGTGTCTGTCGTGCTGGAGCCGGTCTGCTCAGCCGCGAGGCTGGCGATGATCCGCTCGACGACCTCGACCGGCATGGGGCCCGGGTCGGGAAGTGCGGCCAGGATGGCACGCACTCCGGTGGGGTCGGCGTGCTCGTCGTGGGTGTCGTGGTCGTCACGTCCGGTCACATCCGGCTCCTTCCCGTGCGTCTCGTCGTGGCCATAGCTGCGATCCGTGCCTGAGATCGGCGGGTGGCGCCGGGCCCAGCGGACCGCGCGATGACCCACCGGCCCGGAACACCCACCAGGTGTTTGACGAACTCATGTGCGCTCCGGTTCCCTGTGGGTCAGGAGCGGCGCGAGGGCGGCTCGACCACGCGAGCAGCGGGACTTGACCGTCCCCTCGGCGACATCGAGCACTGCGGCGGCCTCTGCGACGGACAGTCCGTGCATGTCGACAAGGACGAGGGCCATCCGTTGGGCCTCCGGCAGTGTGGCCAGGGCGGCATGGACGTCGAGGGCGGTCTCGGCCTGTCCGAACCGGTCATGCCGGTCGGCCGGATCGATCGGCGGTAGCGGGCTGGTCGGCTTCTCTCGCCGGAGCCGGTCGATGGCGGAGTTGACGGTGATCCGGTGCAGCCACGTCGTCACCGCCGAGTCCCCTCGGAATCGGTCGGCCCGCCGGAAGGCGGCGATGAAGGCCTCCTGCACCGCGTCCGCGGCCAGTTCGCGATCACCGGTGGTGCGCAGCGCCACCGCCCACATCCGGTCCCGGTGTCGACGGAAGATCTCGGCGAACGCATCCGGATCGCCGGCGACGTGCTGGGCGAGCAGGTCAGCGTCGCCGACCTGGTCGTCTCCGGGCTCGTGGTCCACGGCCGGTCAACTCGTCGCGCTGGCCCCGGCCAGTCTGGCGCGATACCAGTCGCCGTCCTTGGAGACCTCGGTGAACCAGACGATGACGTACCGTCCGGTGCTGCCCTCGACCAGCGTCGTCGACACCGACCCCTCTCCGTCGAACTCCCCGGCCTTGGCCAGGTCGTCGGCGAGCGGTTTGCCGTCGGAGAAGTAGCCGGCGTCATCGGTGACGTAAAGCGTTCCCTTGGTCGCTCCGGGCAACTCGAGGGTGACCGCACTGACCGAACTACTCTCACCGAGGTCGAGGACGATGCCCAGCCCCTGCTTCAGGTTGCTGAACGCAGAGTTGCGGTATCCCTCCGAACCCCACCAGGATTCGGTGTCACCATCGAGGATACGGGGGAGCCGGTCCGGGTTCTCGGCCCCGTCCCCGAGCGGGTCGTAGTCCTTGGCTGCGGTGAAGGTCAACGGTTGGGACTGCGCGGGAGGAGCATCGGTGGGGGGCGCATCGCCGCCGTCCTCCGTTCCGGTTGCACCGTCCGGATCGTCGTCGTCGGCGGTCGGCGTGGTCAGGGTCTGGCCGTCGCCGGAGGTCAGGCCCGGCAGGCCGGGCATGCTCGACAGACCCCACACCGCGAAGGCCAGGGCCAGGACGAGCGCTCCGATGAGGATGCCGATAGCCATCCGGGACTGGTCCCGCGTCAGCGGCTCGGCCGAAGAGGGCGGGAGCAGCGGCACCGGCGGTTCGAGCCGATTGGCATCAACACCGCGGCCGATCTCGGTGGGGGCAGCCATCGACGCGGCGGGGCGTTCGGGCGCGCTCGGCCGCTCGGGTCGCACCGGAGATGTCCCGGTGCCCGGCCGCTTGGGCCGAGTTGGTTTCGGCAGAGATTGCGTGGACGGAGATTGCTTGGGTGCAGGCTGCTTGGTGGTGGGCGGCTCGTCATCGTGCTGCTCGGTCGCCGAGGAGGCCGAACTCGCGACGGCGGCCTGCAGTCGAGCCTGCCGCTCCGGTTCCAGGGCCTGGCGTTCGGCTCGCGCCTCCGCGGCCCGGGCACGTTTGGCCATGACGTCATCCTTGATGTCACGGAGATCGTCGGTGACGTCGGCGACCCGGTCGCGGAGCATGGAGGACCAACTCTCGAGGCGGTCGGTGACGCCCCTGAGGGTTCCGGCTCCTTCTTTTGTGGCACCCCCCTTTGCAACTGCTGGCGGGAGAACCCGGGGTGCTGTGCCAGGAACGGGAGGTAGACCTGCCTGGCGACGATCGGGCAGGGTTGCAGAGGTCTTCGAAGCCGTCGCCTGAGACGCAGGATCAGCAGTCGGCGGAGGAGCTGCCGGACGGGGCAGGGGCGCGGGGACGCGGTGAGCGACCTTTGCCGAGGGGTCGGGCTCCGGTGTTTTGGGGATGGAGGTGGGCCGGGGCGGTGGGCCCATCGGCGCGCGGGCCGTGCTCGGGGTTTCGCCGGGACGTTTGCCCCCGGGCATGCTTGGGCTCTTGTCGTCTCGTTGCTCGGGGCGGCGTAGATGTGGATTGAGGCCGCCCGCACCCATTGGCGGCATCAGGACGGGGATAGGGGACCACGGGGCGATCTGTCGAGCGAAGTCGCCCGGTGTCAGGGGGCCCTGATCATTGCTGAACGTCAACCGGCACAGTGCGTCGAGGTCGGCCGGGACGCCGGCCGTGATCTCCGACGGGGCCGCAATGTGCGCTGACATTCGCGGTGCCGGGGGCAGCCCCCCACCATCTCCCGGTAGTGGCCAGTGGCCGGTGAACCCGGCATACGCGAGCGCGACGACCGCTTGGGCGTCCGCCCGGGCGGCGACCGCGTGGTCGACGTGGTCGATACCAGCAAGAGCAGCCGCGACCGCCACTCCACGCAACTTGATGTCACCGTCGGAAGTGCGCAGCACGAGATCCGGAGTGAGCCGTTGGTGATGCAGTCCGCGATGGCGTGCCAGGTCGAGCAGGAGGGCGGCTTCACCCGCGATACGGCGGACCTCGGGTGCCGGCAACGATCCAGCCTGGAGCAATTCGGTCAGGGTCTGGGCACCGTTCAAACCTTCCTCGACCAGGAAGGCGAGGTCATCGGTCGTGCCGACGTCGAGGATCCGCGCTAGTCGTGGATTGTCGAGTCCCGCGCTGCGTCGGGCAGCGTCAAGGACGGCGTCAGCGTTGGGGTGTCCACGGGGCACGACGAAGAGGACGACGGCTCGCTTGAGAATCGTGTCGCGACCGGTCCAGCGCTCCGCTCCCTGGTAGCTGGCGATCCGGTCGTCGACGGAGTACCGACCGCCCAGGATGGTTCCGGGTCCGATCCCCTGCACTAGCTCCTCCTCGCACCGTGTCGCGAGCCGCCGTGCCCGGACACGGACATCTTAGGCGGGCCGGCCCCTAGTCTCGGGGAGGACGTGGCCGTAATGCCATCCGGGCTATTCCGATGATAATGACGACCAGGGCAACCGCTCCGAGGGCCCAGTAGATCCAGTCGCTGGTCGGGGAGACCCGCACGGTGAATGTCGTCGGCTCGCTCAGATTGGTCCCGTCAGCAGCCCGCACGACTGCGGTGACCTGGACCTTCCCAGAGGCGATGGCACTGGCGTCGAAGGCGACGGTGGACCGGCTGTTCGCTCCGACCTCGACCGGTTGTGGGCCGTTCTCGATCCGCAGGATCGGGTGGTCGACGGTCAAGGAGAGGTAGGCGTTGCGGAGCCCGTCGTCGAGGGTGTTGTCGACGGTGACCCGCATCGAGCCGGTGTCGGCGAGGAAGACGATGTCCCGCGGCGGGATGTGCACGGCGGTGAAGGTCTGTGAGACCTGATCCGCGATGGGGCTGTATGCAGTGCTCCAGTCCTCCGGTGACGTGCGCCACCGCTGGGAGGTCAGTTGGGCGAGGGTGTCCGCTCCGCGTGTCGCGAGGTCCTCGCCGGTGTTGATCCGCAGGTCTGCGGCAATGGGCAGACGCTCGTTGGTGCCAGTCAGGAGCGCCGCGCGTTCGGGGGTCAGGGCGGGCTCGTCGGGGGCGGTGTCGCCGGGGGTCGTCGTGAATACGACTGTTCCGGTCATCCTTGTCAGAGGTGCGGTGCTCAGCCACGGGACCTGGTCGAGCACTGCCGCCATGCCGGGGATGGTCTCGGAGGTGTCGAGATCCCGGTCGAGTGCGATGAGGGCGTGGCGGGTGGTGCCGGCGCGTTCGTTGAGGGTGACGAGTGAGTCGGCCATCAGGGCCAGTCCGGTGGTCAGGGCGATGCTGCCGGGGGTATCGGTGCTGGTCGCCGCTGTGGTGCCGGTGGCGGCGCGGGAGCTCAGGGCCGGGTGGATGGGCAGGAGCCGTCCTCCGGTTGCCGTCGGTGTCGGGCCGGTCGGTGGTGTCGTGGCGCTGGCGGCAGTGGTCAGTACCGACCACGGTCCCGCCGTGGCCGCGCCGCTCAGGTCGGCGAAGGCACGGTCGTGATCGCCGGTCCATACCGGATCGGCCGGCCACAGGGTGGGGAGTACGCGGGCTCCTGCCTCGGTGAGCGCATCCCGGGCCGCGGTGACGTCGAGGGTCGGGTCGAGGGCCTCGCGGAGCGCGCCGGCGCCGGTGCTGGTGTCGGTCGTGGCGGGCAGTGTCGAGATGTCGGCGTCGTGCCGGGGGAGGAGGAGGACGTCCCGACCGCCGGCGGCGTCGAGGAGGTCCCGAGCGAAGGCGGCCCGCACCTCACGCTCCCGCTCGGCGTTGGTTAAGGGCACCTCAGGGGCGTCGGTGCCCTCCAGCGTCGGCTCTGTGGTTTCCGAGGTGGTTGTTGAGGTGGTCCCTGAGCCCGTCGCTGCTCCGGACGGCGTCCCGGTGCCGGTCGTCGCACCGGTGCCCGACCCGGTCGTGGTCTCGCTCGGATCCGGTTCGTCGGGTTCCGGATCGGGCAGCGGGCCGGCGGTGAGCAGCGCCGGGTCGATGATCCACACCATGTCCTCCCCGGTCGCGGCCAGTCTCGACCGCAGCGTCCCGTCCGAGCCGACGAGTCGCTGCCACGCTTCGGTGCGCTCCGCGCCGTAGTCGCCGACGAGGTCCAGATCGGCGGGCACCGTGAACGGGACGATCCAGGACAGGGCGAGCGGCACATACTCCTTGCGGACCTGATAGCCGATGAAGGTATGCAGTGCTCGGAGCGGTTCGGTCTGCTCCGGCAGGTGCAACTCGAGGCTGATCGGAAGGACTCCGTACGGCTCGCTCGTCGCGGTCCCGAGGGCATCGATGGTGACGGTGAACGGGATCCGGGCGGTGTCCGGACTGTGCCCACCAGGCAGGTCGATGCGGGCCAGGACCGCTCCGTCGACGGCATCGCTGCTCCCGACCCAGGTTGCGACGTCCGCGTGGCTGCGGATCGGGGTGCGGCCGAGGCGGACCTCGAGACTTGCGACCGGCGGATCGGCCGGGTCGGCGTCCGGGGTGGTGCCAGGACTGGCGTCATTGCCCGTGTCGGTCGGTGCGGGGTCGGCCGGAGGACGCAGGTCGATGCCGAGCTCCTCGACGTCGAGCACACCGGTGAAGGTGATCGGCTCGTCCGGTGCGGCGACGACCGGGCTGACCCGGGAGAGCGTCACCCCGCCGGATCCCAGATCGGCGGTCGTGTCCATGGGGTGGCCGGCAGCGCCAGGGTGGGGCGCAGCCAACCCCACCGTGGGGAGGACGAGCAGCAGCAGTGCGAGCAGGAGCGCGTGCAGCGCCCGGACCCGAGGCACTAGCCGGCTTCCGCGGGGGCCAGTGGCGTCGACACCTACTGCTCCCCGGCGAGACGCATCCACGCGAGGCGAGCGATCCGCCGCTCGTTGGGGAAGGTCAGGTGGCGGTGCGCCTCCCGCAGCGGGAACCACGCGACGTCGATGGCCTCCTGATCGGGGTCGTTCTCGATCGTCAGGTAGCCACCGGTGGCCTCGAGGAGGAAGTGGTGGACGAACTTGTGCACCCGCTTCTCCGAGGTCGCGAACCAGTAGTCGATCGTGCCCAACTCGATGAGCACCCGGCCCTCGATCCCGGTCTCCTCGGCGATCTCCCGCTCCGCGGTCTCGGCGAGCGTCTCGTCACCCTCGATATGCCCCTTGGGCAGACACCATTCGATCCGGCCCGCCCGGTTGCGTCGCGCAATGACCGCGATCCGGGCCTGACCGCCGTGCACGTCGACGACGATCCCACCGGCGGAGCGTTCCTCGACCGCGGGCAGACGGCTGGTCATCGACAGCCGCGGCGGCGCAGGGCGAGGCTGGTCGCGCTCGGGTGCGCGACCAGGCATCTCCCCCTTCGATCTCGCGGCCTGGCTCATCTGGTCACTGTAACCCGGGACCGGTGCCGAAGTCGGGGACGGCGCCACCGCATACGCTTGGGTGTCGTGACCACCCCAGAGACCCCCGCCGACCCGGGCCGCACCGTCCCCAGTGCGGCCCAGGTGCGTGCCCTCCGAGAGCAGGCGGTCGCCCACCTCGCACCCGTCGTGCCGCTGCTGCGCGACCTCGGGGCGCGGTTCACCGACGCCGGGCACGAGATCGCGCTCGTCGGTGGTCCGGTGCGTGACGCCTTCCTCGGGCGTGGTTCTCCTGACGTGGATTTCACGACGAGTGCCCGTCCCGACGAGACCGCTGCGATCCTGCGGGACTGGGGCGAGTCGTGGTGGGACATCGGCAAGGAGTTCGGCACGATCGGGGCCAAACTCGGCCCGGTCACCGTCGAGGTGACGACCTACCGCGCCGACGCCTACGACGGGACGACCCGCAAACCGGTCGTCGCCTTCGGGGACAACCTCGAGGACGACCTGCTGCGCCGCGACTTCACCGTCAACGCGATGGCGCTGCGGCTGCCGGACCTGACCTTCGTCGACCCGCACGGTGGTCTCGTCGACCTCGGTGCGCGGGTCCTCGACACGCCGACCGACCCGGAGATCTCCTTCGGCGACGACCCGCTGCGGATGATGCGGGCCGCCCGCTTCGCCGCCCAACTCGGCTTCAGCCTCGCCCCCCGGGTCGTCACCGCCATGACCGAGCGGGCCGGGACGATCGAGATCGTCTCCGCCGAACGGATCCGGGACGAACTCGTCAAACTCGTCCTCGCCCCCCGGCCCCGCGCCGGACTGGAGATTCTTGTGCGGACCGGGCTGGCCGCATACATCCTCCCGGAACTGCCGGCCCTCAAACTCGAGATCGACGAGCATCACCGCCACAAGGACGTCTACGAGCACTCACTCATCGTCCTCGAGCAGGCGATCGCGCTCGAGGGTGCGCCGGGCGCGCCCGAGGACGAGGTGCCGGGGCCCGATCTGATCCTGCGGCTCGCAGCTCTGCTGCACGACATCGGCAAACCGGCGACGCGCCGGTTCGAGCCGGGCGGCGGGGTCAGCTTCCATCATCACGAGGTCGTCGGCGCCAAACTCACCCGCAAGCGGATGCGGGAGTTGCGCTTCGACAAGGACACGATCAAGGCGGTGGCACGGCTGGTCGAGTTGCACCTGCGGTTCCACGGCTACGGCGACGGACAATGGACCGACTCGGCGGTGCGGCGGTATGCGACGGATGCCGGGCCGTTGCTGCCTCGCCTGCACCGGTTGACCCGGGCCGACTGCACGACCCGGAATGCACGCAAGGCGGCGCGGTTGGCGCGCACCTATGACGATCTGGAGCGGCGGATCGAGGTGCTGGCCGAGCAGGAGGAGTTGGCTGCGGTCCGTCCCGAACTGGACGGCAACCAGATCGGTGAGATCCTCGGGATCCCCCCGGGACCGGTGCTCGGACGGGCCTACAAGTACCTTCTCGCGGTGCGCCTCGACGAGGGCCCGATCGGGCCGGAGGCGGCGCGGGACCGGCTGCTGACGTGGTGGGCCGAGCAGCCCGAGTCGGGTTAGTCGGGCCGGTTGTGTCGGCGGTTCTGGGTGGGGTGGTCCTCGCGGCCGTGGCGATGGGGGTGGCCTGGCGGGTGCTGCCCTGGCTGCGTCGCGGCGGACACCGGTATGCGGACGAGGCGGCTCTCCCGCAGCGCACCTTCACCTGGGTGCTGCCCGGGGCGGGCTTGGTCGGTCTCCTCGTCGGTGCGGCGTGGGCGGATCGGCCGGCGCACCTGGTCGTGTTTGGTGCGTTCGCCGTGTTTCTCGTGCTGATCAGTGCGATCGATGTCGATGTGCAGCGGTTGCCGGACCGGTGGACCTACCCGGCCATGCTGCTCGCGCCAGCCGCGACCGGTCTGCTCGCGGTGGTCGATCGTGACCTGTCCGGGTGGCTGCGGTCCGTGCTCGCCGGGCTGGTCCTCGGTGGTGGGTATTTTCTGCTCTTCGTCATCGGTGCCGTGGTCGGTGGTGGCGGTCTCGGACTCGGTGACGTGAAGTTGGCACCGAGCATCGGAGCGGTCCTGGGCTATCTGTCGTGGGGGCATGTCGTGCTGGCCACTTTTGCCGCGATCCTCCTCGGCGGGGTGTTCGCCGCCTTCCTGCTGATCACCCGACGTGGTGGGCGGCACAGCCACTTCGCCTTCGGTCCGGCGATGGCGGCCGGGGCGATCCTCGTCCTGGCGGCCCCGGCGGTCGGTGCCCTGTGACGGGCTGAGCGGGCGCACGCGGGAATCGGCTCCGGGCCTCACCTGGGGGTTGCGACGAACAGCACCACCGACCAGAGCCCGAAGAAGCTCGCCGCCACCATGGCGAGGATCCCCACCAGGAGCCGTGCGCGCCCCCGGTCCATGGCGGCGACCACCTCGGTGAAGTCATCGGTCACACAGGTGATCGTCTCCCCGTGCTACCACTCGCTGAGGACGTCGGCGAACTTTGAGTAGGTCCGGCCCTCGATGACGATCCGATTCGGGTTGATCAAAGCCGTCGAGACCTTGGCCTGGCTGTCCCGGCAGGTCACGGTGGGAGTGTCCGTCGCAGGTGTTCCGTACAGTGCCCATTCCCCATTGCGATACTCACCGGTGAGCGCAAACTCGCGTCCGGGCTGGCCGGAGCCGACGACGAGCGGCTCGACGCGAGCCGAGGTGAGCAGCATGAGCACCCCGACCCCCACGAGGAGCATGGCGAAGACCGCTGTGGGCCACAGCGCGACCCGCGCGATCCGGGGGAAGCCGTTCAGGGGGGTCAGCGGCTCAGGTGGAAAGGCATCGCAGGAGGCTCAGGTGCTGCCGTGAAGGTAGTCGGCGGACCACGCCCGTTCGTCGCGACTGTGCACGCGGCCTCCCCCTTGACGATGATTGCCGGACGATCCTGGAGCGACCCAGTAT
>DUPF01000040.1 GCA_012838445.1 Intrasporangiaceae bacterium | reverse complement strand
CATCAGGCTTTCGCCCATTGTGCAATATTCCCCACTGCTGCCTCCCGTAGGAGTCTGGGCCGTGTCTCAGTCCCAGTGTGGCCGGTCGCCCTCTCAGGCCGGCTACCCGTCGTCGCCTTGGTGAGCCGTTACCTCACCAACAAGCTGATAGGCCGCGAGTCCATCCCAGACCGATAAATCTTTCCACACGATACGGATGCCCGTTCGTGTCGTATCCGGTATTAGCAACTGTTTCCAGATGTTATTCCAGAGTCTGGGGCAGGTTACTCACGTGTTACTCACCCGTTCGCCACTGATCGCTCAAAAGCAAGCTCTTGAGGTCACCGTTCGACTTGCATGTGTTAAGCACGCCGCCAGCGTTCGTCCTGAGCCAGGATCAAACTCTCCGTTGATGTTTAGCTCGCAGGCGAACCTGCGAAATCTAGACCCAATGAAGGGTTGTTTCACTGACTGAGCAAGAACAACTAGCTGTAAGTAGTTATTCGTTGTCAACCAAAAGGATTTCGTTCGAGGATCTGTCACCTGAAGCCGGACGGCTTCCGGGTCGAGCCCCTCGAGACGAGGTTATTGGCATCGATTTTTGACACGCTGTTGAGTTCTCAAGGTTCGGACGCGCACCAAGTCCTAGCCGCTGTGGGCTCGTCGTTGGGGCAACCGTTCTACTGTATCCGCTTGCCTCTTGGGCGTCAAATTCGCTCCCGGCCGACTGGCCGGGCTCGAGCGACTGCGCTTGGCTGCTTGCGGAAGGTCCACTGTACCAGACCCACAAGGCCTGCTTTTCTGTGGAGTCTGCCCTGGGGACCGGCCTGCTTGGTGTGTGGTGCGCTCTCGCGCTCCGCACCGCTTGGTGTCCGTTCCTCCCTCTCGGGCTGACGAGAGAAAACAGTAGACCGAGCCTCGCGCAGACACCAAATCGGGCTGCATCCCGGGCGTGTCGCGGGCTGTTCTCGCCGCTGCCTCGTCACCAAACCTGTTGCACAGCAACGGAATCCAGCCGCGTGCGTCGGATGCGGCCCGTCAGTGCTGTCAGGCGCGGCGGGCAGCGGCGAGGTTGCGCTTGCCCCGGCGGACGATCGCGGCCACGCCGTGGAGGAAGGCGTCGTCGTCGAGGACTAGCTCGGCGTCGGCGACCTTGACCCCGTTCAGGGAGACGGCACCGTCCCCGACGGCCCGGCGGGCGGCGTTGCGGGACTCGACGAGTCCGGTCGCCACGAGGGCGTCGGTGATCGTCGCCCCGACCGACACCTCTCCCCCGGGCAGCTCGGCGGTGGCATCGCGCAGGGTGCCGGCGTCAAGAGTGGTGACATCACCACGGCCGAAGAGGGCCTCCGAGGCGGCGACGACGGCATCCCTGGCCGGCTCGCCGTGGACGAGGGTGACCATGTCCTGGGCCAGGGCCCGCTGGCCGGCCCTGCGGAACGGTTCCTCACGGGTGAGCCGCTCCAACTCCTCGATCTCCTCCCGGCTGCGGTCGGTGAAGAAGCGCAGCAGCGTCCCGACGGAGTCGTCGTCGACGTTGAGGAAGTACTGGTAGAAGGCGTACGGCGAGGTCATGTCGGCCGACAACCAGATCGCGTTGCCCTCCGACTTGCCGTACTTGGTGCCGCTGCCGTCGGTGAGCAGCGGCGTCGCCAGCGCGTGCACGGACACGCCCTCGACGCGGTGCACGAGGTCCACACCGGCGGTGATGTTGCCCCACTGGTCCGAGCCGCCGGTCTGCAGCACGCACCCGTAGGTGCGGTACAGCTCGAGGTAGTCGTAGGCCTGGAGCAGCTGGTAGCTGAACTCGGTGTAGGAGATCCCCTCCTGGGACTCCAGACGGCGCGCGATCGCCTCCTTCTTGACCATCTGATTGACGCGAAAGTGCTTGCCGACGTCCCGCAGGAAGTCCAGCGCCGACAACGGTCCGAACCAGTCGAGGTTATCGACGAGGACAGCCGGGTGCTCGACCCCCGTCGATCCGTCGAAGTCGAGGAACGGGGTGACGAGCTCCTTGATCCGGGCGACGTTGTGGGCGGTCTGTTCGCGGGTCTTCAGGATCCGTTCCGAGGTCGGCTTCGGATCGCCGATCTGGCCGGTCGAGCCACCGACGAGGCAGAGCACCTTGTGGCCGGCCTGCTGGAATCGGCGCAGCACGACGAGTTGGACGAAGTTGCCGAAGTGCAGCGACGGAGCGGTCGGGTCGAAGCCGCAGTAGAGCGTGATCGGGCCCTCGGCCACGGCCGCGCGCAGCGCGTCCAGATCGGTGCTCTGCGCGATCGCGCCGCGCCACTCGAGCTCGTCCAGAACTCCCGCTCGGGTGCTCGCCTGGGTCTGCGTCACTGTTCTTGCCGTCCTCATCACGATCGGGTATGCGGTGCTCGCCCGATCCTCCCACGTCACCTCGCCGGCTCGTCGGCTGGTTCCACCGGACCGCCCCGGGGTGTCGGTCAGGCAGGCAGCGTCGCCCGACCGGACTCCAGATCGAGCAGCCGACTCTTGAGGTCGGTGCCCCCCGCATACCCGGTCAGCGCCCCACCGGAGCCGATGACCCGGTGACAGGGGATGACGACCGGAATGGGGTTGCGGCCGTTGGCCGCGCCGACCGCCCGGACCGCGCTGGGCCGGCCGATCGCCTCGGCCTGCTCGCGATAGGTGCGCGTCTGCCCGTAGGGGATCTGCAGCAGCGCCGCCCAGGCGTGCCGCTGGAACTCGGTGCCGGCGGGGCGCAGCGGGAGGTCGAACTCGCGGCGGGTGCCGGCGAGGAACTCGGTGAGCTGCGTGGCGGCCGCCGCCAGGATCGGGTGCGCGGCGGGCTCGACCCGCTCCCCCCAGGACCCGTCGGCCGGTGGTTCCACTCCGGGGAAGTGGACGGCGGTCAGGGCCGCGTCGTCAGCGACGACGGTGAAGTCGCCGAGAGCGGTCCGGACGATGGTGTGCCGTGGGGAGCCGGCGGGTGCGGAGACGAAGGGAGGGTTCACGGGCGGGTTCCTTGCGGATCGGTGGGCGGGTCGTTGATCGGGTGGGTTCCGGTGGCCCAGAGGTACTGGACGGCGTAGGCGCGCCAGGGTCGCCAGCGTTCCGCGTGCTCACGCAGAGCCCGGTCGGTGTCAAGGCCCTGCTTGAGGGCCGCGGCTGCCGTGCGCACCCCGAGATCGGTGGCGATGAAGGCGTCCGGGTCGCCGAGGGCGCGCATGGCGATGGACTCGACGGTCCACGGGCCGATGCCGGGTATGCCGGCCAGACTCTCCCTGGCCGTCGCCCAGTCCGCTCCCGGGCCGAGATCGAGTCCGTCGCGCAGGGCGGTGGCCAGGGCGAGGACGGCGCGGCGGCGGGCCCCGGGCATCCGGAAGATGTCGTCGGGGGCACCGGCCCAGGCCTGCGGGGTCGGGAACAGGTGGGTCAGCGCGCCGGCCGGGTCCTCGATCGGGTCGCCGAGGTCGGCGACCAGGCGTCCGGTCAGCCGCGCGGCCCGGGTCGTCGAGATCTGCTGCCCGAGAACGATCCGGACAGCGAGTTCGGCCGGATCGACGCACCGGGGCACGCGCCGACCCGGTGCAACCGCGACGGACGGGGCCAGGAGCGGGTCCTCGGCGAGGGCCGCGTCCACGGCATGCGGATCGGCGTCGAGGTCGAACAACCAGCGGGTCCGGTGCACGGCCGCGGTGAGGTCCCGCACGTCGGTGAGCAGCAGCGTCGCAGCGATGTGCCGCTCCCCCGCCGCCGGCGGGTGCGCGCTGAGGATCCCGTGGCCGTGCGGGAGGCGCAGCGTGCGCCGGTACCTCGCCCCGTCCCACTCCTCGACCCCCGGCACCGCCGTCGCAGCCAGGTGCCCGAACAGTTGACACGGCTCGAGCGGCGCCCGGAACGGCAACCGCACCGGAACCTCCGTATACGCCCCGGGCCCGCCACTCGTTTCCCGCCATTGGCGCGAAACGTCAACCTCGCATGGCTTCTTTTCCCTTGCTGAGTTGGCGTTTCCTGCAGGAAGCGGCGCCACGCGTCCGGCGCGCGCCCGCAGCTCGCGCGGCGCGGAGCCATACACCGCCCGGACCGTCTCGTTGAAGGTGCGGATACTCCCGAAACCCGCGGCCCAGGTGATCTCCGAGAACGGCAGGTCGGTGCGCTCGATGAGGGTGCGAGCCGTCTGGGCTCGTTGCGCCCGCGCCAGACCGAGCGGCCCGGCGCCGACCTCCTCCCGCATGAGCCGCTCCAGGTGGCGTGGGCTGTATCCGACCGCAGCGGCCAGCGCCGGGACATCGGCCCGGTCCAGCAGCCCGTCCTCGATGAGCCGGATCGCGCGGGCCACGACGTCGGCGCGGATGTTCCACTCCGGCGACCCCGGCGAGGCATCCGGCAGACACCGCTTGCAGGCCCGCAGGCCGTCGCGATGCGCGGCCGCGGCACTCGGGTAGAAGCGCATGTTCTCCCGCGCCGGGGTGCGCGCCGGACACGAGGGGCGGCAGTAGATGCCGGTCGACGTCACACCGGTGATGAACTGCCCGTCGAAGCGGGCATCGCGCCCCTGGACGGCGCGCACACAGCGGTCGTGGTCCTCATGCACACGTCCATCCTCACCCCGCGCACAGCCCGTGACTAGCCGAAATCCGACACGACAGTCCCCTCCCCGCCGCCGCCATAACTTCGCGATCACGCCGACATCCTGACCGGCGATCGGCCACCCGAGGGTGGGTAAACCGTCGATCTCGTGCCCCGAGATCGACGGATTACCCACCCTGGGCGCTGGATGCGTGTGGTTCGGTGCGGTCCGGACGGCGCTCACGACCAAGGACCAGGAGCAGGACTCACGAACGGCGCGGACGCGGCTTGGCCGGCCGATACGCCGAGACGGTCGGCTCACCCTCGATCCAGAACCGCCAGGGGTATGCGTCGCCATCGCCCCCGGGTCCGCTCACCCCGACCCTGGGTCCGGTCCGGATGCGGGCCGGATCGACCGGCTCCGAGGGCCACTCGAGGCGGGCCCTGTCACCGGGGCCGCAGACGTCGATGCCGTTGTCCTCCCGACCCAGGCCGAGCGTGCGGGCCAGCCGGGCCGGACCGCGGGCCCAGTCCCGTTCGCGGATCCCGTCCCGTCGTGCCGCGGCGACCTGGCGTCCGGCGACGACCTCACCGGCTCGGAGCAGCACCGCCGACGCGGTGCCCGGCACCCCGGTGACGAGGTTGGCGCAGTAGTGCATGCCGTACGTGAAGTAGACGTACAGGTGACCCGCTGGACCGAACATGACCTCGGTGCGCGGGGTGCGCCCGCGATAGGCGTGCGATCCGGGGTCACGGCCGCCGGCATACGCCTCGACCTCGGTGAGCCGGACGCTCACCCCACCGACGGTGAGCCGGCACCCCAACAGCCGGGGTGCGATCTGCAGGACCTCGCCGGTGAGATCCGCGCGGTCGATCCGTCTCACGCCGGGACGATGTCCTGCTCCGCCCAGGCGCGGGCCGACGCCAACCGCTCCTGCACTGCGGCGAGTTGCTCACGCACCCGGTCCGGTGCGGTGCCGCCCTTGGCCGATCGGGATGCGAGTGAGCCCTGCACGGACAGCACGGAGCGCACCTGCGGCGACAGGTGCTCCGAGACCGCAGCCAGGTCCGCGTCGCTGAGGTCCCAGAGCTCGATGTCGCGCTCTTCGCAGACTCGCACGCACTCCCCCGCGACCTCGTGCGCCACCCGGAACGGCACGCCTTCCCGGACGAGCCACTCGGCGATGTCAGTCGCCAGTGAGAATCCTTGCGGTGCAAGAGATTCGAGGCGATCGACGTTGAACGTCATCGTCTCGATCATCCCGGCGAAGGCCGGCAGGAGGACCTCGAGGGTGTCGACGGCGTCGAAGACCGGCTCCTTGTCCTCCTGCAGGTCCCGGTTGTAGGCCAGCGGCAGGGACTTCAAGGTCGTGAGCAGCCCCGCCAGATCCCCGACGAGACGTCCGGCCTTGCCGCGCGCGAGTTCCGCGATGTCGGGGTTCTTCTTCTGCGGCATGATGCTCGACCCGGTCGAGAACGCGTCGTCGAGGGTGATGAACGAGAACTCCTTCGTCGCCCACAGCACGACCTCCTCCGCGAGGCGGGAGACGTCGATGCCGGTCATCGCGCACACGAAGGCGAACTCGGCGACGAAGTCCCGGGCGGCGGTGCCGTCGATGGAGTTCTCCACCGCCGAATCGAAGCCGAGGTCGGCGGCAACCGCCTCCGGATCCAGCCCGAGCGAGGACCCGGCCAGCGCCCCCGAACCGTACGGCGACTCCGCGGTGCGCCGGTCCCAGTCCACGAACCGCTCCACGTCCCGCAGCAGCGGCCACGCGTGGGCGAGCAGGTGGTGGCTGAGCAGCACCGGCTGGGCGTGCTGCAGGTGGGTGCGCCCCGGCATCGCGACCTCGAGGTGCCGTTCGGCCTGCCCGACCAGCGCGGCGACGACGTCGAGGACGAGCCCTGCGACCGAGCGGGCATGATCACGCAGATACATCCGGAACAGCGTCGCGACCTGGTCGTTGCGGGAGCGGCCGGCCCGCAGCCGACCCCCGACGTCGACGCCGACCCGCTCGATGAGGCCGCGCTCCAGTGCCGTGTGGACGTCCTCGTCCGCCTCGGCCGGGACGAAGACCCCCGAGGCGACATCGGCGGCGAGTTCGTCCAGTCCGCGCAGCATCTCGGCCAGGGTCTGCGCATCGAGCAGACCGGCTGCAGCCAGGACGCGGGCATGGGCCCGGGATCCCGCGATGTCGTATGCAGCGAGCCGCCAGTCGAAGTGCGTCGACTTGGACAGTGCGGCCAGGGCATCGGCCGGTCCCCCGCTGAATCGGCCACCCCACAGGGCCATTCCGGGACTGGTCACGTCGGTTCCTTCCTCGTCAGACCCATGAGCAGGTCGGCGACCCGGCGGCTCGCTGCGGCGCCGGGTGTGATGACCATGATCGTGTCATCCCCGGCGATGGTGCCGAGCACCTCCGGGACGGCGCCGTGGTCGATGGCCGAGGCGAGGAAGTTCGCCGCCCCCGGCGGGGTGCGCAGGACGATGAGGTTCTCGGTCGGCTGGGCGCTGACGAGCAGCTCCTGGCAGCGCTGCTGCAACCGTTGGCTCACCTCGTGCGCATCCGGGGCCGCCCGGACGGTGCGGTCGCCGCCCTCGCCGGGGACCGCATACACGAGTTGTTTGCCGACGCGGACCTTCTCGGCCCCGATCTCGACCAGGTCCCGGGAGAGGGTGGCCTGGGTGACTTCGATGCCGTCCTCGGCGAGCAGGTCGAGCAGTTCGGGCTGGGATCGGATCTGCTGCTCACCGAGGATCTCCACGATGCGCTGCTGGCGGGCGGTGCGGGTTGTCGAGATGGTCACGCCGACTCCCCGTTGCGGTGCTGCTCGACGAGCCAGGACAGGATCGCCTTCTGGGCGTGCAGCCGGTTCTCGGACTCGCCCCAGACCACGGACTGCGGGCCGTCGATGACGTCGGCGGTGACCTCGAAGCCGCGATACGCGGGCAGGCAGTGCAGGAAGATCGCCTCGGCGTCGGCGTGCGCCATCAACTCGGTGTTGACCTGGAACCTCAGGAACGGGCTCTCCTCACCCTGCCGGTGGTCCTTCTCCTTCTCCTGGCCCATCGAGACCCATGTGTCGGTGGCGACCGCGTCAGCCCCGCGGACGGCTTCGATCGGGTCGTCGGTGACGAGGACCGAGCCGCCGTGCTGGGCGGCGAGTTCCGTTGCCCGCTCGAGGATCTCGGGTTTGGGTTGGTGGGTGGACGGGGTCGCGACCCGCACGTGCATCCCGGCCAGTGCTCCACCGAGCAGGTAGGAGTGGGCCATGTTGTTCGCCCCGTCGCCGAGGTATCCGAGCGTCAGCCCGGGCAGGTCCCCGCGGTGCTCCTGGATGGTCTGCAGGTCGGCGAGGACCTGACAGGGGTGGAAGTCGTCGGTGAGGGCGTTGATGACCGGGACCTGCGCATACCGGGCCATCTCCTCGATCCGGTCCTGACCGTAGGTCCGCCACACGATCGCGACCGCCTCCCGGCCCATGACCCGGGCGACGTCGGCGATCGACTCGCGCACCCCGACCTGGGCGAGTTTGCCGTCGACGATCATCGGGAACCCGCCGAGGTGGGCGATCGCGGCAGAGAACGACAGTTGGGTCCGCAGCGTCTGCTTGTCGAACAGGACGGCGACAACCTCGGGCCCGACGAGGGTGCGGTCGGTGAACGGCGCGGCCTTGATGCGCGCCGCCCGGGCCAGGATCTGGGCCTGCTCCTCGTGGGTGATGTCGTCGTCGCGGAGGAAGTGTCGCAGCGTCATGGCCGGGCTCCTGGGTTCTCGCGGGTGCGGGTGGACTGCTGGGCGGTGTCGAGCAGACCGGGCAGGGCGACGACGAAGGTGTCGAGCTGCTCGGCGGTGATGATGAGCGGTGGGGCGAGCCGAATCGCCTTGGGCGCAACGGGATTGATGATGAAGCCGGCCTCGCGGGCGGCGGTGGCCAGGGCCGGGGCGAGGTCCTCGGTGAGGACGATCGCGCGGAGCAGCCCGCGGCCGCGGACCTGCTGTATGCGCGGGTCGCCCAGTCCCTCGACGGCGGCGGCGAGATGGTCCCCGACTGCCCGGACGTGCCCGAGCAGGCCACCGTCCTCGATCTGGTCCAGGACCGCGAGGGCGGTCGCGGCGGCGAGCGGGTTGCCGCCGAAGGTGGTCCCGTGCTGTCCCGGGGTGAGCAGTCCCCGGACGCGTTCGCCGAAGGCGACGACGGCACCGATCGGGACACCCCCGCCGAGTCCCTTGGCGAGGGTCATCACGTCGGGACGGATCGGGTCCGCGCCGCCGGATCCGGTGTGCTGGACCGCGAACCAGTCGCCGGTGCGGGCGATGCCGGTCTGGATCTCGTCGAGGACGAGGAGGGCTCCGGTCTCGTCGGCGACCTGCCGGGCGGCGCGCAGGTATGCGTCGCTCGCCGGCACGACACCGCCCTCGCCCTGGATCGGTTCGAGGACGATCGCGGCGGTGTCGGTCGTGACAGCGGTCCGCAGCGCGTCGACGTCGTTGTAGGGGACGAAGGTGACCTCGGGCAGCAGGGGCTCGAACGGGCTGCGGTAGGCCTCCTTGCTCGTCAGGGCGAGAGCCCCGGTGGTGCGGCCGTGGAAGGAGCCCTCCGCGGCGACGAGGTGGGTGCGTCCGGTGCGGCGGCTGATCTTGATCGCGGCCTCGATCGCCTCGGCCCCGGAGTTGCAGAAGAACACCCCGGAGCCGTCCGGTGCTCCGGCGAGGGTGACGAGCCGCTCGGCGAGCTCGACCTGGGCCGGGGAGGTGAAGAAGTTGGACAGGTGGAGCATCTCGCTCGCCTGCTTCGAGACCGCGGCGACGATCGCCGGGTGGTTGTGGCCGAGGGTGTTGACGGCGATCCCGCCGAGCAGGTCGAGGTAGCGGTTGCCGTCGCTGTCCCAGACATAGCAGCCGTCGCCGCGGGCCAGCACGAGTTGCGGCACCCCGAACACCCCGATGAGCGAGCGCTCGTAGCGGGCGAGCAGGTCCTGGGAGCGGCTCATGATGTCTCCTCGTCGGTGTGGTGCACGGTGGCCGACGCGGGATCGTCCGGCAGGACCATCGTCCCGATCCCGGTGTCGGTGAAGACCTCGAGGAGGAGGGAGTGCGGCACTCTCCCGTCGATGACGTGCGCCCGGGGCACCCCGCCCTCGACGGCGCGCACGCAGGCCTCGAGTTTGGGGATCATGCCGGAGTCCACCGTCTCCAGGAGTCGGCGGGCCTGGCCGAGCGGCAGTTGGGAGAGCAGTGAGTCCGGGTCGGGCCAGTTTGCATACACCCCCTCGACATCGGTGAGGACGACGAGTTTCTGCGCCGGCAGCGCCACCGCGAGCGCGGCGGCGGCCGTGTCGGCGTTGACGTTGAGCACCTGGCCGCTGTCATCGATCGACGGTGCGATCGTCGACACGACCGGGATCCGGCCGGCGGCGAGCAGGTCATCGATCGCGGCGGGGTTGACGTGGGTGACGTCCCCGACGAGTCCGAGGTCGACCTCCTGCCCGTCCTCGACCAGACCCTTGCGGGTGCCGCCGAACAGGCCGGCGTCCTCCCCGGAGAGTCCGACGGCGAGCGGTCCGTGCTGGTTGAGCAGGCCGACGAGTTCCCGGCCGACCTGGCCGACGAGGACCATCCGGACGATGTCCATCGCCTCCGGGGTGGTCACCCGCAGCCCCCCGCGGAACTCGCTCTCGATGCCGAGTCGGGTGAGCATCGACCCGATCTGCGGGCCGCCGCCGTGGACGACGACGGGCCGGATGCCCGCATACCGGAGGAAGGCGACGTCCTGGGCGAAGGCCTGCTTGAGGGTGTCGTCGGTCATCGCGTTGCCGCCGTATTTGACGACGACGATCGAGCCGTGGAACTGCTCCAGCCACGGCAGGGCCTCGATGAGGGTGGCCGCCTTGGTCTGGGCGGCGCGGAGGGTGTCGGGCAGGGGGGTCATGTCGAGTATGCGCTGTTCTCGTGGACGTAGTCGTGGGTGAGGTCGTTGGTCCAGATCGTCGCCGTGTGCGGGCCCGCGTGCAGGTCGATGAGGACGTGCACCTCGCGGGCGGCGAGGTCGACGAGCGCGCGGTCCTCCCCCACGCCACCGGCCCGGCACACCTGGACCCCGTTCATCGCGACGTCGAGCCGGTCGGGCTCGAACTCGGCCCCTGTGGTCCCGACGGCGGCGAGCACCCGACCCCAGTTCGGGTCGCCCCCGAAGACGGCGCACTTGAACAGGTTGTTGCGGGCGACGGAGCGGCCCACCTCGAGAGCGTCGGCGACCGAGGCGGCACCGACGACCTCGATGGCGATGTCGTGCTGGGCGCCCTCGGCGTCGGCGATCAGGGCCCGGGCCAGGGTCGCGCAGACGTCGGTGACGGCGGCGGTCAGCTCGGCCCGGTCGACGGGTATGCCGCTCGCACCTGAGGCGAGGAGCAGCACCGTGTCGTTCGTGGACTGGCAGCCGTCGGAGTCGATCCGGTCGAAGGTCACGGCGGTCGCCTCGCGCAGCGCAGCGTCGAGGTCGTCCGCGGTCGTCACCGCGTCGGTGGTGACGACGACGAGCATCGTCGCCAGGGCGGGTGCGAGCATGCCGGCCCCCTTGGCCATCCCGCCGACCGACCAGCCCCCGCGCTGGACGGCTGCGGACTTCGAGACGGTGTCGGTGGTCATGATCGCGGTCGCGGCGTCCGCGCCACCGTCCGGCGCGAGGGCCGCGGCCGCAGCCGTCACCCCGGCAGCGATCCTGTCCATCGGGAGCAGTTCACCGATCAGGCCGGTGGAGCAGACGGCGACGTCACCGGCGCTGACGCCGAGCTCTGCGGCGACGAGTTCAGCGGTGCGGTGGGTGTCCTGGAACCCCTGGGCACCGGTGCACGCGTTGGCGCCGCCGCTGTTGAGGACGACGGCATCGACCCTGGAGTCCGCGAGGACCTGCCGGCTCCACGTGACGGGAGCGGCGCATACCCGATTGGAGGTGAAGACCGCCGCCGCGTGGAAGTCCGGGCCGAGGGTGCGGATCAGGGCCAGGTCCGGGGCGCCGGAGGCCTTCAACCCGGCGGTGACGCCGGCGGCGAGGAACCCCTGCGGGGTGGTGACCGTCATGATGCGTCCCCGAACACCGGCGGGGTGACGAGGAATCCTTCCCGCCGCCAGATCCGCTCGGCCTCGTCGGCCCGATCGGCCGGGACGAGGATCCAGTCGGTCTCGTAGGTGGAGGTGGACACGACGGTCAGCCCCTTCGCGGCGAGGGGTTCGAGGATGCCGGCGAGGACTCCGACCATGGCGAAGTCGAGCGGCCCGGCGACCTCGAACAGGTGGAACGGGCCCTCGTTGCGGACCCCGTCCGGGACCGCCCGGGACGGGCAGATCACGGAGGTCTCCGTCGCGGTCCGGGTGACCGAGAACAGCGCGGATCCGCTGCTGTCCCAGTCGATCTCGGCATCGGGGGCGGCGGAGGCGAGGCAGTAGTCCTCGGCGTGGTGGAGGATGTGCAGCTTCAGCGCGTTCATGGGGCGACTCCGGCGACGGGCAGCCCGGTCGTCTCGGACCACCCCGCCGCGATGTTGAGGCACTGGACGGCCGCGCCGGCGGTGCCTTTGGTCAGGTTGTCGACGGCGGCGATCGCGATGACTCGCCCCGCATGCTCGTCCACGGCCACCTGGACGTGGACGTTGTTGCTGCCCAGGACGTTGGCGGTGCTGGGCCACTGCCCCTCCGGGAGGAGGTGCACGAAGGGTTCGGACGCATACTGCTTCTCGTATGCGGCGCGCACCTGTTCGGCGGTGGCACCGTCCGCGGGCCGCGCGGTGCATGTGGCGAGGATGCCGCGCGGCATCGGCGCCAGGGTCGGGGTGAAGGAGATCGTGGCCGGCGCTCCGGCGGCTCGGCTGAGGTTCTGCTCGATCTCGGGGGTGTGCCGGTGTGCGCCGCCGACGCCGTAGGGGGACATGGCACCCATGACCTCGGCACCGAGGAGGTGCGGTTTGAGCGACTTGCCCGCTCCCGAGGTCCCGGAGGCCGCGACGATGACGATGTCGTCGGCGGCGACCAGGTCGTGGGCGAGCGCGGGGGCCAGGGCGAGGGAGACCGAGGTGGGATAGCAGCCGGGCACGGCGATCCGCTGCTGGCCGACGAGGTTGTCGCGCTGGGTGCCGCCACCGGCCAGGGCGAGCTCGGGCATCCCGTAAGGCCAGTGCCCGGCATGGGTCGTGTCGTAGAACTCCTCCCACTGCCCGCCGTCCTCGAGCCGGAAGTCGGCACCGCAGTCGATGACGATCGTGTCCGCGTCGACGTCGGCGACGAGCGCGGCGGAGTGGCCGTGCGGCAGGGCGAGGAAGACGACGTCGTGGTCGGCGACCGTCGCCGCGGTGGTGTCCTCGATGACGCGCCCGGCGAGCGGGGTGAGGTTGGGGTGGATCGCGCCGAGCGGGGTGCCGGCACTGCTCGCCGCGGTCAACGCCCCGATCTCGACGTGCGGGTGCTGCAGCAGCAGCCGCAGGATCTCTCCCCCGGCATAGCCACTCGCCCCGACGACGGCTGCTCTCATCACGATGCATAACTATACACGCCTCGGCACGTTCATTCATCCCGCGGGCGTCCGGACCCGCGACTCGTTTTTCGCCAATGGCGGGAAATGGCAACTTGGCAAGGGAACCGTTCCCTTGCTCAGTAGGCCTTTCTCGCCATTGGCGGGAAAGGCTAGGACGCTCAGCCGAGGGTGTCCCGCAACGACTCGAGGGCGGTATGCCGTGGTCGCCATCCGAGCACCGCCTTGGCCTTGGTGGTGTCCATGATGGCGGGGTGGGCCATCGTCTCGACCCACTGCGCCCGGGACGGCAGGAAGGGCACCTGCGCCACGACCCGCGCGACCGCGGCAACCGGGCGCCGCGGCAGCCCGACCGGGCGCAGACCGACCTCACGGGCGACATCGACGAGGGAGACGACGTCGTCGGCGGCGATGTTGTAGGCACCGGGCGGGCCGGCGCCGAGGATGCACAGGTGAAGCGCCTGCGCGACGTCGTCCTGGTGGATGAGTTGGAAGGGCACGTCCGGCACGAGCATCGGCAGCCCGGGCACCCGTTGCAGGCCGGTCCCGACACCGCGGACGACCGGCTCGAGCCACGACGGGACGATGTCCTTGCCACCGACGGCGTCCGGCCCGAGCACGACCGGTGGACGCAACAGGTAGAGCGCCATCCCCGGGTGAGCGGCGGCCTCGTCCTGGAGCAGATGCTCCAACTCGGACTTCTCCTGGGCATAGAGGAGTCGACCGGCCGGCCGGGTGGGCCAGTCCTCGGTGATGCCGACGGGGTTGTCGCGGTGGAACCCGTAGGCCGCGACCGACGAGGCATAGACGAAGCGCCGCACCCCGGCCTCGGCGGCGGCCCGGAAGGCGTTGAGTGTCCCCTCGACGTTGATCGCCCGGGCCAGTGCGGGATCGCCGGTCATCACCTGGAACGCCAGGTGCACGACGACGTCAACCCCGACGAACGCCTCCCGCAGGGTTTCCACGTCCCGCACGTCACCGCGGCGATAGTCCAGCTTCGTCCAGCCCCGCTCCCCCGCATCGAACGGTCGCCGGGCCACCCCGACCACCCGCGCCACCTGTTCGTCCGCCTGGAGCAGCGGCAGCAAGGCCAGCCCGAAGGTGCCGGTCGGTCCGGTCACCGCCACCGTCAGATGAGCAGCGTCAGCCATCCCGCCACCCTAGTGGCCGGGCCGGCGCGTCAGTCGCGCAGCGGCGATCCGGTCACCTCGAACCGGAAGCCGCCCATCTGCCCGGACAGCAACGGGCGGGCCTCCTGGATCGCCGCCTGGACACTGTCCAGCGACAGCGACTGCTGATGCGCCTGCACCGAGGTCCACAGCTCCATGACGAACACCGTGTCGGGATCGTCGTCGCTCACCCCCACCTCGTAGAGCAGGCAGCCGGCCTCCTCGAGGTCGCGGTTGCGGCGGCGGAGGATCTCGACGAGGGCATCCCGCCGGCCCGGCACCGCTCCGAGTGTTCCCACATTGGCGAAGGTCATACCGGACACGCTAACGGCCCGGTCCGACAACGGTCACCGCAGCGGGTCGTCACTCGCCCACAGGTGCAGGGTGAGCATCCGGTCCCGTTCCCCGAGCCCGGCCGCCGCCGCGCGCAGCGACTCGGGAGTGTCGACCCCGGCCCGCACGAACCGGCCGGACCACGCGTCGAGTTCACCGGCTCCGAAGGCGAGGACGAGCGCCGCGACATCGGCCGGGTCGGTCCACTCGGTGCGTCCCACATGGGCATCCATCGACTCGGTCATGTCGGTCCGCACCACCCCCGGCATGAGGTCCAGGCACGGGATTCCGGCCAGGTGGGTCGATCCGGTCAGGCGGGCCAGCGCCGACTTGCTCAGGTTGTATGCGGTGGCCACCTCTCCCGCCCGCAGGCCCGAGCCGCTGTTGAGGTTGACGACGCGCAGCCCGTCGGTCGATCCGGTCCGCTCCCGCAGCCCTCGTCCGACCGCCCACGTGCACAGGTATGCGCCGCGTACGTTGACCTCGACCGTCGCCCACCACTGGGTCGGGTCGGAGTCGAGCAGCGGCACCTCGGTGTCGATGACACCGGCGTTGTTGACGAGCAGGTCGACCCGGCCGTGCTCATCGAGCACGGCGTCGACCCAGTGGGTCACCGCCTCCTGATCGGTGACCTCGGCGACCTCTCGGGATCCCCGGGCCACCGCATACCCCTGCTCCTCCAGGGCATCGGCGAGGTGCCGGCCGATACCCCGTGAGGCCCCGGTGACGATCGCGACGGGCTGGTTCGCTGCCATCGACTCACCCTAGCCGGAGCGCCGGGCCCGACCCGCGACCCATGAGAGCGGACGTCATCGATCGACGCCCTGGATGACCCGACTGGACCGGGGGCCCGGATAGTCGCCGAACAGCGCCCCAGGACGGTCCCGCCGCCACCGATCGATCCCGGCCTGGACCTGCTCATCGGTCCAGTCCGGATGGTCGCGACGGAGCCGGGACCGCACGAGCTGCTCCCCCAGGTCAGCCATCTCCAGGGCGACCCGGAGTCGTGCTGCTGGGGTGTCCGCCGTCATGGTCGCGAGCCTAGCGGAGCACCCTGCGAGCGGCCGGCGCCGAGATCCCGGTGGCCGCCTCAGGTCCGCTGCACCGCCCCGACCTCACGGGCCGCGGCAGCCACCGCGGCATCCCGCAGCGTGGAGACCTCCTCGGTCTTCAGCGTCCGGCCCGGGGCACGGAAGGTGAAGTGGTAGGCGAGGGATTTCTTGCCGTCACCGACCTGGTCGCCGCGGTAGATGTCGAACAGGTCGACCGACTCGAGCAGGTCCCCGGCACCGGAGCGCAATGCGGCCTCGACCGCAGCGGCGGTGACCGCCTCGTCGACGACGAGGGCGACGTCGCTGTAGGCGACCGGTGAGGTGACGATGTCACCAGCCTGGACCGTCGCGGCACCGGCCGCGATGAGGTCGTCGAGCCGGATCTCGGCGGCCAGGGTGCGGGCGGGCAGCCCGAGGGCCTGGACGACCTTGGGGTGCAGCTCGCCGGCGTGCCCGATGAACGTGCCGTCGAGCTCACCGCCGTCGACGTACACGGCTGCGCACCGGCCCGGGTGATACGGCATCGCGTCCCCGTCCGCGGCGAAACGCACCGACGTGCTCAGCGCCTCGGCGAGGCTCGCGACGAGTCCGATGACATCGGTCAGGTCGGCCCGACGTCCCGGACCCCACCAGCCGGCCCGCTCCCGGTCACCGGCGAGGAGGATGCCGAGGTGGCGCGGCTGCGCCGGGATCGCCGCGTGGATCGCCGCGAGGGTCTCCCCGCTCGGCAGCACACCGACCTCCTCGGTCGGGGCGACCTGCTGGTCGCCGTCGAGGGCGCAGACCAGCCCGATCTCGAACAGTCCGAGGTCCTTGGTGCCCCGGGCGACGTTGCGCACGAGCGCATCGACCATCGTCGAGAGCACCGAGATCCGCATCAGCGGTTGTTCGTCGGAGAGCGGGTTGGCGAGCCGGACGGTCCGCGCCCGCGCCTGGTCCGCGGGCCACCCCATCGCCGTGTGCCGGGCGTCGCCGACGAAGGGTGCGCTCCAGATCTCCGTCAGGCCCTGACCTGCGAGGACCTCGGCGGCGATCCGCCGGGCGCGCTGCGCATAGGTCAGTCCGCTGCCGCTCGGCGGGGTCGGCACGATCGAGGGGATCTGGTCGTACCCGTCGATCCGGGCGATCTCCTCGACCAGGTCCGGCGGGCTCGTCAGGTCGGGCCGCCATGACGGCGGGGTGACCCGCAGGCCCGTCCCTGTGGTCGTGGTGACCTCCTCGACGGTGCACCCGATCTCGGTGAGGATCGCCTCGACCCGTTCCCGCGGGTAGTCCACGCCGACGAACTGGCCGGGATAGTCCGGGTCGAGGTCGATGGTCACGACCGGCCGGGGTCGGCCGACATCGGTCACCCCGGCATCGACGGTCCCACCGCCGTATGCGGTGAGCAGCTGGACCGCCAATTCGGCTGCTGCTGGGGCCAGTTCGGGATCCACACCCCGCTCGAAACGCTTGGACGCCTCGGACGGCAGACGGTGCCGCCGCGCGGAGCGGGCGATGGAGACCGCGTCGAAGGTCGCGGACTCGATGAGGACGTCGGTCGTGGCCTCGGTGACCTCGGTGTCCTCACCACCCATGACGCCGGCGATGGCGATCGGGGTCTGCCCGCCGTCGGTGATGAGGAGGTCCTCGACGTGCAACGCCCGGTCGGCGCTGTCGAGGGTCGTCATCCGCTCCCCCTCGCGGGCGCGGCGCACGACGATGTCGCCGGTGAGCTTGGCCGCGTCGAAGGCGTGCAGCGGCTGGCCCAGGCCGAGCATGACGTAGTTCGTCACGTCGACGGGCAGCGAGATCGGCCGCATCCCGGCCTCGGTGAGCCGCAGCTTCATCCACGATGGGGTCGGGGCGGAGACGTCGATGCCGCGCACGATGCGGGCGACGTAGCGGGTGCAGCCGGGACGCCCCTTGATCGGGGCCTCGTCCTCGAGCCGGACCCCCCATCCGGTGTCGTTCGCCGCCGGTGCGGACTCCGCGAGCGCCACGACCGGGTCGGTGAACTCCGCGCCGGTCGCGTGCGAGTACTCCCGCGCGATGCCCCGGATCGAGAAGCAGTAGCCGCGGTCCGGGGTGACGTTGACCTCGACGGTCTCGCGGTCCAGACCGAGCAGCGGGATCGCGTCGGCACCGGGCTCGAGCCGGGCGAGCAGCTCCGGGTCGTCCGCGAATCGCCGTGTCAGCACGATGATCCCGTCGTGGTCCTCGCCGAGGCCGAGCTCGAGCTCGGAGCAGATCATGCCGGCCGAGATGTGCCCGTAGGTCTTGCGGGCACCGACCTCCATCGGCCCCTGCGGCGTGGTGAGCACACCTCCGGGCAGGATGACCGGGACGAGGTCGCCGACGGCGAAGTTGTGCGCCCCGCAGACGATGCCCTGCGGCTCGCCGGTGCCGTTGGCCGCGCCGACGTCGACGGTGCACCAGTTGATGACCTTGCCGTTCTTCTGCGGCTCGGCCTTCAGCGTCAGCACCCGGCCGACGACGAGCGGTCCGCTCACCCCGCCCCGGTGGAACGCCTCCTCCTCGAGCCCGACCCGGACCAGGTCCGCGGCGACGTCCTCGGCGGTCGCACCGGCCGGGACCACCGCATACTCACTCAACCAGTCAAGTGGGACACGCATGTCAGATCTCCATCCCGAACTGAGCGTTGAAGCGGACATCGCCTTCGATCATGTCGCGCATGTCGGCGACACCGGTGCGGAACATCAACGCCCGGTCGATGCCCATCCCGAACGCGAAGCCCGAATAGACCTGCGGGTCGATGCCGGTCGCGCGCAGCACATTGTGGTTGACCATGCCGCAGCCGCCCCACTCGATCCAGCCCATGCCCTTGCAGGCTCGGCAGTCCGCATCCGTACCGCGGCAGACGAAGCAGCGCAGGTCCATCTCCGCGCTCGGCTCGGTGAAGGGGAAGTACGCAGGACGCAGCCGCGTCGTGATGCCCTCGCCGAAGATCTCGCTCGCCAACCGATCGAGGGTGCCCTTCAGGTGCGCCATCGTCAGCCCCTTGTCGATCGCGAGTCCCTCGACCTGGTGGAACGCCGGCATGTGCGTCGCGTCGAGGTCATCGGTGCGGAACACCCGGCCAGGGCAGGCGATGTAGAGCGGCACACCGCGCTCCAGGAGGGCGCGGGCCTGCACCGGGGAGGTATGCGTGCGCAGGACCAGTCCACTGTCGGTGCCTCCGTCCGGGGTCGCGACATAGAACGTGTCCTGCATCTGGCGTGCGGGGTGGTCGGCGTCGAAGTTGAGCGCGTCGAAGTTGAACCACTCGGCCTCGATCTCCGGGCCCTCGGCGATCTCCCAGCCCATGCCGACGAAGATGTCGGCGATCCGGGTCGACATCAGCTCGATCGGGTGGCGTCGCCCGAGCGGTCGTCGTCCGGCGGGCAGGGTGACGTCGACGGCCTCCTCGATGAGGATGCGGGCGTCGCGTTCGGCCTCGAGCTCGCCCTGGCGGGCGGCGGCAGCGGCAGCGACGCGGCTGCGGGCCGCGCCGACCCGCTTGCCGGCATCGGCCTTCGCGCTCGGCGGCAGCGCCCCGATCTCGCGGTTGGCGAGCGCGAGAGGGCTCTTGTCGCCCTGGTGGGCGGTGCGCACCGCCTTGAGCTCTTCGAGCGAGGAAGCGGCCTCGATGGCCTCCAGCGCCGCGGTGACATTGGCCTCGAGCGCCTCCGGCTCGAGGGCAGCCACCTGGACAGGATCGAAGTTCGTGTTCGGTCCGGACATGTCTGAGTTGTCTCTCCAGATCAGGGGGTCGGTGGTCGACTGACGCGACCGGCGCATACTCAGCAGCAGACGGGCTGAGCAGCCGGGCGGGACGAAGCCCTCGGGCACGCCCAGATGCTGGGACGACGCGCCCGAAGGCTAGCTAAATCGACGACCACTCATCACGGCCAAGCCTAACCCCTCTAAGGTGTCGCCATGACGGCCACACCGAGCACTGAGATGAGAACCGAGATGAGCACCGAGACAACCGACGGGCTGCGCAAGGCAGTCCTGCCGGAGAGTGAGATCCCGACCCACTGGTACAACCTGCTGCCCGACCTGCCCGAGCCGCTGCCTCCGCACCTGCACCCGGGCACCAAGGAGCCGGTCGGTCCGGATGACCTGGCCCCGCTGTTCCCGATGGGTCTGATCGCCCAGGAGGTCAGCCCGGAGCGGTTCATCGAGATCCCGGAGCCCGTCCGCGACATCTACAAGCTGTGGCGGCCCTCCCCGCTCTACCGTGCCCGCGGCCTGGAGCAGGCGCTCGGCACACCTGCGCGGATCTACTACAAGTACGAGGGCGTCTCCCCGGTCGGCTCGCACAAGCCGAACACCGCTGTCGCCCAGGCCTACTACAACCATGTCGACGGGGTCTCCAAGATCACGACCGAGACCGGTGCCGGCCAGTGGGGCAGCGCGCTGTCCATGGCGTGCGCCCTGTTCGGGATGACGTGTGAGGTGTGGCAGGTCGCCGCGTCCTACGAGTCCAAGCCCTACCGGCGGATGATGATCGAGACCTATGGCTCGACGATCCACTCCTCCCCCTCGGAGCTGACCGAGTCCGGCCGGCAGATGCGCAAGGACTTCCCCGACACGACCGGCTCCCTCGGGATGGCCGTCTCGGAGGCGGTCGAGGCGGCGGCGACCGACCCCGACGCCCGCTATGCGCTCGGCTCGGTCCTCAACCACGTCATGCTGCACCAGACCGTCATCGGTGAGGAGGTCCTCAAGCAGCTCGCGATGTTCGGGGAGACCCAGGCCGATGTTGTCTACGGTTGCGCCGGTGGCGGCTCGAACCTCGCGGGGCTGTCGTTCCCGCTGCTCCGGGAGAATCTCGCGGGGCGGACCTCGACCAGACTCGTCGCGGTCGAGCCGGCCGCGTGCCCGTCGATGACGCAGGGCCGCTACGAGTATGACCACGGTGACGTCGCGGGGCTGACCCCGCTGATGAAGATGTACACCCTCGGCCGTGACTTCGTCCCGGACCCCATCCACGCCGGTGGGTTGCGCTATCACGCGATGAGTCCCATGGTCAGCCACGTCGTCCACCTCGGGCTGATGGAGGCGATGGCGGTCGACCAGGACGAGGCCTTCGCCGCCGGGGTCCTCTTCGCCCGCACCGAGGGTCTCATTCCGGCTCCGGAGTCGACGCACGCGGTGGCCGGTGCCCTGCGTGAGGCCCGCGCCTGCGCCGAGTCCGGGGAGTCCAAGTCGATCGTCCTCGGCCTGTCCGGCACGGGTGTGCTCGACCTGCCCGCCTATCAGGACTACCTCTCCGAGAAGGGGACGGACGCATGAGCGAGGACCTGACTGTCCTGCACAACCCGCAGTGTTCGACGAGCCGGTATGCGGTGGACACCCTCAGTGGAGCAGGGGTGCCTTTTGCGGAGGTCCGGTATCTGCGCGAACCCCTCGATGAGGCCGGACTGCGTGACCTCATCGGCAAACTCGAGGACCCGGTGACCGACCTCGTCCGGCGCGATCCGGGCTTCGAGCGGGCCGGACTGACCGAGGCCGACGTCGCCGACGAGGAGGGGGTCATCAAGACCCTGCTCGCTCATCCCGAGGTCATGCAGCGCCCGGTGATCATCACCGGGGAGCGGGCCTTCATCGGCCGTCCGAAGTCCCGGATCGACGACCTGCTCTGACCCCACCACCCCTGTTGACGGATGGTTCTGGCACCGCTGCTGGCGGAAAAACGGTGCCAGAACCATCCGTCAACGGTGGGTGTGGTCGTCAGCAAGCAGGTCCGGCGGTCCGGCCGGCAGGAGCACCTCGACCCGGGTGCCGCCGCGGCCGTCGACGCTGTTCAACTCCACGACTCCCCCGTGTGCCTCGGTCAGACCGCGCACGAGGAACAGGCCGAGCCCACTGCCGGTCTTCGATCCGCCCTGCCAATAGCGGGAGAAGACGAGTTCCTGATCCTCCGGCGGGATCCCCGGTCCCTCGTCGCAGACGCAGATCCGCACGGCCGGAGCACCCTCGAGTTCAGCAGCGGTCGCGCGCAGACACACCTGGCCGGAACCGTGCCGTAGGGCGTTGTCGACCAGGTTCGTCAGGATCCGCTCGAGTCGGTCCGCGTCGGCCCACAGCTGCGGCAGCCCGTCCGTGACCTCGATGTGGAACCGGTCCCGTGCCTGACCGGCCGCGACGTGTCGGGTCACGTGCGCCTCGAACACGGCGGCCAGATCGATCCGTCGCGGCCGCACCGTGACCGAGCGGGCCTCGATCCGGGAGACGTCGAGCAGGTCGGTGATGAGCCGGGAGACCCGCTCGGCATCCTCCTGCACCGTCCGCAGCATGATCATCTTGTCGTCGTCGGCGAACCGCTCCCAGTGCCGCAACAGACTGCCGGTGAAGCCGGTGATGCTCGCGATCGGGGAGCGCAGTTCGTGGGCGACGGTGGTGATCAGCTCGGCCATCTGCCGCTCGGCGCGCATCCGCTCGGCGGCATCCCGCAGCCCGAGCAGCGCCGCGAAGAAGGTGCCGTCGGGATGGCGCAGATAGCGGGCGGTGAGCAGCACGAACCGCCCGTTGGGCAGCATGAGCATCTTCTCGCGATGGCCCTTGCTGATCCGCAGCCGCCGGGCCGGGGCGGACTTCTCCCACCAGTCGTTGCCGCACATGTCCTGCAGGGCGAGCCCCTCGCCGACGTGCATGCCGGCCAATTCGTCCGCCGGGATCCCACAGATGATCGCGGCCCGCTCGTTGACGTAGTCGATCGTCTCGTCCTCGAGGACGGCGATGAAGCCGTCGGGGAGCAGTTCGGAGGCCTCCGCCGCGAGATCCCGGTCGGCGCGCACGGCCAGGTCCACGTGGGAGGTCGCGTTGGGGGCCATATCGCGCAACCTACCCTCCGGAGTCGCTCGCAGTGGAGTGACGGGGCGGTTCTGTGGGCAGCCTGACACTGATCGCGGCACCGCCGCCGTCCCGGTCCCCGAGTTCGATCTGGCCTCCGTGTGCCTGGACATACCCACGCACGAGATACAGTCCGATCCCCGCTCCGCTCTTGGCCCCGCCCTGCCAGTGGCGCGAGAACACCAGTTCCCGATCCTCCGGGGGGATCCCACTGCCCTCGTCGGAGATGACGATCCGCACCGCCGGTGCTCCCTCGATCGTGTCCGCCTGGGCCTGGATGAACACCCGACCCGAGCCGTGCCGCAGGGCGTTGTCGAGCAGATTGGTCAGGATCTGCTCGACCCGGTCCGCGTCGACGAACAGGGGCGCCAGCCCTTCCTCGATGCTCACCTCGAAGCGCGTCTCCGGTTCCCCTCGGGCCACGCACCGGTCCACCTGTCCGCGCAGCAGGGACGCCACCTCGACCGGGCGCGGCGCCAGGATCAGATTGCCGGAGTCGATCCGGGACACCTCGAGCAGGTCGGTGATCAGGCGCATGACCCGTCCACCGTCATGCTGGATGGTGTGCAGGATCACCTGCTTCTCGGTGTCGCTGAAGCGTTCCCAATGACGCAGCAGACTGCCGGTGAACCCGGTGATGCTCGCGATCGGGGACCGCAGCTCGTGCGCCACGGAGGTGATCATGTCGGCCATCTGTCGCTCCGCACGCATCCGCCCCGCGGCGTCGCGCAACCCCAGGATGACCGCGAGGATCGAGCCGTCCGGCTGGCGCAGGTAGCGGCCCGTCACGAGCACGACGTGCCCGTTGGGCAGGATCAGGCTGGCCTCCCGGAACCCGGTCGTGATGTGCAGCGAACGCCACGGGTCGGCGATCTCCCACCACTCCTGCCCGGCCGGGTTCTGGAACGGCAGGGCGGTGCGCAGCGGTCGGCCACGCAGGTCGTCCTGGGCAACCCCGCAGATCCGCGCCGCCCGCCGGTTGGCGAAGTCGATGATCCCGTCCTTGTCGACGGTGATGAAGCCATCCGGGTGGGCATCGGAGACCGCGGTCGCGATGAGGTAGGCCTCCTGCACCGCCGCTGCGTCAGCGAAGTCCATGGCGGGGGTCTGCGCCGAGTCGGTCACCGGTCCCCTCGGAGCGGGTGGTGGGCGCCGGCGGAGGCATACAGACAGATCGTCGCGGCCATCGCGAGGTTGAGCGACTCGGCCCGCCCGTAGATCGGCACCCGCACGACCCGCGCACACTGCGCGCGCAACTCCTCCGGCATCCCCCATGCCTCGTTGCCCATGACCCAGCAGTGCGGTCCGCTCAGGTCGACATCCGGCAGCAGGTCGCTCCCGGCCCCGTCCGCGGCCAGGGTGGGTATGCCGTGCTCCCGCAACGCAGCCAAGGTCGCCTCGACCGGAAGTCCGGTGACCACGGGCAGGTGGAACAGCGACCCTGCGGTGGAGCGGACCACCTTGGGCGAGAACGCGTCGACGGATTCGGCACTGACGAGGACGGCCGCGGCGCCGGCGGCGTCAGCGGCGCGGATGACGGTCCCGAGGTTGCCGGGGTCGCGGACGTGGGTGAGGAAGACGAGCAGTCGCGGCTCCCCCGCGAGCACCGCCTCGACCGGGACCGGCTCGTCGCGCACCACCGCCAGAACACCCTGCGGGGTGTCGGCGTCGGCCATCGCGGCGAGCACCTCGTCGCTGCACTCGTGGACGTACAGCCCAGCCGCGCGGGCGGGCTCGAGGAAGTCGGCGGCGAACTTCTCGAACGAGGCGCGGGTCGCATACACATCGATGACCCGGTCCGGGGCGCAGCGGATCGCCTCCCGGACCCCTTGCGGGCCCTCGACGACGAAGCGGCCGGTGCGAGTGCGCACCGACCGCTTCGCCAGGGCGCGGACCGCCTTGACGCGGTCCGCCCTCGGGTTGTTCAGCAAGATCAGGCGTCGGCCGTCGCGGGGACGTTGGCCTTGGCGACCTCGACGAGCGCGGCAAAGGCCGGGGCGTCGTTGACGGCGAGGTCGGCGAGGATGCGACGGTCGACCTCGACCTCGGCGGCCTTCAGGCCCTGGATGAACCGGTTGTAGGTCATGCCGTTGGCGCGGGCCGCGGCGTTGATCCGCTGGATCCAGAGGCGACGGAAGTCACCCTTCTTGGCCCGGCGGTCCCGGTAGGCGTAGGTCAGCGAGTGGGTGACCTGCTCCTTGGCCTTGCGGTAGAGCCGCGAGCGCTGGCCGCGGTACCCGCTGGCCTGCTCGAGAACGGTCCGACGCTTCTTCTGGGCGTTGACTGCCCGCTTCACGCGTGCCACGTGAGTCTCCTTCTACTTCTAACGAATCGGGGGCAGCCGGTCAGCGACCGAGCAACTTCTTGACGGCCTTGGTGTCAGCCTTGCTGACGACGACGTCCTTGGACAGCGCCCGGGCCTTCTGCGGGGTCTTCTCGTGGAACTTGTGGACCACGCCGGCACGCTCGCGCATGATCTTGCCGGTGCCGGTGACGCGGAAGCGCTTCTTGGCGCCGCTGTGGGTCTTGTTCTTCGGCATGGCTGCCGATCTCCTTCTTCTTTCGCGCACCCGCCGGGGCGGGCGCGTGGGGGTCTTGCTGGTCAGGTCTGCCTGGCCAGCTGTTCAACAAAAGCTGGTATGCGGTGCGCGCCCGGTCAGGACGCGGCGGGGGTGGCCTCGGTGGACGGATCCGCCGGGTCTGGGGCGCTGGCGCCGTCACCCGAGGTGGCTTTGGCCTCGTCCCGTCGGCGGCGCTGTTCGGCCTTGGCCTCGGACTTCTTCTTCGTCGGAGCGATGACCATGACCATGTTGCGACCGTCCTGGACGGGCTGGCTCTCGACGATGCCGAGATCGCCGATGTCCTCGGCGAGGCGCTGCAGGAGCCGGCGTCCGAGCTCCGGACGCGACTGCTCGCGGCCGCGGAACATGATCGTCACCTTGACCTTGTCGCCGCCCTTGAGGAACCGCTCGACGTGGCCCTTCTTCGTGCCGTAGTCATGCGGGTCGATCTTCGGGCGGAGCTTGATCTCCTTGATGACCGTGTTCACTTGCTTCTTGCGGGCTTCCCGGGCCTTCATGGCGGCTTCGTACTTGAACTTGCCGAAGTCCATGAGCTTGGCGACGGGGGGCTTGGCCATGGGGGCCACCTCGACGAGGTCGAGGTCGGCCTCGGCGGCCAGGCGCAGGGCGTCCTCGACGCGGACGATGCCGACCTGCTCGCCGTTGGGCCCGACGAGGCGCACCTCGGGGACCCGGATGCGGTCGTTGATGCGGGGATCGCTGATGTGCTGCTCCTTCGAACGTGTGCTGTTCTGTTGGTGGTGCTGAGATGGTGCTGAGAAACGAAAAAGGCTCCTTGCCATGCGCGCAAGAAGCCTTCGAGACCGAGCCTGCGGGAAGACCCGCCGGTCGTGTCACCTCGGAACCACGTCACCCTGGTGCGTGTGCTGCTGCGCGGGTGGCGGGTGGAAGCTGATGAGAGCCTCTCTTGCGCTCGGGCCACCTGGGCACATGCGTGCTCAGTCAGCCGAAGCCGGTCCGTCAAGGGTAGCAGCCGGGCACGGGCCGTCTCAAACCGACACCTGCGTGGGTCGATGTAGGAACGCTCGGAATCCCGGGCGTTCCTACAT
>DUPF01000039.1 GCA_012838445.1 Intrasporangiaceae bacterium | reverse complement strand
GACTCGGGGATGCCCGGCTCGGGGATGTTGTCGCCCTTGACGATCGCCTCGTAGACCTTGACCCGGCCGGTCACGTCGTCGGATTTGATCGTCAGCAGCTCCTGGAGGGCATAGGCCGCGCCGTATGCCTCGAGCGCCCAGACCTCCATCTCACCGAAGCGCTGGCCACCGAACTGGGCCTTCCCGCCGAGCGGCTGCTGGGTGATCATCGAGTACGGGCCGGTGCTGCGGGCGTGGATCTTGTCATCCACGAGGTGGTGCAGCTTGAGGATGTACATGTAGCCGACCGAGACCGGCTCCGGGAACGGCTCGCCGGAGCGGCCGTCGAAGAGCCGGGCCTTGCCGGAGCCGTCGATGAGCCGCTCCCCGTCCCGGGTGAGGTTCGTGGACTCGAGCAGCCCGACGATCTCCTTCTCGGTGGCCCCGTCGAAGACCGGCGAGGCGACCCGGGCGCCGGGTCCGGCCTCCCAGGCATCCTTGGGGATCGACTCGGCCCACTCGGGGGAGCCCTCGATCTTCCAGCCCTGGGCGGCGGCCCAGCCGAGGTGCAGCTCGAGGATCTGGCCGATGTTCATCCGGCCCGGCACACCGAGCGGGTTGAGCACGACGTCGACCGGGGTGCCGTCCTCGAGGAACGGCATGTCCTCCACCGGCAGGATCTTGGAGATGACGCCCTTGTTGCCGTGGCGGCCGGCGAGCTTGTCACCGTCGGTGATCTTGCGCTTGTTGGCGACGTAGACCCGGACGAGCTGGTTGACACCGGGGGCGAGCTCGTCGCCCTCGTCCTTGTCGAAGACCTTGACGCCGATGACCGTGCCGGTCTCGCCGTGCGGGACCTTCAACGAGGTGTCACGGACCTCGCGGGCCTTCTCACCGAAGATCGCGCGCAGCAGGCGCTCCTCCGGGGTCAGCTCGGTCTCACCCTTGGGGGTCACCTTGCCGACGAGCAGGTCGCCGTCGCGGACCTCGGCACCGATGCGGATGATGCCGCGCTCGTCGAGGTCGGCGAGGACCTCCTCGGAGACGTTCGGGATGTCCCGGGTGATCTCCTCCGGGCCGAGCTTGGTGTCGCGGGCGTCGACCTCGTGCTCCTCGATGTGGATCGAGGAGAGGACGTCGTCCTGGACCAGGCGCTGGGAGAGGATGATCGCGTCCTCGAAGTTGTAGCCCTCCCACGGCATGAACGCCACGAGCAGGTTGCGTCCGAGCGCCATCTCGCCACCGTCGGTCGCGGGACCGTCGGCGATGAGCTGACCCTCCTCGACGCGGTCGCCCTCGGCGACGACGACGCGCTGGTTGTAGGAGTTGCCCTGGTTGGACCGGGTGAACTTGTTGATCCGGTAGGTCTTCGTCGTGCCGTCATCGGCGGCGACGGTGACCAGGTCCGCGGAGACCTCGGTGACGACACCGGCCTTGTCGGCGGTGACGACGTCACCGGAGTCGATCGCCGCGCGGTACTCCATGCCGGTCCCGACGAGCGGGGCCTCGGAGCGCACGAGCGGGACCGCCTGACGCTGCATGTTCGAGCCCATCAGCGCCCGGTTGGCGTCGTCGTGCTCGAGGAACGGGATGAGCGCGGTGGCGGCGGAGACCATCTGGCGGGCCGAGACGTCGATGTAGCCGACCTCGGCGCGCGGGATGTACTCGACCTCACCGCCCTTGGTGCGCACGAGCACCCGCTCGTTGGCGAAGCCGCGCCCATCCTCGGTGAGGGTGGCGTTGGCCTGGGCGATGACGTGCTCGTCCTCCTCGTCGGCGGACAGGTAGTGCACCTCGTCGGTGATGACACCGTTCTTGACCACCCGGTAGGGGGTCTCGATGAACCCGAACGGGTTGATCCGTCCGTAGGAGGCCAGCGAGCCGATCAGACCGATGTTCGGACCCTCCGGGGTCTCGATCGGGCACATCCGGCCGTAGTGCGACGGGTGGACGTCCCGGACCTCCATGCCGGCCCGGTCCCGGGACAGACCGCCCGGGCCGAGGGCCGAGAGGCGACGCTTGTGCGTCAGCCCGGCCAGCGGGTTGTTCTGGTCCATGAACTGGGAGAGCTGGCTGGTGCCGAAGAACTCCTTGATCGAGGCCACGACCGGGCGGATGTTGATCAGCGTCTGCGGCGTGATCGCCTCGACGTCCTGGGTCGTCATCCGCTCCCGGACCACCCGCTCCATCCGGGACAGACCGGTGCGGACCTGGTTCTGGATGAGCTCACCGACGTTGCGCAGCCGGCGGTTGCCGAAGTGGTCGATGTCGTCGGTCTCGACGCGCAGGTCGACCGGCTTCCCGCCCCGGACCCCGGCGATCGTCAGATCGTCGTTGTGCAGCGCGCAGAGGTACTTGATCGTCGCGACGATGTCGTCGACGGAGATGACCGACTCGGTCAACGGCACATCGAGGCCGAGCTTCTTGTTGATCTTGTAGCGGCCGACCTTGGCCAGGTCGTAGCGCTTGCCGTTGAAGTAGAGGTTGTCGAGCAGGTTGCGCGAGGCCTCGGTCGTCGGCGGCTCACCCGGACGCAGCTTGCGGTACAGGTCGAGCAGGGCGGCGTCCTGGTCGGCGAGGGTGTCCTTCTCGAGGGTCAGCTCGATCGACTCGTAGGTCGCCCCGGACGGGTCGACGAACGCGTTGCGGATGTCGGCCTCGCTCAGCCCGAGCGCCTTGAGCAGGGTGGTCACCGGCTGCTTGCGCTTGCGGTCGACGCGGACCCCGACCATGTCGCGCTTGTCGATCTCGAACTCCAGCCAGGCACCACGGCTCGGGATGACCTTGGCGGTGTAGATGTCCTTGTCGGAGGTCTTGTCCGGGGTGCGCTCGAAGTAGACACCGGGGCTGCGTACGAGCTGGGAGACGACGACCCGCTCGGTGCCGTTGATGATGAAGGTGCCCCGCTCGGTCATGAGGGGGAAGTCACCCATGAACACGGTCTGGCTCTTGATCTCGCCGGTCGTGGTGTTCATGAACTCGGCCGTGACGAACAGCGGCGCCGAGTAGGTCTGGTCGCGCTCCTTGCACTCCTCGATGGAGTACTTGACCTCCTCGAAGCGGTGGTCGCGGAAGCTGAGCGACATCGAGCCGGTGAAGTCCTCGATCGGGGAGATCTCCTCGAAGATCTCCTCCAGGCCGGAACGCTCGGGAATGTCGGTGCGGCCCTGCTCGAGGGCCAGGGCGACCCGCTCCTGCCAGCGCTCGTTGCCGAGCAGCCAGTCGAAACTCTCGGTCTGCAGAGCGAGCAGGTCGGGGACTTCAAGTGGTTCGCGGATCTTCGCGAAGGAGAGGCGGCCGGAGGCCGTCCGTGCGGTGGTCACGATGTTGGACTTAGTGCGCGAGGCAGCCAAGATTGGTCCTTCCAGAGGCCGAAGAACGTCGTTGCGGTGAACGTCAGGAGCACTGCGCCGACCGGGTGCCCTCACAGCGCACAGCGGTGCTCGGTGGCAAGCCAGGTTGCGGCGTCACGGGGACACGACGCACGCGGACATGGCAAACGACCGAGCTCACAGCGGCGGGAGAAGGGCATGGGCAGCGCAAGGATCTACCCTAACCGACCTCGGGCATGGAAAGCAACCGGTGTCAAGCATGACGCTCGGTCCGGTTCGACTCCGGATGCAGATCCGGTGGTTCCGGCTCGTCGCCGACAGGGCCACGGTCACTTCCAGAACCTGCAAAGAGGATGACCAATCCGGCCGCAAACGTCAAGTAGCAGCGCTGCGGAAGGCCGAACCAGCCGGAACCGGCGGACCGGACCGGAACGTCGGGCTGGATGCTGCGCGATAATGGGCCCATGTGCTCCTACTGCGGATGCGAGAACATCGAGGTCATCGGCCGGTTCATGGGCGAACACGTCGACCTCGTCAATGCCGCCGGGGTGCTCCGTCGCGCGATCGGGGCCGCCGACCCGGCCGCGGTCCGGGCCGCCGCCACCGCCCTGGCCGAACTGCTCACCCCGCACACCGTCGCCGAGGAGGCCGGCCTGTTCACCGTCATGGCCCGCGACGAGGAGTTCAGCGACCACATCGAGCGGCTCTGCTCCGAACACGAGGACCTCGACGCCGCACTGGCCGGCATCGCCGACGGCGCCTGGGAGCGGTACCCGGCGTTCGAGCGGGCGCTGCGGGACCACATCGACCGGGAGGACAACGGGCTGTTCCCGGCGGCCGCCATCGCGTTCGCCGGACCCGAGTGGGACGAGGTCCACGACCTGACTCCCCCACCGGCCGCGGTGGCCGGTCAGCCCTCCTGAACCGGCCGGTCCTTCTTCGGCATCCGGGAGACGACGAGGTCGTAGGAGTCCTCGATCGCCTCGATGAGCTCCCCGAGCGGGATCGCCCCGTCGGTGTTCAGGGTGTTCCAGCCACTGCGCCCGATGTAGGCCATGACCGTGGCGTCCTGCGGATACCGCACCAACCACTCGTCGGCCTCCTCGCGGGTCCGCCCGCACTTGACGCCGATCGTGTCCTCGCCGAGGAAGACGAAGATCTTCCCCCGCTCCCCCGGACCGACCTTGGCGACATCGTGGCCGTCCGACCACGGAGAGTCCGGCCAGGCACCCGGGCGACTCAACGCATACTCCCGCAGCGACTGGTTGGCGATGGACGGCATGCCCTCAGTCTGCCAGCGCCGGAAGAACGACAGCGGGGTGGATCCGACCGATCGGTCGGATCCACCCCGCTGCTGCGGTCAGTGCCGGCCCCGGGACGGGGCCGGGATCACTTCAGCTCGACGGAAGCGCCGGCGCCCTCGAGGGCCTCCTTGGCCTTCTCGGCGGCAGCCTTGTCGACCTTCTCCAGGACGGGCTTGGGGGCACCGTCGACGAGGTCCTTGGCCTCCTTCAGGCCGAGGGAGGTCAGCGCACGGACCTCCTTGATGACCTGGATCTTCTTGTCACCGGCAGCGGTGAGGATGACGTCGAACTCGTCCTTCTCCTCCTCGCCACCAGCGCCGTCGGCACCGCCGGCGGCGGGGGCACCGGCGGCCGCAACGGCAACCGGGGCAGCAGCGGTGACGTTGAAGGTCTCCTCGAACTGCTTGACGAACTCGGAGAGCTCGATGAGGGTCATCTCCTTGAAGGCCTCAAGGAGCTCGTCGGTGGACAGCTTCGCCATGATTGGCGTCCTTTCTTCGTATGCCGTGAGTGGCTGGGTGTGAATGTGATGCCGATCCGGGGTCGGATCAGATCACGCGTCGTCGCCACCCTCGGCGACGTCTGCGGGGGCCTCCTGCGCTGCATCCGCGGCAGCCGGCGCGTCCGCGGCCTGGACGGGGCCCTCGGCCTCGACCTTGGCGCGCAGCGCGTCGACCACGCGAGCCGTCTGGGACAGCGGCGCGGCGAAGAGGTAGACAGCCTTGCTGAGCGAGGCGTTCATCGCCCCGGCCAGCTTGGCCAGAAGAACCTCGCGGGACTCGAGGTCCGCAAGCTTGGTGATGTCCTCGGGGCCGAGGGCCTTGCCGTCGAGGACGGCGCCCTTGATCACGAGGAGGGGGTTCGCCTTGGAGAAGTCACGCAGGCCCTTGGCCGCCTCGACCGGGTCGCCGTCGACGAACGCGATCGCGCTCGGTCCGACGAGTTGGCCGTCGAAGGCGGTCACGCCCGCCTGCTTGGCCGCCAACTGGGTCAGCGTGTTCTTGACCACGGCGAAGGTGGCGTTGCCACGGAGGGCGCCGCGCAGCTCGGAGAGCTGCTTGACGGTGAGCCCACGGTATTCCGTGAGAACGGCCGCGTTCGAGCTGGAGAACTTCTCCGCCAGCTCGGCAATGGCAGCAGCCTTGTCGGTCTTACGTGCCACGTGGCCTCCCTTCTTCGATGCAATCGACCATCGGATCGGGCCACCCATGCGAAAAGCCCCGGCACAGGGCACGGGGCTGAGCGACTGAGGTATGCGGTTGCGCACCTCAGCGCGAGTCGTGGCCTGCGCTGGTCCTTCCCGGGGGAAGCCTTCGGACTCGCGAACGAGTCAACCGGCGGTCTTCGGTCGCCGATCAGGATACGGGGCGAGGTCGGTCCCGACCAAATCGATGGGGTGCGCGGTCGGAGCCCGGTGGCGTTTCGCGGTCGGGACCCGCGCATACAGCAGCAGCGGCGCCGCTCCCACCGGTGTGGGGGCGGCGCCGCTGTGCGCTGGAGGTTGTGCGCTGAACCGGCTCAGGCCTCGGCAGGTGCCTCGGTGAGCAGGTCGCGGGTGCGGGAGGCATCCAGCGGGATACCCGGGCCCATCGTCGTCGACATCGTCGCCTTGGTGATGTAGCGACCCTTCGAGGACGCCGGCTTGAGCCGGAGGATCTCGTCGAGCGCGGCCGCGTAGTTCTCCACGAGCGCCTTCTCGTCGAAGGACGCCTTGCCGATGATGAAGTGGAGGTTGGCGTGCTTGTCGACGCGGAACTCGATCTTGCCGCCCTTGATGTCGGAGACCGCCTTGGCGGTGTCCATCGTCACGGTGCCGGTCTTCGGGTTCGGCATCAGCCCGCGGGGACCGAGGACCTTGCCGAGCCGGCCGACCTTGCCCATCAGGTCCGGGGTGGCGACGACGGCGTCGAAGTCGAGCCAGCCGCCCTGGACCTTCTCGAGCATGTCGTCGCTGCCGACGTAGTCGGCGCCGGCCTCACGGGCGGCGTCGGCCTTGTCGCCGTTGGCGAAGACGAGGACCCGGGCGGTCTTGCCGGTGCCGTGCGGCAGGTTGACCGTGCCGCGGACCATCTGGTCGGCCTTGCGGGGGTCGACCCCGAGACGGAACGCGACCTCGACGGTCTCGTCGTACTTGGCCTTCGCGGACTGCTTGGCGAGCCGGACCGCCTCGAGCGGCGCATACGTCCGGTCAGGGTTGATCCGCTCCGCAGACGCGCGGTAGTTCTTGCTGCGCTTCATGTGAATCTCCTTGTGTCGAAAAGGGATTGTGGTGCGGGCCGAGCGCGGGCCCTCCCACGGTGGAACCTCAGAGCTGGGTCTCGATACCCATCGAGCGGGCGGTGCCGGCGATGATGCGGGCCGCCATCTCCTCGTCGTTGGCGTTCAGGTCGGCCATCTTCACCCGAGCGATCTCGAGGACCTGGTCCTTGGTCAGCTTGGCGACCTTGGTCTTGTGCGGCTCACCGGAGCCCTTGGCGACACCGGCGGCCTTCTTGATCAGTTCGGCAGCGGGCGGGGTCTTGGTGATGAAGGTGAACGAGCGGTCCTCGTAGACCGTGATCTCGACCGGGACGACGTTGCCGCGCTGGCTCTCCGTCGCAGCGTTGTACGCCTTGACGAACTCCATGATGTTGACGCCGTGCTGACCGAGCGCCGGGCCGACGGGCGGGGCCGGGGTGGCCGCACCGGCCTGGATCTGCAGCTTGATGAAGCCGGCGACCTTCTTCTTGGGAGGCATGTCCGTTGTGTTCCTTGTTCTGTTCGTGGGCCGACGCCGAGGGGCGATGACCCGGTTGCCTGCCCCACCGAGAATGCTCGGCAGGGCTGTGTGTCCTGACCCGGTCGCGGCCTAGAGCTTGGCGACCTGGTTGAAGGACAACTCGACCGGGGTCTCCCGGCCGAAGATCGAGACGAGGACCTTGAGCTTCTGGGTGTCGGCGTTGATCTCGGAGATCGTCGCCGCCAGGGTCTCGAAGGGGCCCTCCATGACGGTGACCGACTCGCCGACCTCGAAGTCGACGACGGTCTCCTCGGTGCCGCGCGCCGCAGCACGGGCACCGGCGCCCGCAGCCGCCTCGGCAGCGGTCTCGAGGTCCCTGGGCTTGAGCATGCCGAAGACCTCGTCGAAGGACAGCGGCACCGGCTGGTGCGCGTTGCCGATGAACCCGGTGACACCGGGGGTGTGCCGCACCGCACCCCAGGAGGTGTCGGTCAGCTCCATGCGGACCAGGACGTAGCCGGTGTAGCGGACCCGCTCGACGACCTTCTTCTGGCCGTTCTTGATCTCGGTGACCTGCTCCATCGGCACCTGGGCCTCGAAGATGTAGTCCTCCATGTCGAGGGAGATGATGCGGTTCTCGAGGTTGGCCTTGACCCGCCGCTCGTAGCCGGCGTAGGTGTGCACGACGTACCAGTCGCCGTACTTGGCGGCGAGTTCGTCCTTGAACGCCTGGACGGGGTCGACCTCCTCGGGGATGTCGCCGTCCGCATCGACGGTGGGGTCCTCAGCCTCAGTCGCAGTCTCGGCGGACGGGGTCTCGTCGTGTGCCGGCAGGTCGGGCTCGGCGAGGGTGGCCGCCGGGCTGGGCGGGCCGGCG
>DUPF01000004.1 GCA_012838445.1 Intrasporangiaceae bacterium | reverse complement strand
TGCGAGGAAGTTATATGCGTCAACTAAAAGGCGGCCAGGCAGCGGTCGGCCATCTGCTGGCCGAGTCGGCCGAATACCGCGGTGGCGGTGCGCGGCCAGGGTCCGGGGTGTTCGAAGACGAGCCAGCCGCGTGCCGGCGGGGCGCTCCCGACGAGCGGGTCGTGGCGCGCCCGGGCGGCGACGCTGCAGGCCGCATCGCCGAGGCGCTGCGCCGGGAGCCGGTCGGTGGTCACAGCGACGATGGTATGCAGACCCCCGCCCGCAGCAACCGCTCGGCCAACCCGACGGACAGCGTCATCGGGCCACCCGTTTCGAGGAGTTTGGTCACGTCGGACTCGTCCGCCTCGTCCAGGTCGACCTGTCCCAGTCGGGTGACCAGCCGCAACGGGTCGTGCACCAGTCGGGGGCGAAGGTGTGATCGCAGTTCCACCCGGCCGGTGCCGCTGCGAACCGCCTGCAACTGGGCGAGCGGGGCAAGCGGACCGGTGCGTTGGGCGTTGCGTGCCCGGCCACCGAGGGCGCGTGCGATGACATCGTCGGGCACCTGTTCGACCGCGGCGACGAGCGCGGCCCGCGCTGCCGCCAGGTCGGCGACCAACCCGCTCGCGTCACCGACATCGACCCCGAGGGGCAGCGAGTGACGCATCCCCTCGTCGGCGGCGGCGAGCCGGAGCGCACCGGTGAGGAGTTCCTCGGCGAGGTGGTGCCGGGTCCATTGGTGCACGCCGATCGTCAGGTGGATGGAGAAGTCCCCGAGCGCGGTTGCGGAGTGCAGGAAGCCTCGGGGCAGGTAGAGGACATCACCAGGGCGGAGGACGAACTCGTCGAGCGGCTCCTGGTCGGACGCGGCTTCGACCGCGTCCTTGTGCTGGTCCCAGGGCTGATCCCGTAGCGGAACCGGCCAGACGGGTTCCCTGATGCGCCAACGCTTCTCACCCTCGATCTGGATGACGAACACGTCGTGGACGTCGTAGTGGTCACTGAACCCGGTGCTCTGCGGCGGGGTGATGTAGGCGTTGACCTGACACGGGTGGCCGAGGTCGGCGGCGAGCTCCTGGGTGAAGCGCAGGATCGGCTCCCAGGTCCGGTGCAACCCCTGGAGCACGAGCGTGGCGCCGGCCTCGAAGTGCCGCCAGATGAGGTCGTCGTTGACCTGATCGGCCACCGCGGCTCCGACGCCACCACCGCTGGTGAACTGCCGGTCCCCGAACGTGCGCCCGTCCTTGGCGACGCGAAGGAACGGTGCCCGCAGACCGCGCACCGAGATCAGTTCGTCGACGGCGGCACTGGAGAACAGGTCATCGACGGCACCGATGGAACTGCGGTGCGGGCGGCGGCCCCAGTATGCGGTGGCAAAGTCCTCGACGCCGGTGTCGCCGAGCAACCGGGACAGGGCAGCCGTAGCGGAGCGCTGCGACTGCCCTGTCGGCGGTTGTTCTGAGTGTGGGGGTGCGGTCATCGGTGGTGGTCAGGCGCTTCCGTCCGCGCCGCCGTCGTGACCGGCGCCGCCGTCCGCAGCCCCGTCGGCACCGCCATCGGCGCCACCGTCAGCACCGCCGTCAGCGCCACCATCGGCGCCACCGTCAGCACCACCATCGGCACCGCCGTCAGCGCCACCGTCAGCACCACCATCGGCACCGCCGTCAGCGCCACCGTCGTGCCCGGCACCACCGTCCGCAGTCCCGTCCGCGCCGCCGTCGTGACCGGCACCGCCGTCAGCGGCGATCGTGTCGTCCTGCTGCGGGTCCATCCCAGGATTGACCGTCATTGTGCTGCCTCCAATTCGTTGCGCCGGCCGAGTTGCCGACCCACTTATGTCTAAACGATGTTCACCCTTCGTCGCCAGACCTGGACCCTACCGCCCACGAGGAGCACTGGTTCGCCTCCGGAGATATCGACGTAGATCAGCCGGTGCTCGCCCATGCCGGGACCGGGCCGTCGGAGGCGCCCCGCTAGGTTGGACGACATGAGTTCACGCGATCTCGACGTCGTCCTCCTCGGCGCGACCGGCTTCGTCGGCCGCCTCATCGCCGCCCACCTCATCGAGGCCGCCCCCGAGGGGGTGCGGATCGGCCTGGCCGCACGCAGTCGCGCCAAACTGGACGCCCTCGTCGCCGACATCGGACCGCACGCGGCACGCGCCGAACTCATCGAGATCGACGTCCGGGACTGGGCGGATCTGCAGGCCCTCGTCGCCCGCACCACAGTCGTCGCGACCACCGTCGGACCCTACATCCGCGACGGCATGCCACTCGTGCGCGCCTGCGCGGCCGCCGGAACGCACTACTGCGACCTGACCGGTGAGGTCCTCTTCGTGCGCCAGTCGGCAGCGGAGTGCCACGAGACCGCCGCCGCGAGCGGCGCCCGGATCGTCCACTCCGTCGGATTCGACTCGATCCCCTCCGACCTCGGCGTGCTGCAGACCGCAAGCAGGGCCGCCGCCGACGGTGAAGGCACCCTCGAGGACACCGTCCTGCAGGTGCGCTCGTTGCGCGGCGGATTCTCCGGCGGCACCATCGACTCCGCCCGCCAACAGGCCATCCAGGCCCGCACCGACCCCGCCGCACGGGCGGCACTCGCGGATCAGTATGCACTCTCCCCCGACCGGGCGAACGAGCCCGAGGGAGACGACGGGCGCACGGACGGGCGAGCACCGCATACCCCTGCTCCTGCGCAGCAACGACCCGACGCCCTCGGACCACTGGCCACCGTCACCCCGCTCGGGCCGGCCGTCGAGAAGGTCGTGCGCACCGCCCTCGGCGCGGTCAAGGTCCGTCAGAACCCCGCCGGACGGTGGACCGCCCCCTTCGTCATGGCCGACTTCAACACCCGGATCGTGCGCCGCTCGAACGCGCTGCTCGGATGGGCCTACGGACGCGGGTTCCGCTATCGCGAGGTGATGGACCTCGGCCGCGGCCCGCAGGCTCCGTTCGTCGGAGCCGGCATCTCCGCGGGACTGCTCGCCGGCCTCGCCGGGATGTCGTTCGCGCCGACCCGGGCGGTCCTGGACCGGTTCCTGCCCAAACCCGGGGAGGGCCCGTCGCAGGAGAGTATGGCGCGCGGCCGATTCGTCATGGACATCGATGCCCGCACCTCGACCGGGGCGCTCTACCGGACCCGGGTCGCGGCCGAACTGGACCCGGGATACACCGGCACGGCCGTGATGATGGGCCAGGCGGCATTGGCGCTGGCCCTCGACGGCGACCGACTGCCGGACCGGGCCGGGGTGCTCACCCCCGCGACCGGGATCGGCGAGGTCCTCATCGAGCGGCTCGTCGCGCAGGGATTCACCTTCGACACCGAGCGCATCGACTAGGCGGAGTCACATAGGCTGGGGGAAAGTCGCAGGCTGGGGCCGCGCTGAGTCCGCGATCCACGCGCTGAATCCATTTGAGGAGAGGAATCCGACATGAGCGAGTACGACCCGACCATTGCCACTGGCGCAACCAACCCCAACCCGATCTCCCGGATGTCCGACGAAGAGTGCTGGGACATGGTCCGCCGACACGAGTTCGGGCGGATGGCATACCACCTCGCGGGTGAGGTGCACATCGTCCCGATCAACTACGCCACCGACGGCAAGCGGCTCTACTTCCGCACCGCTGAGGGCAGCAAACTCCTCGGCATCGTCATGAACGAGGACGTCGCCTTCGAGATCGACGAGGTCACCGACGAGGTGGCCGCCTCGGTCATCATGCGCGGACGCGCCCAACTCCTCGAGGGCGATGAGGAGCACGTCGTCGAGCAGCTCCCGCTCCGGCCGTGGGTGCCGACGCTGAAGTTCAACGTCGTCGCCATCGAGCCGAGCGAGATGACCGGACGCGCGTTCCAGCTCAAGCGCCCGTGGGCGCAGCTGCGTCCGCAGGACTGACCGGCCGCCTGCGCTGACGGGTCGGCCGGTCGGTGTGGCCGGCCCGGGTCCGGTCAGCGGCGCACGAGCACAAGCATCGGCTCAGGCCTCGCCGTCAGCGGCCTTGCGGATGACGATCCGCGTCCACGCCCCGAGATAGAGCTGCTCGTCGGGGCGGATCTCGCGTCGCTCGCCGGAGCCGAGGGGGTCGGTCGGCAGCCCGGCCGTGGCCGTGCCGACGAACGTCCCGTTCGCGGAGCCGAGGTCCTCGACGAACCACCGTGACCCGTCCGTGGTCAGTTGCGCATGGCGGCGGCTGACACCCGGGTCCCCGGAGATATCGAGTTCGGGCACGATCCCCCGGGAGCGGGAGAGTCGACCGATGAGGTTGGAGGTGTGCCGGATGACGACGACCGTCGGGAGTCCGGGAGAGGGGAGCCGGTCTGCGGAGCCCTGGTCCGCATACCAGTCCGGGTCGATCCAGATCTCGGCCACCCAGGGGGTGTCCAGCAGCGGTGCCGGGCTCGTCGAGAACGCGGCCATGGAGGGTGCTGCGCCCGGGTCGGCGTCGGCTGTCTCGCCTGCATCGGCAGCGTCCTCGGACTCGGAGGCGTCGGGTTCGCCTGGCCCATCTGCGGCCGCACCTGGGTCAGCATCGCCGGCAGCGTCGTCACCCCCGGTGTCGGGGGCAGCGGCGGCGGAGTCGGGGTCGGGCAGGTCCAGCGAGGATGGGCCCGGGAACGTCGGCGGCTCGATCGGGCGTGGCATCGTCCCGGTCGTGTAGTCGTAGCCGCAGGCCTCACAGAACAGCGCATCCGCCGGGTTGGTCGCGGAGCAGTGCGGACATTCCTGGGTCGTGCCACCCACCGGGGACAGGTCGGGTGCGGTGGCATCGGGGTCGGGGCCACCGCCGGCGCCGTCGGCAGCACCCACGCCGCCATCGGAGCCGGAGTCGGTGAGCGCCAATCCGCAGACGTCGCAGTAGTCCTCGCTGACGGTGGTATGCCCGTCGGGACAGGTTCGGGCCACAGTCCTACCTCCGGATCCGGGTGGTCTTCGTCGAGGCGGTGTCGAGGGCCATCTCGTCGGCCTTGTCGACCGACTTCTTCAGTCGCACCGTGCCGGCCTCGGCGTCCTCGACATCGACGACCTTGCGCAGTTTGGCAGTCGCCTCCTCGTTGCCGGTCTGTTCGGCGAGTTGGACCGCGCGCCCGAGTTTTGCGGTCGCAGTCGCGTCGTCCCCCATGGCCTTGGCGGCCAGCCCCTCCTGGATCGCGGCGGCGAGTTCGGTCTGGCCGGTGTAGTGCGCGACCTGCTCGTCGATCGGGGCGGTCAGCGAGTGGTCGCTGGACCACTTGGCCTTGACCAGGCCCTGGGCGAACACCTGCTCGTTCATGACGAGTTGGACCCGGGCGGCGAGTTGCTCCTGGCCGAGGGCCTTGGCCGGGAGACGCACCGCGACGTGGTAGTCACGCGACTCATCGGCCCAGGCGCCCGTGGGGTATCCACCGGTGAGGTCGTTGACCGGGCGGCGCCGACTGGTCAGGTCCTCGACGGTCGGGGAGACCTGCCGGACGAAGAGGACCTGGGCACCCTGGGGGGACCAGACCCGCAGTTCGGCATCGGCAACGCCACGGGCCATCGCGCTGCGCATGATGGAGCGGAACTCCTCACTCATCCGGGCAGCGTCCTCGGGGATGATGTCGACGGTGCCGAGGAGGTTGGTCGCGATGCGGCGCACCTCGTCGACCTTCCAGTCGGTGCCGACGCCGCGGGCGTCGACCTGGTAGACACCGGTGGCCCGCCCGATCGCGGCGTTGAGCACCTCGGGGGCCTCATTGTTCTCGCCGTCGGTGAGCAGGATCGCGTGGCGTTGGATGACCTGCGGCACGGAGAAGAACAGTTGCCCGGCCAGGTCGAGCCAGGTCCCGATCGCGGTGCCGCCGCCACTGGTCAACTGGCTGATCGCCCGGGACGCCTCGGCCCGGGTCTGCGGTGTCATCCGCACCAGGCCAGGACCGGAGCGCACGTGCGGATAGGCGAGGAAGGCGGCGCCATTGCCGGAGATGACGGCGAAGTAGGTGCCGTCGACGATCTCGACGAGGGCGGCCTGGGCGGCTGCCTTGGCCTGCTCCATCCGGACATCGCCCATCGAGCCGGAGGTGTCGATGATGATGATCTCGCCCGCGTCCCCGGCACCGGTCTGCCCGGCGACCCCGGCACCGACACAGGTGATCGTGACGATCGCGTTGACGTCGGTCCCGCCGGCGGGCAGGTATTCGTTCTGGTAGACGGTGGCGGTGAACTCAGCCATCGTGGCGCTCCTCAATCGTGGTCTCAGTCGGGTCATTCTCCCCCGTCGGCCCGTCCTCGGCCGTGGATTCAGTCTCACCCGCGGACTCATTCTCACCCGTGGACAACGGGCCGAAGCGAGCCAGGGCCACAGTGATGTTGTCATGCCCACCGGCGTCGATGGCCCACTGGACGAGGGCGAGCGCGATCGCCTCCGGGTCTCCCGGGTGGGCGGCGGCTGCCGCGTGCACCTGGGTGCGCAGCTCCTCGGGAGTGGCTGCATAGTTCCACAGCCCGTCCGAGCACGCGAGCAGCCACCCGTCGGCGGTGATCGGCAGGCGCCCGATCGTCGGGGCGGTGTCCTCGCTGTCACGCCCCAGCCACTTCGTGATCGCGTGCGCCTGATTGGAGCGGTAGGCCTCCTCGGGACTCACGCCGCCGTCGATGAGCACCTCGGCGGCCGAGTCGTCGCGGGTGAGGCGGATCGTCTCGCCGTCATCCGGCACCCAGTAGCACCGGGAGTCGCCGATGTTGCCGTGCCAGGCGACCGGGCCCTCGGCCTCGGTCTCGACGACGAGGCAGGTGAAGGTCGCCGACGCGGGACTCTCGCTGTCGGAGGGGGTATGCGCGACGATCGCGGCCTGGGCAGCGGCGGCCGCCGCTGTGATCGCGTTGTGCATCGCGGATTCACGCGACTCGGGGGTCCCGAGCCCTCGCGGCACCGGCGCCCGTAACGCATCGCGGGCGGCGCGGGCGCCGGCGAGGGAGGCGACATCGGAGTCGGTGGAACTCGACACCCCGTCGAGGACGATGAGGACGCACCGTTCCCCCGGGGCTTCGGAGGCGATCAGAGCCATCGCGTCCTCGTTGCGGGTGCGGCGGGCGCCGCGGTCGCAGACACCGGCGACCCAGGCGGCCGGTGCCTCCCGGAAGTGTTCCCGCTCGCTGGGTGCCTTGGTGCCGCACTGTTCGCAGTAGAGGTCGTCGCCGACCTGGCCGCCGCACTCGCTGCACGGTCGCCGTCCGGCGGGTGTCGCCGACTCGGAGATGATGTGCGTCGGGGCGCTGATCGGCAGCGATCCGGGTCGTCCGACCTTCGGCCCGGCCTGGGCGTCGGCCTCGGTGACCTCGCCGAGTTGAGCGCCGCACACCTCGCAGAAGTTCGCGCCGACGGGCACCGGTTCACCGCAGGTCGGGCAGGGGTGGGTCTCCGGCTCGAAGGTCACCGGCGGTGGCGGTGTCGCGGCCGCACCGGCGGGCTCGGCGGGGGTCGGCTCCGGTGGCGGGGTCGGGTGCTCGGTCACGTCATACTCCAGTTCCGGACCTGGTTGGCCCGCACGATCCAAGCGATGCGTTCGTCACGGTCCATCGCCTCCCGGCCCAGGGTGCGATAGACCGACTCGAGTCCGCTGCGCAACTCCTCCTCGGATGCGGACCAGGACCCGATCTTCACCGGCGCCGGACCGTGTTCGGTGACGATCTGCAGCGCCTTCTCGAGGATGCGGCTGGTGAACACACCCCGCTCGGTGCTGTCCATCCGGGTCCCGGCGATGCTGTCGAGCGACTGGGCCAGGACGGTCAGGTCGGTGCCGGAGCCGTCGAGGAGCATCGCGGCACGCAGGCGGCGGCTCTCGGGATAGCCGCGGGAGGTCGTCGGGACGAGGTCGAGCGCCTCGACCGCCCCGGCCGTGTCGCCCTTGGCGGCCCGGACCCGGGCCTTGCCGAACGCGGCAGCCGCGACATACGCGGCATCCGTGGCGGCACAACTGGCGTAGAGCCCCTCGGCGACGTCGTGCAGTCCGCCGGACTCGCAGGCCAGGGCGAGCGCGAGTTTGGGGGCGAGTTCGCCCGGGACCTGGCGATAGACGGCGTTGAACGCACCCTGTGCCGCCGGCCAGTCCTCCCGGCTCAGGGACGCCAGCCCCTGGATCCACAGTGCCCGCCACTCCCAGGGGTCCTCGCGGAGCATCTCGATGGCGATCGCCTCGGCCTGGTCGGGTGCCCCGATCCGCAGTTGCGCATCGGCCCGGGCGAGGTGGATCTCCGGGGTGACCGTCGCGGCCTGGCGCAGCGCGAGCAGCCGCTGGGTCGGGTCCGGATCGGTGATCGAGGTGACGAACGCATACTCCGGATCGGAGGTGTCCGGCCGCAGGGTCGGCAGCAGTGCCCAGTCCAGCGTCGACCCGGCGACCGCCGGCGAGGTGAACAGCACCGAGGCCGCCGAGGTCAGCGCCGTCCCCGGGGTGCGGCGGGCGACGACCTCACGGAGCACTCCGAGGAGCTGGACCCGCAACTCGTCGGCGGAGGTGAACCGGTCGGCCGGGTCGGGCGCGCAGCACTTGGCGATGAGCCAGTACAGCGAGTCGTACTCCTGGAACAGCGGCGTCGACTCGACCGGGGGAAGGCTGTGCACATACGTGCCCTGATAGCCGCGGAACTCCATGCACAGCACGAGCAGGGTCCGCCCGATCGTGTAGATGTCGGAGGCGACCGAGGTGCCGACCTCGGCGACCTCGGGAGCCTGATACCCGATCGTCCCGTAGATCGCGGAATGGTCGTCGTCGAGGCGGCGCACCCCGCCGAGGTCGATGAGTTTGAGCGCGTCCCCGACCTGGATCAGGTTGTCCGGCTTGAAGTCGCAGTAGACCAGGCCGAGGTCGTGGAGGTACTGGAAGGCGGGGAGGATCTCGTAGACGTAGGCGAGGGCCTGGTCGACCGGGAGCGGATCGTAGACGCCGTTGTTGGCGGCCATCCGGTCCTTGAGGATGTCCTTGAGGGACTTGCCGCCGACATACTCCATGACGATGTAGCCGGCACCTTCGTGGGTGACGAAGTTGTAGATCTCGACGATGAGCGGGTGCTCCACCTGGGCGAGGAACTGCTGCTCGGCGATCGCGGCGGCGAGCGCGTCGGCGTCACCGGTGTTGAGCAGCCCCTTGAGGACCACCCACCGGTCGGAGACGTTGCGGTCGCGGGCGAGGTAGATCCAGCCCAGCCCGCCGTGGGCGAGTGGCCCGGCCACCGCATACTGCCCGCCGACGAGGTCCCCGGCCTTGAGTTTTGGGGTGAAGGAGTAGGGCGAGCGGCACTGTGGGCAGAAGCCCTCGGTGCGGCCGGGGCGGCCGTCGACGGAGCGGCCGACATCGGCGCCACAGTTGCTGCAGACGCGGCGGTTCTCGGGGACCTCGGCGTGGTCGCGCACGGCGGAGGCGGCGTCGACCGGGGCCGCGGCGGGCACGTTGGTCAGGCCCGCTCCGAGCCGGGCGGCGCGCATCCGCTGACTCTGGTTGCGCAGCCGTCTGGTCACCCCGCTGCTGCGGGCCCGGGCCGACCCGATCGCGGCCGACCCGACGGCCGCGGCGGTGGCGACCGATCCTTCGGAGGACATCGGGCTGGCCTCGCCGAGGACGGCGGAGTCCTGGAACGTCTCGGCGCCGGCGGGGGCGCCGCAGACCGTGCAGTATCCGTCGGCGATGGTGCCGGGGCAGCCGGGTTGGGTGCACGGGCCACCGGACGACGGGGATGGGGGCGGGGATGAGGCCGGGGGTGTCGCCGGAGTGGACGGTGCCGCTACCGGCTGGGCGCTCTGTTCGGAGGCGCCCGTCTCGCCGGGCATGCCGCAGACCATGCAGTAGCCGTCGAGGACCTCGCCGGAGCAGCCCGGCTGGGTGCACATGCCATTCATGCGATCTCCCTCCCCTGGGTGTCGGTCCATGACTGGTAGGTCGTCACGAGTTGGCGGGCGAGCGGCATCGGGCACGGCTCCCGGGACAGGACGCTGCGGGCCTGCCGCTCGGCGACGAGGACCCCCTCCTGGTCGGCGACGCCGAGGGTGCGGGCCTTGACGACGAGTGCATCGAGGAGGGCGACCAGGTCGGTGTGCTCCTCGAGGGCCTCGCCGTACTCCTGCTCGGCGAAGCCGATCGCCCGGGACACCCGGTCGAGTTTCTCGAGGTATGCGGTGATCGCCGCCGGTGTCGAGGGGACCGGGCCGAGGGCGGCCACGTCGGGCACGGCATACCGCGGTGCGGGCTGAACCGTGCGCACAGTCCGGTCGACGAGGTCGGCAAGTTTGGCCTGCCGCTGCTCCAGTGCGGCGCGCAGTGAGCGGGCGGTGGCCAGGGCGTCGCGGGCCTCGCGGCGTTGGGCGTTGCCGACGATGAGATCCCGTTCGGTGCGGGCCAGTTCGACCTCGAGCGGACCGATGAGGCCGCCGATGTCGGCGCCGCGTTGGGCGCGGGCGCTGGCATCGGCGACGCGGGCGGCGAGGGCAGCCCACGCCTGCGACCACTGCTCCCGGGAACCGGGCGGTTCGAGCATGATCTGGTCCCGGAGCCGCTCGAGGGAGGCGCGTGCGGACTTCACCCGGGCGATCTGGGCGTCGGCGGCGGGGTCGAAGGCGAGTTTGACCCGCACCTGGCTGGCGAGGGCGTCGGAGAGTCGACACGCCTCGGGCAGGGAGACGGTCAGTCCGCCGGCGGCGGCGGTGTCGAGTCGGCCCCAGAGCAGGGAGGCGAGTTGTTCGCGTTCCTTGCGCATGACCCGGCCGCCGTCCCAGACCCGGAGCAGTTCGCCGTTGCGGTCGGAGACGGCCTGCCACAGCGCCATGGACAGGGCCATGTCGCTGGTGAACTCGGCCTTGCGGGCCGACCCGAGGGCGGCGGCGTCGAGTTCCAGGAGTTCGGCCTTGCGGGCCCGCAGCCACTCGTCGAGCAGTTGCAGGTAGGCCTGCATCGCCTCGACGTCGACCGGTTCGCCGAGTCGTCCGGGCGCGACGGGTGCCTTGACCGAGCTCAGGGGCAGTGCCATCCGGTCAGCTCCGCCCGTAGACCGGGGTCGGCTGTCCGGTCCCTTCACCGAGGTGGGGCGCCAGCCACTGGTTGTATGCGTCGCTCCAGCGGCCGTCCGCGCGCATCTGTTCGAGGACTCCGTTGATGAACGCGGCGAGGTCCTTGGCGTCCTTGTTGACGCCGACGCCGTAGGGCTCGGCGGTGAAGGGCTCCTCGTCGAGGACCATCGCATACGGGTCTTGGGCGGCCAGACCGGCCAAGACGGTGTCGTCGCCGGTGATCGCATCGACGTCGCCACGCTGGAAGAGTACGAGGCAACCGGTGTGGTTGTCGGCGCCGACCGGGGTCGCGTGCGGGGCGAGGCGGATGAGGTTGTCCATACTCGAGGTCTGGTTCGGGGCGCAGACCTTCTTGCCGATGAGGTGCTTGAGGCTGGTGATGTCCGATCCCTGCCGGACGAGGATCTTCTGGCCGGAGTGGTAGTACTCGGCGGAGAAGCCGATCTGTTCCCAGCGACCGCAGGTCATCGTCATGTTGCGGGCGACGATGTCGACCTCGCCCTTCTCGAGGACGGGGATGCGGTCCGCAGCGGTGATGACGCGCAGTTGGATCTTGTTCTCGTCACCGAGGATCGCCTTGGCGATGGCCTTGGCGATGTCGATGTCGAAGCCCTCGATCACCCCGGACTGCGGGTTGCGGGAGCCGAGCAGGAAGGAGTCGGCGGAGACGCCGACGATGAGCCGGCCGCGGTCCTGGATCCTGGCCATGGTGCTGCCCTCCGGCATCGCGGCCGGGGCGGGCATCGTCTCGGGTGGCGCATAGGACTGGGTGGCGTTGTCGCAGGTCGGGGCGGCCGGCGGGGCACCGGCAGCCGTCGGCGCGGCGCTCTCGGTCGGCTCCGGAAGTGGGGTGGGGGAATAGCCGCAGGCGCTCAGGGTCAGCGCCGCCGCCACGGCGAGCGCAACCCCCCGTCCGGCACCCCGGACTCCCCGAATACTCCGGCCCGCGCCACCGCCGCCGCCATAACTTCGCAATCGCGAAGTTATGGCGGGGATGTCAGGACGACGGGTCCGGCCCATGTGGTCGCTCATGCGAACTCCTTGCGCCGCAGGGTCACGCCCCAGGAGAGGGCGGCCAGGGCGAGGCCCGCCGCGATGACGATCGCGACGACCATGATCGCGGTGCGGATCGTGCCGGCGTTCAAGGTCCCCACGACCGCCTTGTTCGCCATCCCGATCTGCGCCTGGGCCTCGTTGTCGAACTCGACGAAGTCGGCGGTCACCGATCCCGGCTCCCGGTCCACGGCCAACTGCACCGCCTTGTCCCAGGCGCCGCCCTCGTCCGCCGCGACGATCTCGGCGTGACCGGCGCGGTACTCCTCCCACAGATCGGCGAGCTTCGCGCGATCCTCGACGAGGTCGACCACCTCGGCGTCCTTGGCGACCCACGTCTCCTCGTACTTCGCTCCGGAGCCGCGGGCGATGAGCCGCAGCGACTCGTTGGACTTGGCATCGTTGGCGGCGGTGCGGGCGGAGGCCACGTCGGAGGCGGTGGCGAACTCCCCGCGCTTGAGCGCGTTGGCGTCCGAGGCCACCGATGCGGTCACGGCGACCGCGGCGACCGTCGCCACGAGGAGCAGTCCGATCGCGGCGGCCAGTCCCACGTTGATGCGGCGCCGGAACAGGTGCGCCAACTGCTGGTGGAACCAGAGCAGCACGACGATGAGTCCCACCCCGGGGAGGGCGACGAGCATCGTCCAGTGGCCGCTCAGACTGCCTGCGGCCCGATCCGTGTTGGCGTCGATGAGGTTGACGAGGATCGGCAGGATGTCGCTGCGCAGTTGCTGACTGGCCTCCCGCAGATACTGCGCCCCGACCGGCAACCCCTGCCGGTTGTTCGCCCGGGCCTGCTGCATCTGCTCGGCGTAGCGCAGCACCTCGTGGTTGAGGGCGACCAGGGCTGCGGTGTCCGCCGGCTGTGCCCGCGCGGACTCGGTGATGAGCCGGCTGACCTCCTCCAGTGCGGCATCGTAGTTCTGTCGCTGCTCGACCGACTCGAGTCCGCCGACGAGGAAGGCGTTCGTCGCGATGGCGTCGGCCTGGAACAGGCTCGACTCGATCGCGTGGATCCGGGTCACCTGGGCGGTGTTGGCCGCCCCCGACCGGGTCTTGTCCCAACTGTTGCCGAGGAGCGCCGCGGTCAGCAGCGCCCAGACGATCACCCCGGTGGTCAGCAGCGCCTGCCAGCGGGCCAGTCCGGACGGCACGTCACGGGCACCGAGGTACACCGCGGGCCGGTCCGGATCCTGGGTCGCGTCCCCCTGGGTGACAGCCGCAGCACCCGCGGCACCGGCCGGTGCCCCACCCGCGGCCGGTCGGCTCGCCACGGCGGTGCCACCGGAGGTCGCGGAGTGGGGTTGCGGCGGAGGTGGGCTCGCCGACGCCGCTGCCGCGGCATACTCACCCGTGTTGCTCATCCTGCTCCCCTCGGTCGTCGGCCTCCATCGTGCCCGATGCCGGCCAGTCGGGGGTATCGGTGGGCCCACTGGTCTCACCCTGAGGTGAGGTCAACTCGAACGGGAAGTCGTCGACGACGAGGGTGCGCAACTCCTCCAGCGTCGGCTCCGCGACGTCCCGCAGCCGCCAGGCGTGCCGCCCGATCGCGGCCTCGAGCTGGTTGCGCACGAAGCGGGCGTTGCCGAAGGTCGGCCCCTTCGGGGTGGCCGCGATGATCGTCGTCAACCGCTCCTCGACATCCTCGCCGGCGTCGTAGTCGGCGCCGCTGACCATGAGCCGGAAGATCGCGATTAGTTCGTCCTCGGTGTAGTCGGGGAACTCGATGTGCGTGCGGAACCGGCTGGCCAGGCCGGGATTCTGCGCGATGAACGCCTCCATCGGCAGCGGATAGCCGGCGACGATGACGACGAGGTCGTCGCGGTTGTCCTCCATCTCCTTGACGAGGGTGTCGATCGCCTCGGTGCCGTACTGGTCACCGCCGAGGGAGTAGGCCTCGTCGATGAAGAGCACCCCACCCTTGGCGCTGGCACAGACCTCGGCGGTCTTCATCGCGGTCTGGCCGAGATAGCCGGCGACGAGTTCGGAGCGGTCCACCTCGACGAGTTGCCCCTTGGAGAGCAGCCCGACGGCCCGGTAGATCCCGGCGACGAGCCGGGCCACCGTCGTCTTGCCGGTGCCGGGATTGCCGGTGAAGACGAGGTGGCGGGTGATCGTCGGGGACTTCAGCCCGGCCTCGGCGCGCTTCTGCTCGACCTGGAGGATGGCCGCCTGCCGGTGGATCTCGTCCTTGACCTCCCGCAGCCCGACGAGCTCGTCGAGCTCGGCGAGCAGTTCCTCGACCGACCTGACCTCCTCCTCGGCGGTCTCGGTGGCCGCCTCGGCCTGGGTCTGAGTGGTCTGGGAGTGAGTGGTCTGGGTCTGGGTCTGATCCGTGCCGACCGGAGGGGTATGCGGTGCTCCGGTCTGCGGGTCCGGCACCGGGCCGGAGCGCTCACCCCCGGTGAGGTCGAACGCGCCGGGGGCGTGCGCGTCACCC
>DUPF01000038.1 GCA_012838445.1 Intrasporangiaceae bacterium | reverse complement strand
CTTCGGGCGAGGCGCGATGAACCGCGCACCGGCCGGCGACTGAGCAACCGCCGGGGCGTCAGTTGGAGTGTGCGGGCATGGGGTCGAGCACGGACTGGGCCTTGACGGTGCGGTAGCGCAGGAGCAGCACCAGGCCGATCACGGACTGCAGGACGGTCAGGAGGACCATGACCAGCGGGAGCCACGAGTACGTCTTCTCCAGCCCGAAGAAGGTGACCGCATCCCAGAGCCAGTGGAAGAGGATCAGGGCCAGCAGGCTCTTGGTCTGCAGGTAGAGAACGGCGAAGAGGATGCCGGCTAGGAAGGTCAGCACCATCTGGATCGCGACCTTCCGCACGGACTCTCCGCCGAGGACATTCACGGCGTGCAGCGCCGAGAACGCCAGCGCTGAGACAAGGACCGCACCGACGACCGTCCTGCCCTGGTGTGCGCTCCTCTTCAGCAAGGCACCGAAAAGCACCTGCCGGAAGGCAATCTCCTCACCGATCCCCACGAGCAGGGTGGCCACGATGGGAGCGAAGAACGTCCAGGAAGCCTTGAACATGATGACCATCCCCACCGCGAAGAGGACGACGATCGGGGCCATGACGATCGCATACGCACCCCAACGGCGACCCTCGGCGAAGGGGATCGAGGCATCTCGACGGAAGATCACGCAGTAGAGCACGGTGGCCGTGGCCAGGCCGAGGAGAATCCAGATGAAGTGCTCGAGGAACCCGGGGTCGGAGTACCCGACGCCTTTGCTGTTCTTGACGTACGCCATGCCGGCGCCCATCACCGCCGTGTACAGAACAGCAAGCGAAACGGCCTTTTTTATCAGCTCTCCTGACGTCCGTGGTGATGCAACTCGATCAGGTGCCTGGCAGTGCGCCCGGTCCATGGTATTCAGCCGTGATCAACCCACTCATCGTCGGGGTCGCGGCGGAAGACGAGCAGGGCGTCGGCCACGAGGTCGTGCGGGAGTCGATCCCACTCGATCGTCGTGATCGCGCAGCGGGTGAGGTGGGCCTCCAGCACCCGCGCACAGTCCTCGATGAGGTGGGTCGTCTCACCCTCGTGGTGGATGTTCGCGACGTTCCAGACCAGGAAGCCGCCCGGGGTGAGCAGACGAGCGCACTGCGCGGCCACCAGGCCCAGTTCGTTCAGGTAGCGGCGGTAGTCGCCCCCCTCCTCCGTATAGGCAGTCAGCGGGTCGGCGTCGTGATGCGTCGCCGTCATGTAGGGCGGCGAGGTCAGGATCAGGTTGACGCTGCCCTGGACCCGGGCACCTCGGGCGGCAGTGACGATGCGCAGGAGTTCGCGGGCGTCGCCCTCGATGACCTCCGCGGAGGGGACCCGGCGGCGGACCTGCTCGACCCGCTCGGGGAGCAGTTCGATGCCCAATGCCGTCCTCCCCAGCGCGACCGCGCGCTCCAGTGTGGTGCCGAATCCGGCGAACGGGTCGAACACGAGTGCGCCAGGAGCGGTGCAGCGCTCGATGACGTGATCGACGACGTCGGGGAGCATGTGCACGTCCTCATCGGCGTCGGCAGGGCGTGCCGCCAGGAACGCGCGGTGCGAGGCGACCAGCGTGGGGTCGAGCGGGGAGGCCGCCCCGCCTGCAGCCGCCGGTGCATCACTCACGACGAGCAGAGTAGCGGGCGGGGCGCAGCCCGAGGCCGAGACCGTGCTCCTCCGGCGCGAGGACCCGAACGACAGATAGCGTGCGGGGACGGATCTGGAAGGAGCCGACGATGCCCGACCCCACACCGACAACGCAGGAGTATGCGGTCCGCACCTCCCCGCGGATGGCCTGGACCTCGGTGCTCGCCGCCCTGTCCCTGTTCGCGGTCACGACGGTCGGCCAGGTCGTCGAACTCGTCCTGAAGAGCACGAACCCCGATGACGTCGACGTGACCCAGGGGTTGGCCTATTTGCGGCCACTCCTGCTCACCGCGTTCGTCCTGCTCGCCGTCGCGGTCCCGGCCACGGTCGCCGCGATCGTGCGGCTCGGTCGGATCGAGGGGCGGGCGGCAACCCGGCTGCCGTGGACCCTGTTCGCCGTCCAGGTCGTGCTCTGGCTGATCTACGTCGTCGCGCGCGGTGCGCTGGGACCGGTCATCGACGGATAGGGCAGCGGTCAGGGGTTGGCGGCCCGTCCGGTCTCGTGCTCCCACTGGCTCAGTTGCTGCTCGAGGGCCTTCATGATCTCGAAGACCTGGGAGGGCAGCACCTTGACCCGGGAGGCCACCTGGCCGTCGATCTCCACATCCCCCTCCGCGGCACCGGGGCGAGCCCGGACCACGGTGACGAAGTCGAAGACGAAGTAGTCCGGGGTGTGGCTGATCGTCACGAAGTCGGCGAGCACTCCGGGCGCCACGGACTCCGGCAGTGAGATGTTCATCGTGGGCTCCATGGACGCAACGGTGCCACGAACCCGGTTCTCCGGCGCGCGGTCCGCCGGATCGCTACGCTCAGCCTGAGCGGCCGCGCGACATCCCCGCCCCGCCACGTGCACTGCACAGCCACGATCACTTTGCAAAGGAGCTCCGTGAGTCAGCCCGTCACCCAGGCCCCGTCGGCGGTCGTCATGATCCGTCCGCACCAGTTCGCGCCCAACCCGGCGACGACCGTCGACAACGCGTTCCAGTCCCCACCGACCGGCACCGCACAGGAGGTGGCGCGGGCCGCATACGAAGAGGTCACCGTCATGGCCGACCAGTTGCGGGCCGCCGGGGTGACCGTCCATCTCTATGAGGACGAGACGCACACGGCGCCGGACTCGGTGTTCCCGAACAACTGGTTCTCCGCGCACAACTCCGGCCAGGTCGCGGTCTTCCCGATGCACTCGCCGAGCCGCCGCTCCGAGCGCCGGACCGACATCATCGACGGACTCAAGGCGGCCTACCACGTGCCGGTCGTCTACGACTACAGCGGGCTGGAGCAGGACGGGCTGTTCCTCGAGGGCACCGGCTCGATGGTCCTCGACCACATCCACCGGGTCGCCTACGTGTGCCGCTCCAACCGGGTCAGCGAGCCTGCGCTGCAACGCTTCTGCACCGACTTCGACTATCACGCCTTCGTCTTCGACGCCTTCGATCCGGCCGGCACCCGGATCTACCACACGAACATCCTCATGGCCGTCGCGACGGAGTATGCACTCATCGGCCTGTCCGCGATCCCCGACGCCCGGCAGCGGCGCCGGGTCCGAGGTCATCTCGAGGCGACCGGCCGCCGGGTCGTCGACCTGACGATGGAGCAGTTGACCGACTTCGCCGGGAACGCGATCGAAGTGCAGGGTTCGGACGGTCGGGTGCTCGTCATGTCCCGACGGGCGGTGCAGACCCTGACCGATGAGCAGCGCGAGATCATCGAGGCGAGTTCGCGGATCCTCCCGGTCGACATCGGCACGATCGAGCACGCCGGGGGTTCGGCCCGGTGCATGCTCGCTGGCATCCACCTGCCGCCGCGCACCGGCGAGGCCATCGTCGAGGTCCAGGAGGTCCCGGATCCTGGTCTGGTCCGTCCGAGCTGATCGCGGCTTGGCAGGATGGTCCGGCGGAACGTGATTCCCGGCCTGCTCCTCGACATAATGAAGCCTGCCGCGCCCCCACCGTTTTGGAGACCCCGTGTCCGACCAGCCCTCGCCCGCCCTGATCGAGCTCGCTCGCCGCTACGGCGTCGCGACCGAGTACCACGGCTGGAAGGGCTCCCTCGTCCAGATCGGTGACGCGACCCTGCGCCACGTGCTGACCGCGCTCGGCGCCGAGGTCGGTGACGACGCTGCGATCGAGGCCGCGTTGCGCCACACCGAGGAGCAGCCCTGGCGCCAGGTGCTGCCCCCGACCGTGGTCTGCCGGGAAGGTGACGGACCGTGGGTTCCGGTCCACATCCCGCACGGCACCGCGGTCCGCTGCACCGTGACCCTCGAGACGGGCGACGTCTGGAACGCCTCCCTCGTCGAACGCTGGGTCGAGCCGCGCGAGGTCGACGGACGCCTCATCGGTGAGGCCACGGTCGAGGTGCCGAACAATGTCCCGCTCGGGTGGCATACCCTCACCGCCCACCTGGAGGACGGCACCAGCGCGGACGCGACACTCGTCGTCACCCCCCGCACCCTGCCGCTGCACCCCTCGATCGAGGAGGGTCGGGTCTGGGGTCTGATGAGTCAGATCTATGCCGCGCGATCCGAAACCTCCTGGGGGATGGGCGATCTCGGCGACCTCACGGAGACTGCGTCCTGGGCGGGGGAGGAACTCGGAGCCGACTTCGTCCTCGTCAACCCGCTGCACGCCGCCCAGCCCGTGCCGCCGATGGAGGCCTCGCCCTATCTGCCCGCGACGCGGCGCTTCGCCAGCCCGCTCTACCTGCGCATCGAGGACATCGCCGAGATGGGGGCACTGTCCGGGCCGCAGCGGGCGCGCATTCTCGCTCTCGCCGACCGGGCCCGGGCCTCCTCGACCGACCTCATCGACCGGGACGAGATCTGGGAGGCCAAGGGGGAGGCGCTCGCCATCCTCTTCGGTGTCCCGCGCACCCGCCGGCGGCAACGCCAGTTCGACCGGTATGTCCGCAGCGAGGGGCAGGGCCTGGTCGACTTCGCGACGTGGTGCGCACTCGTCGAGGAGTTGGGTATGCCGTGGGGCACCTGGCCGAAGGACCTCCAGGACCCGCGTTCGGCAGCCGTCGAGGAGTTCCGCACCGAGCACGAGGAGACCGTCGAGTTCCACATGTGGCTGCAGTGGCAGATCCGCCAGCAGCTCCAGGCGGCCCAGCAGGAGGCGCTCGCTGCCGGGATGACGATCGGGGTCGTCCACGACCTCGCGGTCGGGGTGCACCCGGACGGGTCGGACGCCTGGGCGCTCGGGGACGCCCTCGTCCACTCCGTCTCCGTCGGGGCGCCCCCGGACCAGTTCAACCAACTCGGCCAGAGCTGGGCGCAACCGCCGTGGCACCCGGGTCGCCTCGCCGAACTCGGTTATGCGCCCTACCGGGACATGCTGCGCACTGTCCTGCGGGACAGCGGCGGCATCCGGATCGACCACATCCTCGGCTTGTTCCGGCTGTGGTGGGTGCCGCTCGGCAAGACCCCGAAGGACGGCACCTACGTCACCTATGACGCCGGCGCGCTCATGGGCATCCTCGCCCTGGAGGCGCACCGGGCCGGGGCGATCGTCATCGGTGAGGACCTCGGCGTCGTCGCCCCGACGCTGCGCGAGACGATGCTCGAACGGGGCATCCACGGCACCTCGATCCTGTGGTTCGAGTGGCGCGACGGGCAGTTCCTGCCCCCGGAGGCCTACCGCTCCTTGTGCATGGCGACCGTGACCACCCACGACCTGCCCCCGAGCGCGGGATACCTGACCCTGACCCACGTGGACGTTCGCGCCGACCTCGGACTGCTCGAACGCTCGGTCGCGGAGGAGAAGGAGAGCGAGAGCGCCTCGATCAACACCGTCGTCCGGGCGGTCGTCGAGCGCGGCCTGCTCCCGCAGGGCACCGTCGTCACCGCCGACTCGCCCCAGGACCTCGTCGACGATGTCGTGGTGGCGCTGCACGCATACCTCGCGCAGACCCCGGCGAAGATCCTCGGCGTCGCGGTCCCGGACCTCGTCGGGGACCGGCGCACGGTCAACCAGCCCGGCACCGACCAGGAGTACCCGAACTGGAAGGTGCCCGTCGCGGACCCGCAGGGGCGGACGGTCACCCTCGAACAGATCGAGGCCAGCCCGCTCGCCCAGCGCCTCGCGGCGGTCATGCGGGGTGACTGACGCGACCCGTCACTGACGATTCGGGGTGGCTGACGCGGTTGTTCGTGGTCTTCCCGGTGCTTCGGCGGTGCCGCTGAAATTGCCGTGGCGGGTGACGAAGAACCGCGGCGGGTGGCGAGGTTGCGTGGCGGGGGACGAAGAACCGGGGTCAGAGTCCCCGGCCCGGATCGCCGCTCGCGGGGTCGACGCCGGGCGGCTCGGCGAGCATCGTGCCGTGGTCGTCGACGACGTCGAAGGAACTCGGGTCGATCGCGATCGGGTCCACCTCGTGCGGCTGGATCTCACCGTGGTAGATCTGTTCGGCCCAGTGGCACGCGACCCGGTGGTCGGCGGGGAACCCGTCGATCTCCACGACCCGCAGTTGCGGGCGCTCGGTGTCGCAGCGGGTGTCCTGCTTCCACGGACACCGGGTGTGGAACCGGCAGCCGGTCGGCGGGTTGGACGGTGAGGGCAGATCCCCGGTGAGGAGGATCTGCTCGCGGCTGTCCTCGACATCCGGGTCGGGGATCGGCACCGCGGACAGCAGCGCCTTGGTGTAGGGGTGCAGCGGGGCCCGGTAGAGGTCGGCGGCGCTGGCCTCCTCGGCGAGTGCCCCGAGGTACATGACGCCGATCCGGTCCGAGATGTGCCGCACGACGGCGAGGTCGTGGGCGACGACGAGATAGGTGAGCCCGAACTCCTCCTGCAGGTCGCCGAGGAGGTTGATCACCTGGGCCTGGACGGAGACGTCGAGGGCGGAGACCGGCTCGTCGGCGACGATGAACTTCGGGTTGACCGACAACGCCCGGGCGATCCCGATCCGCTGACGCTGACCCCCGGAGAACTCGTGCGGGTATTTGTTCAGCGCCTGCGCCGGCAACCCGACGGCGGAGAGGAGTTCCCGCAGCCGCGGGCGGGCCTCCTTGGCGTCCTTGGCCAGGCCGTGGGCCTTCATCCCCTCGACGAGGAGCGACTCGACCGACTGGCGCGGGTCGAGGGAGGACAGCGGGTCCTGGAAGACCATCTGCAGGTCCTGACGCTTGCGGCGCAGTTCCTCACCCTTGAGGGAGGCGATGTCGACGCCGTCGAAGATGACGTGCCCCTCCGTGGGCGGCTCGAGGTTGAGGATGGCCCGTCCGAGTGTCGATTTCCCGCAACCGGACTCGCCGACCAGGCCGTAGGTCTCACCCCGGCGCACCTTCAGGTCGACCCCGTCCACCGCATACACATAGCCGATCGTCTTGTCGAAGATGACTCCGCGCTTGATCGGGAAGTGGACCTTGACGCCCTCGACGGAGAGCAGGACGTCGTCGTCGTGCTCACTCATCGGGTCTCCTCCCGAAAGTCGACCCCGACCGGGTTGTGGCAGCGCAGCGCCCGTCCACCGCTGCTCTCGAGCTCAGGGGTGACCTGGGTGCAGACGTCGATCGGTTGGCTGCAGCGCGGTGCGAAGGCGCACGCGTGGTCCCAGGGCAGGTTGTCGGCGACCGAACCGGGGATCGGGGTGAGCCGCTCTCCGGCGGCGTCGAGCCGGGGGATGGAGCCGAGCAGGCCGGTCGTGTACGGGTGGTGCGGGTCCCGGAACAGTGGGTGCCGGGCGCCACGCTCGACGATCCGGCCGGCGTAGAGGACGTTGACCTCGTCGCACAGGCCCGCGACGACGCCGAGGTCGTGGGTGATCATGATGAGCGCGGTGCCGGTGTCCTCGACGAGTTCCTTGAGCAGCGCGAGGATCTGGGCCTGGATCGTCACATCCAGCGCGGTCGTCGGCTCGTCGGCGATGAGGAGCCGGGGGGCGCAGGCCAGGGCGATCGCGATGAGCGCCCGCTGCCGCATCCCGCCGGACATCTGGTGCGGGTAGTCCTTGACCCGACGGTTCGGGTCCGGGATGCCGACCCGGCGCAGCAGATCCGCGGCCATCGGCATCGCCGCCCGGCGGGACATGCCGCGGTGCCGTTCGAGGACCTCGGTCACCTGGACCCCGACCGGGACGACCGGGTTGAGCGAGGACAACGGGTCCTGGAAGACCATCGCGATGTCCCGACCCCGGCGGTCCCGCATCTGGGAGTCGGAGAGGCTGAGCAGGTCGGTGCCGTCGAAGTCGACGGTGCCGGAGACCTTGTTGCCGCGTTGGGGCAGCAGCCCCATGATCGCCAGCGAGGTGACCGACTTGCCACAGCCGGACTCACCGACGAGGCCGACGGTCTGGCCGGGGCGGACATCGAAATTCAGACCGTCGACGGCGTGGAAGGCCTCCTCGCCCTGGCGTTGGAAGGTCACCCGCAGATCGCGCACCGACAGCAGCGGTGCGGTGCTGTCCGTCGGGTGCTTGTGCTCGCCTGCGAGAGTCGTCACCCGGTCACCTCCTGGTCTTCGGGTCGAGTGCCTCGCGCAGCGACTCACCCATGAGGGTGAAGCCGAGCGCGACGACGATGATGCAGATCGCGGGGTAGTAGGCCAAGTGCGGATGGTCGTAAATGTAGGTCTGGGCCAGACCGAGCATCGCACCCCACTCGGGGATCCGCTGGTCGGGGTTGCCCAGACCGATGAAGGACAGCGCTGCGGCGTCGATGATGGCGACCGCGAGTGCCAGAGTGGCCTGGACGATGACCGGACCCATCGAGTTCGGCAGCATGTGCCGGAACACGATCGGACCCCGCTTGATGCCGAGCGCCTGAGCGGCCAGGACATGGTCACTGGACCGTTGCGCGAGCATCGAGCCACGGAGCAATCGGGCGAAGATCGGGATCTGCACCACGGCGATGGCGATGATCAGGGTCCACTGGCTCGGCCGGGCTGCGAGGGAGCCGATCGACAGGGCGAGCACGAGGGACGGGATCGAGAGCATGACGTCGACCGCGCGCATGACGAGGGAGTCGACCCAGCCGCCGAAGGCACCGGCGAGGGTGCCGAGGACAAGACCGCCGACGAAGCCGCCGAGGGTGGCCAGGACCCCGACGATGAGGGTCTGGCGGGACCCGACGATGAGGCGGGAGAGCAGGTCGCGGCCCAGGTGGTCCGCTCCGAGCGGGAAGCCCGGCTCCGGGCCGGGGATGGGGTTGCTCTGCGGGCGGACCTTGTCGATGAGGTAGCCCTGGACCGGATCCTTCGGGGCGATCCACGGGGCGAAGGCGGCGATGAGGATGAAGGCGATCGTGATCGCCAGGCCGAGGAGGAACACCGGGTTGCGGCGCAGCCGGCGCCAGGCGCTCTGCCACAGCGAGACGCCGGGCTTCTCGGCGATGGCGCCGGACTCGTCGACGGCGACCTCATCGAGTGCCGGAGCGGGAGCACTGAGCACGGCGAGATCGTCGATGCGGTCCTTGCGGCGTTGCCCATAACTCGCCAGCGGGTTGGGCCTCTTCTTGGGGGAGTCGTTCATGTCAGCTCACCTCGTCCGCACCCGTGGGTCGATGACGGCGTAGAGCACGTCGACGACGAGATTGACCAGGACGAAGACGATCGCAGCCATGAGGATGAGCACCTGGAGCAGGGCCCAGTCCCGGCCGCGGAAGCTGGTCACGAGGGCCTCCCCGATCCCGGGGAAGTTGAAGACCGTCTCGGTCAGGATCGCCCCGGCGAGGAGCGCACCGACCTGCAGGCCGATGATCGTCAGCACCGGCAGCATCGCGTTGCGCATGATGTGGCGATTGCGCACGATCCGGGCGGTCAGGCCCTTGGCGCGGGCGGTGCGGACGTAGTCCTCGTCGAGGACGTCGAGGACACTGGCCCGGGTGATCCGGAAGATCACCGCGAACGGGATCGTCGCCAGGGCGATGCTCGGCAGGATGAGGTGTTTGAGGGCACTGACCGAGCAGTCGAATTCGCGGGTCAGCAAACCGTCGAGGATGAAGAACTTCGTCACGCGGGTGCACCCGAGGGCGTCCTGCCGTCCGGAGACCGGCAGCAGGCCCCACTTCACGGCGAAGAAGTACTTCAGCAGGAACGCGGTGAAGAAGACCGGGACGGCGATGCCGACGAGAGACCCGACGATGGACAGGTTGTCCAGCCAGGACCCGTGCCGTCGGGCGGCGAAGTAGCCGAGGGGGATGGCGACGATGACAGCGAGGAGGACGGCGAGGAAGCTCAACTCGATCGTCGCGGGGAAGCGGTTCAGGAAGATCGTCATCGCGTCGGTCCCGGGGACGACGGTGGCGGAACTGCCGAACTCGCCCTTGGCGATCCGGCCCATGTAGCGGAAGTACTGGATGTAGAGCGGTTGGTCCAGACCGAGGGTCTTCTCGAGTTGGGCGATCTGCTCGGGTGTGGCCCGGTCACCGAGGAGGGAGTATGCGGCGCCACCGGGCAGGGAGCGCAGCCAGAAGAAGAGCAACATCGTCAGCACGATGGCGACGGCGATCAGCTGTCCGAGGCGCCGGACGATGTATCGAAGCACGCAGGAAGTCCTTTAGGGGGAGCCGTGGCGATGGCCGCCCCAGCATAGTGCTGAGGCGGCCATCGTGGGGGTGGATCGGCGAAGCCACGCGGGCTTGGTCAGTTGCCGCCCACCGTGACGGTGTCGAAGCGCTCCGCGGTCAGCGGGGAGGCGACCAGACCCTCGACGTCACCGCTGACGACGATGGCCGGCGGGCTGTGGCTGATCGGCAGGGCCGGCAGCCACTCCTCCATGATCTTGCGGTTGACCTCCTGGTAGGCGGCCGTGCGCTCGGCGTCGTCGAGGATGCCGTCGGCCTTGACGAGCTCGTCACCGAGCTCCTGGCCGAAGTCCTGCAGGTTGGTCGCGAACCGGTTGCGGTCGACCGGGGTGAAGAACGACGCGAGGAAGTTGTCCACCGAGTTGAAGTCACCGGTCCACCCGAGGAAGAACGCGTCGTAGTCCTGGTAGGCCTTGTCCAGGTACGTGCCCCACGGGTCGGTCAGGGTCTCGACCTGGATGCCCACGGCCTCGAGGTCAGCCTTGATCGCGTCGTAGAGGCCCTGGGGGTTCGGCATGTAGGGACGGGTGACCTCAGCCGGCCAGGCGAACTTCAGGGTCATGCCCTCGGCACCGGCCTCCTGGAGGAGGGACTTGGCCTTGTCCGGGTCGTAGGCGTAGGCCTCGACCTGGGCGTTGTAGCCGTCGATGGTGTCCGGGACGAACTGGGTCGCCACGGTGGCACCCTCGGGCAGCTGCGACTGGACGAGCTGCTGGCGGTTGATCGCGTGGTAGATCGCCTGGCGGACCTTGAGATCCTTCAGCTTCTCGTTGTTCGTCGGGTTCAGACCCATGTAGAACACGTTGAACGGCGGGCGCACCTCGACGTTCATACCGGCGTCCTTCAGGCCACCCCAGTCGACCGGGTTGGGCAGGTCGTAGCCGTCGATGCCACCGGCCTGCAGCTCCTGGCGACGGGTGGTCTCGTCGGGGATGGCCTTGATGACGATCTTCTGCGTCTTGGCAGCCTCGCCCCAGTACTCGTCGTACTTCTCGAGCGTCGCGGTCTTGGTCGCCTCGTCGTAGCCGCTGAACTTGTAGGGACCGGTGCCGACCGGGTTGTTCGCGTTGGCCGGGTAGACGAAGGCGTCGCCGGACTTGGCGATGCCGTTGGCGTCACCTTCCTCCAGCGCCTTCGGCGACTGCATGCCGAGCGAGGTGAGGGACAGAATGGCCGGGAACTTGGAGGTGACGCGGCTGATCTTGAAGTTCAACTCGTGGTCGCCGGTGACCTCACAGCCCTGGTAGAGGCTCTCGGCGGCGTTGTCCTTGAAGGCGCCGAAGGTCGAACCCCAGTAGTAGGCGGCGCTGGCGCCGACCTCGTTCTGGTCGAACATCCGGTCGAAGTTCGCACACGCGGCCTCGGCGTTGAAGTCGGTGCCGTCGTGGAACTTCACACCCTCGCGGAGCTTGAAGGTCCAGTTCAGGCCGGACTCGTCGGCTTCCCAGGACTCGGCCAGCTCGGGCTCGAGGTCTGCGGTGCCGGGCTTGATGCCGATGAGGTTCTCGAAGATCTGCCGGCTGATCCGGAAGGTCTCACCGTCACTGGCGTAGAACGGGTCGAAGGTCACGGGGGCTCCTGCGCCACCGAAGGTGAAGACCTCGCTGGTGGTGCCGGTCTCGCCTGCTGCGCCCGTCTGGTCACCGGTGGCGCCGCTGCTGCCGGTGTTGCGTTCGGACGTGGCGCAGGCGGTCAGGACCAGCGCTGCCGCAGTGAGGCCGACAAAAGGTGCGGCCGTGCGCTTTAGCGTCAATTCAGATACCTCGCTTGGAGTCGTACCCGCCTCGGTCAGAGCGCGGGCTCCCAGGGTCGTCCCCGGGATCGTCCACAAACGTAACGGCTTTTCTACGGTGTGCGTGCGAAGTCGCCAGAGTATTTATCGGTCTGAGACCTTCGGCGGTGCGATTTCGTCACCGTCCCCGCGGCTGCGACAATCGCGGGATGCCCCTGCAGTCCCGCAGCGACGTCCGCAACGTCGCGATCATCGCCCATGTCGACCACGGCAAGACCACCCTCGTCGACAAACTCCTCTGGCAGGCGGGTGCGTTCAGCGAGCGGGCCAGCGTGGAGTCCACCGGCGAACGGGTCATGGACTCCGGTGACCTGGAGCGGGAGAAGGGCATCACGATCCTCGCCAAGAACACGGCGATCCGGTATGCGGGACCCGCCGCCGCGCAGATCGGCCAGCCGGGTGGGGTGACGATCAACATCATCGACACGCCCGGGCACGCCGACTTCGGCGGGGAGGTCGAGCGGGGCCTGTCCATGGTCGACGGTGTCGTCCTCCTCGTCGACGCCAGTGAGGGGCCGCTGCCGCAGACCCGGTTCGTGCTGCGCAAGGCGTTGGCGGCGAAGCTGCCGGTCGTGCTGTGCATCAACAAGGTGGACCGGCCGGACAGCCGGATCGCGGAGGTCGTCGACGACGTCTACGAACTGTTCATGGACCTGGAGGCGACCGAGGACCAGATCGAGTTCCCCATCGTCTATGCCTCGGCGAAGAACGGCCGGGCCGCCCTGACCCGTCCGGAGAACGGGGAACTGCCGGAGGGGGAGGACCTCGAGGCCCTCTTCGCGACGATCCTGGAGACGATCCCCGCGCCGCGGTTCGACCCGCAGGCGCCGTTCCAGGCGCACGTGACCAATCTCGACGCCTCGAACTTCCTCGGCCGGCTCGCCCTGCTGCGGGTGCACGCCGGGACGATCCGCAAGGGTCAGCAGGTCGCCTGGTGTCGGCACGACGGGACGATCGCGCCGGTGAAGATCACCGAACTGCTCATGACCGAGGGGCTGGAACGCAAACCCGCCGAACAGGCCGGGCCGGGCGACATCATCGCCGTCGCGGGCATCCCGGAGATCATGATCGGGGAGACCCTCGCCGACCTGACCGATCCGCGACCGCTGCCGGTGATCTCGATCGACGAGCCGGCGATCTCGATGACGATCGGGACGAACACCTCGCCGATGGCGGGCCGGGTCAAGGGCGCCAAGGTCACCGCCCGCCTCGTCAAGGACCGCCTCGACCGCGAACTCGTCGGCAACGTCTCGATGCGGATCCTGCCCACCGAACGACCCGACGCGTGGGAGGTCCAGGGGCGCGGCGAACTCGCCCTGGCCATCCTCGTCGAGCAGATGCGCCGGGAGGGGTACGAACTGACCGTCGGCAAACCGCAGGTCGTGACCAGGACGGTGGACGGCAAGGTGCACGAGCCGGTCGAGCGGCTGACGATCGACGCCCCGGAGGAGTACCTCGGCACGATCACCCAACTGCTCGCCTCCCGCAAGGGCCGGATGGAGCAGATGACGAACCACGGCACCGGGTGGGTGCGGATGGAGTTCCTCGTCCCGGCCCGCGGGCTCATCGGATTCCGCACCCAGTTCCTCACCGACACCCGCGGCATGGGGATCGCCAACCACGTCTTCGAGTCCTACGAGCCGTGGGCGGGGGAGATCACCACCCGGGTCACCGGCTCCCTCGTCGCCGACCGGGCCGGATCCGCGACGTCGTATGCGATGTTCCACCTCCAGGAGCGCGGCACCTTGTTCATTCCGCCGGGCACGGAGGTCTATGAGGGCATGATTGTCGGGGAGAACTCCCGGTCGGAGGACATGGATGTCAACATCACGAAGGAGAAGAAGCTGACCAACGTGCGTGCCGCATCAGCCGACGTCCTCGAGCGGCTGGCCCCACCGCGCACCCTCAGTCTCGAGCAGTCCCTCGAGTTCTGCCGCGAGGACGAGTGCTGTGAGGTCACCCCGGAGGCGATCCGGATCCGCAAGGTCGAACTCGACCAGACCGTCCGTGCCCGGGCAGCTGCGCGGGCACGTCGACAGTGATCCGCCGGGTTGTCGCCGCGGTGGCGGCGGCAACCGCGATCGCCCTCGGCCTCGGTGCGTGCTCGGTCCCCGAGGTCGGGCAGAGCACCCCGACCGACGTCGAGACCGGACCGTCCGGCGGCACGCTGACGACGATGTCCCTCGGCCCGGTCCAGACCTGGGATCCGCAGCGGATCTCCTCCCGAGGTGACGCAGCGTTCGCCGGGAGGGTCTTCGCCCGGGCGCTGACCGCATACCAGAACGGGCTCGACGGGGCAGACCAGATGACCCTGACCGGGGACCTGGCCACCGACACCGGCGCCGCCGACCGGACCCTGCGGGTCTGGGTCTTCACCATCCGGGACGGCATCAAGTGGCAGGACGGGAGCGCCCTGACCTGCGAGGACGTCAAGTACGGCATCTCCCGGTCCTTCGCCACCGACGTCATCACGGGGGGAGCGAACTACGCCCTCGCCTACCTCGACATCCCGAAAACCCCGACCGGGGAGAGCATCTACCTCGGGCCGTACCGGGAGGGCAAGGAGACCGAGGCCGGCCGGGCCGCGTTCGACAAGGCCATCACCTGTGACGGGTCGGAGTTGACGATCCGGCTCTCCGAGCCGGTCGCCGACTTCCCCGGGATGGTCAGCACGCTCGGCTTCGCCGCCTACAAGGAGGTGGCCGACAAGGGTCGCGGCAGCACCTATGTCGTCTTCAGCGCCGGCCCCTACACGCTCTCCAGCGCGTGGGAGCCCGAGCGCGGCGGCACCTTCGTGCGCAACCCGCACTGGTCGGCCGCGAGCGACCCGATCCGGCTCGCCCTCCCCGACCAGATCGTCTACCGGGAGGGTCGGGAGCCGCAGGAGGTCGCCCAACTCATCATGGAGGACAGTGCCGAGGTCAGCGCGACAGTCTCCCTCGACACGGCACCGCCGGCGATCCAGCAGCAGATCGCCGCCGCCGAACCGCTGCGGGAACGCTCCGTCAACAACGTCAGCGGCCTCGTCGACTACCTCGTCCCCAACCTCAAGAGTCCGGTGTTCGCCAACCCCCGGATCCGCACCGCCTTCGCGCTCGCGACCGACCGCGACGCGTATGTCACCGCCCTCGGAGGAATGACCGCGGCCGAGCCGATCACCTCGATCCTGTCGACCGGGGTCCGGTCCGCGTTGCAGAACCCGGACCAGGAGGCCGACCCGACGGGGACGGTCCCGTCGACCGCCGCACCGACGACCCCGCCGGCGGAGGAGTCCGGCACCGCGACGGCGACCGCTCCGACGCGTGACCCGAGCGACCAGGACCGGGCCGCCGAACTGCTCGCTGCGGCTGCGGCAGAGGCCGACCTGGCGACACCGGTCCCGATCCGGGTCGCCTACCGCAGTTCGCCGACGATGGACACCGCCCTGGCCGCGTTGGTCGCCGGTTGGGAGAAGGCCGGGTTCGCGGTCGAACTGCAGCCGATCACCGAGCGCTACTTCGCGACCATTTCCGCAGCCGAGCGGGCCGACCAGACCGACGTGTTCTGGTCGAACTGGGCCGCGGACTGGAACTCCGCCTCGACCGTGCTGCCGCCCCTGTTCGACTCCCGACTCAACATCAGCGACGGTGGTTCGGGCCGCAACTACGGCTACTTCGTCGACGCCAAGGTCGACGCGGCGATGAGTGCCGCACTGACCATCGCCGACACCCAGGACCGGGAGCAGGCCTGGTTCGACATCGACACCACGTTGCGCTCCCGAGGCGCCTATGTCGCCCTCGCCGAACGCAAGTCGATGTACGTTGCTGGTTCGGACGTCACCGGACTCACCACCAACCCCGCCCTGGCCGGTGCCGTCGATATCGCGGTCATCGGCGTGGGTTGACGGCAGCGACGGAAGGACCCGGATGCAGATCGACGTGGGTGGCTTCAAACGCGCGCTGGGACGCTACGCCACCGGCGTGGTCGTCGTCTCCGCCCACTCCGCCGGGCACGACCACGCGATGACCGCCAACTCGTTCACGGCCGTCTCCCTCGACCCGCCGCTCGTGCTGTTCTGCGTCGAGCAGGACGCCCGCTTCCACGACGCGGTCCAGGACGCGGGCGTGTTCGGGGTCAGTGTCCTGGCCGCCGAGCACCGGTCGATCGCCACCTGGCTGTCCACCCCGGGCCGACCCCTCATCGGGCAACTGACGACCGTCCCGCACACCCGGGGCCCGAACGACTGCGTCCTGATCAGCGGTGCCTTGGCCCACCTCGAGTGTGAGATTCGTGACGTCCACGCCGCCGGCGATCACAGCATCGTCGTTGGCGAGGTGATCCACCTCACCGCATCCGACGATCCGCCCCCGGCTCTCCTCTATTACCGGAGTAGGTATGCGAGCACGCCTGGCGCATACTAGGAGGTTGTGCCCCGCGGCCGGTCCGCAGGGCCGGACCCCCCTGCCCCCGTCCCCCGCCATGGAAGCGACCGATGCAGCACCACGATCACGAGCCTGAACCCTCCCCGGAGGAACGGACGGAGGTGCTGCCTCCGACCCGTCGCCGCCGCGGCTTCCTCGTCGGTTTCCTCGGTGCCCTCCTGCTGCTGGCGGGAGCGTATGTCGGCGTCGCCTACTACCTGAGCACCAAGGTCCCGGCCACCGCCACCGTCGGCGGCGTCGATGTCGGGGGGCTCTCACCCGAGGCCGCCGCGGCCAAGGTCGAGAGCGAGGTCGCCAAACTCGAATCCGAGCCGGTCAAGGTGACGGTCGCCGAGGAGAGCTTCACGCTGGATCCGGACCGGTCCGGTCTGCGGATCGACACCGCGGCCACGCTGGACGGGCTGACCGGCTTCACCCTCGACCCGCGGGCACTCTACGACCACGTCTCCGGCTCCTTCGAGCGGGACTTCGTCCTCAAGATCGACCAGGACGCACTGTCCAAGGCGGTGAGCGGGGCGGCCGCCGGGATCGACAAGGACCCCGTCGAGGGAACGGTCGCGTTCACCGACGGCAAACTCGACATCGTCGAGCCCGTCGACGGACTGGCCGTCGACGTCGCGGGCACGACCGAGCGGATCAGTGCCGTCTGGCCGCACCAGCGGGACATCGAGGGAGCCGGCGGGCCGGTCGGCCCGCGCACCCCGGCGACGGCCTTCGCTGCCTTCAAGTCCGAGTTCGCCGACAAGGCGCTCGCCGGGCCGCTCACGGTCAAGGTCGGGGAGGACTCCTTCGAGATCCCGGCCGCGCAGGTCGTCACCGCGCTGAGCGCGACCGTCGCCGACGGTGCGGTCACCCCGGCGGTCGACGAGGAGGTGCTCACCCCGCTCGTCGAGGAGGCCGGGGAGGAGTCCGGTGTGCTCCGCGACCCCAAGGACGCCAAGGTCACCTTCAGCGGCACCGAGGCCTCGGTCGCGCCGTCGCAGACCGGCGTCAGCATCGCGGTGGCCGGCCAGGGGGACGCGGTGCTCGCCGCGCTGCGCACCGATGAGCGGACGCTGACCCTGGAGCCGGTCGTCACCCAGCCGAAGTTCACGACCGAGCAGGCCAAGGCGACCCTGCCCAAGGGCAAGATCTCCGGGTTCACGACGTACTACGGCGCCGGCCAGTCCCGCAACACGAACATCAAGATCGCCGCCAACCGGATCAACGGCACCTATGTGCCCCCGGGCGGGACGTTCAGCCTCAACGGAACCCTCGGGCAGCGGACCCCGGACAAGGGCTACGTCAAGGCTGGCATCATCCTCAACGGCCGGCTCTCGGACAGCTACGGCGGCGGCATCTCCCAGGTGTCGACGACGCTCTACAACGCCGCCTACTTCGCCGGCGTGCAGATCGATGAGTTCCGGGCGCACTCGTTCTACATCCCGCGCTACCCGGAGGGCCGGGAGGCCACCGTCTCCTGGGGCACGATCGACAACCGATGGACGAACAACACCAAGGGCGGGATCCTCGTGCGGGCCTGGGCCACCGACACCGCCGTCACGGTGGAGTTCTGGGGCACCAAGACCTTCGACGTCGAGTCGGTCAAGGGTCCGCGCCGCAACATCCGCCAGCCGCGCACCATCGTCGACGACAAGCCGGGCTGCGTCACGCAGAGCCCCATGGTCGGCTTCGACGTGACCGTGACCCGGATCATCAAGCAGAACGGTCGGGAGGTCAAGCGGGAGAACATCACCACCCACTACGACCCCGAGGACAAGGTCACCTGCACCCACCCGAACAGCCGCTGACCGCCCGTCCGTGAGCTGCCTCAGCAGCTGAGGTATGCGTAACTGTGGTGCGGCGTGAACCCCGCCTGCGCATAGAGCGAGTGGGCAGCGTCGTTGTCGTCCTCGACCTGCAGGTGCAGTGACACGCAGCCCAGATCCGTTGCGGCCCTGGCCAGCTCGCCGAGCATGCTGCGTCCCAGGCCCTGCCGTCGGTGATCCGGGGCGACCCACATCGCCCCGATCCCGCCCCAGCCGTCGCTGACCCCGAGCCGGGCCACCGCGATGACCGCACCGGCGCCGTCGCGGACGAGGGCGAACCGCTGCTCCGGGGACCCGGTCAGGACCGCGCGGGCCGGACCGTCCGGGGCGGCGCGGTGCTGCCGCAACCCCGCCAGCCAGTCGTCGACGAGTCGATCACCGACCTCGATCCGGGCGGCCGCCTCGGGCGGGGGAGCAGACGGACACGCACCCACGACGGTCCGCGACGCCGCGGTCAGGACCGTGACGCGGTCACCCGGCTCCCATCCCGCTTCGATCGCCGCGGCCGCGACCGGGTCGGCCGCCAGGTCCAGACCCATCGGCATCGGCACGGCGAGCCGGGCGGACAGGGTGCGCGATGCATACCACTGCCGGACCGCGGTCAACGCCTCCGGCACCGGCCGGTCCGGTGAGCCGACGACGAGGGCCGAGTTGGCCCGGGAGGTGAAGCCGTGTGCGGCCCGCAGCAGCCAACGACCCAGTGCCGCCCGCTCCACCGGCGGCCAGGCCCCGACCATGACCCGCTCCAGATCGTCGACGGACAGCGCCCGGTGCGGCGCGCCCCGACGCGACGGCCGCGGCGGGACGACTCTCGTGGCGACCACCGTCGAGCGCGGCACCGTGACCCGGCCGTGCCGGGAGTCGACGACGATCTCCTCCGCGGTGGCCGCGACGAGGTCCCCGACGACATCGCTGAGAGTGGCTCCGGTGGCCGGGTCGGGGACCGGCAACCGGAACCGGATCACCACCCGCGGGCCGGGCGGGTGCGCCGAGGTCGAGTCAGAGGGCACGGACGCATAGTATGTGCGCCATGACGTACGTGATCGCGGAGCCCTGTGTCGACCTCAAGGACCGGGCGTGTGTCGATGAGTGTCCCGTCGACTGCATCTACGAGGGCGAGCGGATGCTCTACATCCACCCCGACGAGTGCGTCGACTGCGGCGCCTGCGAGCCGGTCTGCCCGGTCGAGGCGATCTACTACGAGGACGACACCCCGGAGGAGTGGGCCGACTACTACAAGGCCAATGTCGAGTTCTTCGACGACCTCGGCTCCCCCGGCGGGGCGGCCAAGATGGGGGTCATCCCCAAGGACCACCCGATCGTCGCGGCCCTGCCGCCGCAGGTGCACGACCTCTAGAGCACCGACCCACCCGACCCCCGCCGATCGTGCGCTCCCTCCCCGACTTCCCGTGGGACTCCCTCGTTCCCTACCGGGAGCGGGCCGCCGCGTTCGAGCCGACCGGTCCGGACCGCCCGCACGACGCCGGGGGACTGGTCGACCTGTCCGTCGGCACCCCCGTCGACCCGACCCCGCAGGTCATCCGCGAGGCGCTCGTCGCCGCTGCCGACGCACCCGGCTATCCGCAGACCTACGGGACCCCCGACCTGCGGGAGGCGGTCGCGACGTGGTTCCACGCCCGCCGCGGAGTCCCCGACGTCGACCCCGACGGGGTGCTCCCGACCGTCGGCTCCAAGGAACTCGTCGCGTGGCTGCCCACCCTGCTCGACCTCGGACCAGGTGACGTCGTCGCGTTCCCGCGCGTCGCATACCCCACCTATGACGTGGGGGCCAGACTTGCCGGCGCGACCCCCTTCGCCGCCGACGCGACCACCGCATTCGGCCCGGTGACCCGCGCCACCGCACCAAAACTGTTGTGGCTCAACACCCCCGGCAACCCGACCGGGAAGGTGCTCGGGATCGAGCACCTGGCCAAGGTCGTCGACTGGGCCCGCCGCCACGGCGTCGTCGTCGCCTCCGACGAGTGCTACGCCGAGCTCGACTGGCGCGACCCCGCCGCGCGGGAGGGCATCCCGACGACGCCGAGCATCCTCGACCCGCGTGTCACCGGCGGCTCGCACGAGGGGCTGCTGTGCGTGTACTCGTTGTCGAAGCAGTCCAACCTCGCCGGCTATCGGGCCGCCTTCGTGGCCGGGGACCCCAACCTGGTGCGCCGGCTCCTCGAGGTCCGCAAACATGCGGGCATGATGATGCCCTGGCCGGTCCAGCAGGCCCTCGTCGCCGGGCTCGCCGACGCCGACCACGTCCTCGCCCAACGGGCCCGCTACGCCGCCCGACGTGATCTGCTCCGCCCCGTGGTCGAGGCCTTCGGGCTGCGCATCGAGGACTCCGAGGCGGGCCTCTATCTGTGGGCGACCGCGGAGGAGGACTGCTGGGTGACGATCGGTCGGCTCGCCGACCGGGGGATCCTCGCCGCTCCCGGGTCGTTCTACGGCCCGGCCGGGACCCAGCACGTGCGGATCGCGCTGACCGCAACCGATGAGCGCATCGCAGCAGCCGCATACCGACTGACCAGCGCCTGAGGGCCGATCCGGTTTCACCGGTTTTCTGTTCAAGGGATATGGTCGATTCGAGACATTTCCACCTGTCCGCTCGAGGGCGAGCGTCGCTACCCTACGGCGCTGCGAAGCCCCGACGAAGATGAAGGACCACGCAGCATGACCGACCCGACCCACGGCGCCACGCTGTCCGCCGGCGACAAGACCGTCGATCTCAAGCTCATCGAAGCAACCGAAGGCAACGGTGGCTACGACATCTCGACGATCCTCAAGGAGACCGGCAACGTCACCCTGGACGGCGGTTTCACGAACACCGCCAGTTGCACCAGCGCCATCACCTATATCGACGGGGACGCGGGCATCCTCCGCTACCGCGGCTACCCGATCGAGCAGCTCGCCGAGTCCTCGAGTTTCCTCGAGGTCAGCTACCTGCTGATCTACGGGGAGCTGCCGACCCAGTCCGAGTTGGACGACTTCACCGACCGGGTGCGGATGCACACGATGCTCCACGAGGACCTCAAGGCGTTCTTCAACGGCTTCCCCCGAGACGCCCACCCGATGCCCGTGCTGTCCTCCGCCGTCTCGGCGCTGTCGACGTTCTACCAGGACAGCCTCGACCCGTTCGACCGCGAGCAGGTCGAGATCTCGACCATCCGCCTGCTGGCGAAGCTGCCGACGATCGCGGCCTACGCATACAAGAAGTCGATCGGCCAGCCGTTCCTCTACCCCGACAACCGACTGTCCTATCCGGAGAACTTCCTGCGGATGACCTTCGGGGTCCCGGCCGAGACCTACGACCTGGACCCGAAGCTGGTCAAGGCCCTCGACCTGCTCCTCATCCTGCACGCCGACCACGAGCAGAACTGTTCGACCTCGACGGTGCGGCTCGTCGGCTCCTCCCACGCGAACCTCTTCGCATCCGTCTCGGCCGGGATCAACGCCCTCTTCGGACCGCTGCACGGCGGTGCCAACCAGGCGGTCCTGGAGATGCTCGAGCGGATCGAGGGGGCCGACTACGACGTCGAGACCTTCATGAAGAAGGTCAAGAACAAGGAGGACAGCGTCCGCCTCATGGGCTTCGGGCACCGGGTCTACAAAAACTATGACCCGCGTGCGGCGATCATCAAGAAGACCGCCCACGACATCCTCGACAACCTCGAGGGTGGCGACCGGCTGCTCGAGATCGCGATGGAGCTCGAGGAGATCGCCCTCGCCGACGACTACTTCGTCGAGCGCCGGCTCTACCCGAACGTCGACTTCTACACCGGCCTGATCTACAAGTCGATGGGCTTCCCGACCCGGATGTTCACCGTCCTGTTCGCCCTCGGCCGGCTGCCCGGCTGGATCGCCCAGTGGCGCGAGATGATCGAGGACCCGTCGACGAAGATCGGTCGTCCCCGCCAGGTCTACGTCGGCTCGCACAAGCGGGACTACGTCGGGATCAACGACCGCTGACGCGAGGCCGCGAGGCTCAGGCCGGGGCCGGAGTCAGGGCGACGGTGACCGTCGTCGGACCGCTGCCCGAACCGGCCGCCTCCCACGCCAGCGCCGACTGCCCACTGGAGCGGCTCCACACCTGATCGGCCACCTGGACGCGGGTCAACGCATACCGCTCGGCCTTGGCGACGAGGTACTGACCGACCGACCAGGCCTGCTGCTCATCGGCGCCGTCGACGCTCAGGGTGCGGCCGTCCTCGCTCACCGTGCCCTGCACCCCGAGGTGCGTGGCGAGGTCGGCGAGGAGTTGCTCGGTCTGGGTGTGCGTGATCGGGGCGTCCAACCGGCACACCATCGAGGCGCGGGTGTGCCCGGACAGGGTCGAGGCGATGACCCGACCCTCCATCTCGTGGTCGCCGTAGGCGTCCGGGAAGGCGCTGCGCTGGACCGCCTGGGCGACCTCGGTGACGACGCCGTTCTCCCAGTCCGGCACCTTGACGAGCGCGTCGTAGAAGGTGTTCGTCGAATACTCCGGGTCGAGGATCTCCTCGACGGTGCCCCAGCCCTGGCTGGGCCGCTGCTGGAACAGGCCGAGGGAGTCCCGGTCGCCGTAGTTGATGTTGCGCAGTTTGCTCTCCTGGATCGCCGTCGCGATCGCGATCGTCCCGGCCCGGGCCGGCATCCCGCGCCCCATCGCGATGCCGACGATCGTCGCGGCATTGTCCATCTGCTCGGGGCTGAAGCTCACCGTCGTCTCGGCCGCGGTGGCCCGGCACATCTGGCCGCCGAGGTCCATCCCGCTGCGGAACCACTGGATCCCCGCGTAGGCGCCGACGACGACGAGCCCGGTCACGACGAGCATGCCGATCAGGCACCCCGGCCGGCGTCGGGGTGCCTGTTCCTCGGCGAGGGCGAAGGGGCGTTGAGTCATCCAGGTCCGGGTCGATCAGTCGTTGGCGTGCAACGCGGAGTTGAGCACGATGCCGTGCCCGTCGCGGGGACGGGCCTCGACGGCGCCGGTGACCGAGTTGCGTAGGAACAACAGATTGGACTGCCCGGAGAGTTCCCGCGCCTTGGCGACCTGCCCGTCGGGGAGGGTGACCTTCGTCCCGGCGGTCAGGTAGAGCCCGGCCTCGACGACGCAGTCGTCACCGAGCGCGATCCCGACCCCGGCCTGGGCGCCGACGAGGCAGCGGGCCCCGATGCTGACCCGCTCGGTGCCGCCGCCGGAGAGGGTGCCCATCGTCGAGGCGCCCCCGCCGATGTCCGAGCCGTCCCCGACGACGACCCCCTGGGAGATCCGGCCCTCGATCATCGAGGAGCCGAGGGTGCCGGCGTTGAAGTTGACGAACCCCTCGTGCATGACGGTCGTGCCGGGGGAGAGGTAGGCGCCGAGCCGGACCCGGTCCGCGTCACCGATGCGCACCCCGGCCGGGACGACGTAGTCGACCATCCGCGGGAACTTGTCGACGCCGTAGACCGCGACCGTGCCGCGGGCCTGCAGCCGAGCCCGGGTCGACTCGAATCCGTCGACGGCACAAGGCCCCTGACTGGTCCACACGACGTTCGGCAGGGCGCCGAAGACGCCGTCGAGGTTGATCGAGTTGGGTTCGACGAGACGGTGCGAGAGCAGGTGCAGGCGCAGGTATGCGTCGGGCGTGTCGGCGGGTGCGGCGTCCAGGTCGATGGTCACGAGGCGCACCTCGCGGCGCACCTGACGGGCATCGTCGGTGCCGGCGAGGGCTTCGAGGCCGGCCGGGGCCGGGCCCTCGGTCGGGCCGAGCGTCGGCGCGGGGAACCATGCGTCGAGGACGGTGCCGGGGGTGGGGGAGTCGTCGGTCGTGATCGTGAGCAGGCCGTGGCCGGAGGCAGTGCGGGTGGTCATCGGGCCAGCCTACGACTCCCGCGCCGGGGTGCCGATCCGGCTCGCGGCCGCTCGTTAGAGTGGCGGTCATGTCGACACCTCCGGAGCCGGCCCCGCCGGTCCTCGACCTGTCCCTCGACGTCGTCGCCCTCACCGCCGCCCTGTGCGACATCCCCTCGGTCAGCCTGCAGGAGGAGGCCCTCGCCGACGCTGTCGAGGCGGCGCTGCGGGCCCTCCCGCATCTGAGCGTGACCCGGCTCGGCAACACCGTCGTCGCCCGCACCGACCTCGGCCGGGCCGAGCGGGTCGTCCTCGCCGGGCACCTCGACACCGTCCCCATCACCGCCGACCCGGACACCGGTGCGCCGACCAACCTGCCGACCCGCCGGATCGTCGAGGACGGGGAGGAGATGCTCTACGGGCGCGGCACGGTCGACATGAAGGGCGGGGTCGCGGTCCAGTTGCGCATCGCCCACCTGCTCAGCGAACCGAACCGGGACATCACCTTCGTCTTCTACGAGGGGGAGGAGATCGAGAGCGAGTTCAACGGGTTGCTCCACATCGAGCAGCAGCGTCGGGACCTCATCGACGACGCGGACTTCGCGGTCCTCCTCGAACCGACGAGTGCGGCGGTCGAGGGCGGCTGCAAGGGCACGTTGCGGGCCCGCGTGACGACGACCGGCACCGCCGCCCACAGCGCCCGGCCGTGGAAGGGGCACAACGCGATCCACGACGCCGAGGAGATCCTTCGGCGACTGAACAGCTATCGTCCGGCGACGCATACCGTCGACGGACTGGAGTTCCGCGAGGCCCTCAACGCCGTCCTGATCTCCGGCGGCATCGCCGGCAACGTCATCCCGGACCGGTGCGTCGTCACGGTCAACTATCGGTACTCCCCGTCCCTGGACGCCGCCGGGGCCGAGGCGCACGTGCGGGAGGTCTTCGACGGCTTCGCCGTCGAGATCACCGACAACGCGCCCGGCGCGCGCCCCGGGCTGCACCTGCCGGCCGCCCAGGCCTTCGTCGCGGCGCTCGCCGTGCCGGTCGAGGCCAAGCAGGGCTGGACCGACGTCTCCCGCTTCTCCGCGATGGGAGTTCCGGCGGTCAACTTCGGACCGGGCGACCCCAACCTGGCGCACATGGACGACGAGCGGGCCCCGACCCGCGATTATGTCGAATGCGAAGCGGCTCTTCTACGCTGGTTGTCATGACGCGTGAATACCGCACCGGCCCGGTCGTCCGGCGCCGCTCCCAGCTCCCGACGAGCACCCACGACAAGCGACTCCTCGACAGCAGCGGGGCCACCGACTGGCTGCACACCGACCCGTGGCGGGTCATGCGGATCCAGAGCGAGTTCGTCGAGGGGTTCGGCGCGCTCGCCGAACTCGGCCCGGCGGTCAGCGTCTTCGGGTCGGCTCGGACTCGCCCGGAGGACCCGGTCTACGAGATGGCCGAGCAGGTCGGTGCGGCTCTCGTGCGGGCCGGGTATGCGGTGGTCACCGGTGGCGGACCCGGCACCATGGAGGCCGCGAACAAGGGCGCCCTCGAAGCCGGCGGGGTCTCGGTCGGGCTCGGGATCGAGTTGCCGATGGAGACCGGGCTGAACGACTACGTCGACCTCGGGGTCAACTTCCGCTACTTCTTCGTCCGCAAGACGATGTTCGTCAAGTCCGCCCAGGGGTTCATCGTCCTGCCCGGAGGCCTCGGCACCCTCGATGAGCTGTTCGAGGCGCTCACCCTCGTCCAGACCGACAAGGTCAGCCGTTTCCCGATCGTGCTGCTCGGCTCCGCGTTCTGGGGCGGGCTCATCGACTGGCTCCGGGACCAGTGCGTGGCGACCGGCACGATCAGTGCCGGTGACATGGACCTGCTCCACGTCACCGACGACATCCAGGACGCGGTGGACCACATCGTCGCCGCCCGGGACTCTCTCGCCTAGGGTCGGTCCCGTGATCTGGGTCTTCGTCGTCGTGGTCGCGGTGCTCGTCATCGCCGCCTTCCTCGCCCTCCTCGCCGGTCGGGTGCCGTACGACCGGATGAGCGAGCCGGTGCACACCACCCCGGTCCTGGAGTTCCCGGAGGACGCCGGTCCGGAGGACATCGCCGCGGTCCGTTTCGACACGGCGCTGCGCGGCTACCGGATGGACCAGGTCGACGATGCGCTCAAGGTCCTCCAGAAGCGGTTAACGGTCCTGGAGGCCGAACTGGCCCGGCGGGATCTCGCGGAGTGACCGTCACCCGGACCGGCGCACCGACGATCACCGGGTCCCGGCTGGGGTGGGCGGCGCTCGCGGTCTACCTCGCCACCCGGGCCGTCTCGACCCTGTTCATCCTCGCGGCGGGCCGGCTCCAGGTCCCCTACGAGCGGTGGACCGGCCCGGGTCCGGTGACCTTCCTCGACATGTCCGTCGTGTGGGACGGGTCGTGGTACCGGACGATCGCCGAGGACGGCTATCCGGCCGAACTGCCGCTCAGCGACGACGGCGTCGTGCGCCAGAACCAGTGGGCGTTCTATCCGCTCTTCCCGATGCTGTCGCGCGGACTCATGGTCCTCACCGGGATGGATTTCCGGCTCGCGGGAACCCTCGTGGCGCTCGTCACCGGCTGCGGCGCCGCGGTCCTCATGGTGCGGCTCTTCGCCCGGTATGCCCCACCGGCCGTGGCGCTTGCGGCGATGGGGGTGTGGGCCGTGCAACCGGCGGCCCCGACGCTGCAGATCGCCTACACCGAGTCCCTCGCCGTGCTCGTCCTCGTCGGCTTCTTCCTCGCCCTCGTCCAACGGAACTGGCTGCTCGTCGGGGTCCTCGCGGTCGTGCTCGGCGTGACCCGCCCGATCGCGCTGCCGCTGGCGCTCGTCGTCGGCGTCGTCGTTCTGCTGGAGGTGCGCCGCTGGTGGACGGCGCGGCCGCGACCGACGATGCGCACGCTCGCCGCACCGGTGGCCGCACTCCTCGTCACCGGCTTCTCGGGCCTGATCTGGCCGACGATCGTCACCATCGGCACCGGCCGCTCCGACGGCTACGCCGAGACGATGGCGTCCTGGCGGGCCGGTCACGAGATCGTGCCGTTCCGACCGTGGATCGACAACACCGCCTACCTGCTGTTCCGGGAGACCGGTCACCCGCGGCTCTACGCAGCGCTCGCCGTGACCGCGCTGGCGCTCCTCCTCATCCTCGCCGCGGCCGGTCCGTGGGCCCGCCGACTCCCGCTCGAGTTGCGGCTGTGGATCGTCGCCTACCCGGCCTACCTGGCCGCCGTCCTCGATGTCGGCACCAGCCTGATCCGCTACGCCATCCCGCTGTTCCCGATCGCCCTGATCCTCATCGGCGGCGGTGCGCGACGCATACCCCGCTGGTGGCCGGTCCTGGCCACCGTCCTGGCCGTCCTCCTCATCGTCGCCCAGCACCAGTGGACGACCCAGTTGCTCGTCCTCGACCCGCCGAGCGATTTCCCGCCGTGACGCGGCTCAGCGGCCGGTGAAGGTGGGCTTCTCCTTGGCGAGGAAGGCCCGCACCGCCTCCTGGTGATCGGCGGTCGCCCCGGTCGAGGCCATGAAGGACTCCTCGACCGCGAGGGCCTCCTCAAGGGGACTGGTCGAGGAGGCGAGGATCGCCTGACGCATCGCACCGAAGGCCTGGGTCGGGCCGGCCGCCAACCGGGCCGCCGCCTCGCTGACGGTCGCCTCGAACTCGTCCGCCGGAACGACCTCGGTGACCAGACCGAGGTCGAGGCACTCGGCCGCCGGGACGGTCCGGGGCGAGAAGAGCAGGTCCTTGGCCCGGGCGTGCCCGACGAGTCGGGGCAGCCAGTAGGACGCACCCGAGTCGCAGGACAGGGCGATCCCGGCGAAGGCGGTGTTCATCCCGGCCGTGTCGGCCATGATCCGCACATCCCCGGTCAGGGCGAAGCTCATCCCGGCCCCGGCGGCGACCCCGTTGATCGCCGTGACGACCGGCTTGTTCATCGTCGCCAGCAGCGTCGCGATCGGGTTGTAGTGGTCGGTGACAGTCGTGGCGAGGAAGTCGGCCCCGACCTCCAACCCCTTGACGTGCTCGCGCAGGTCCTGTCCGACACAGAACGCCCGCCCGGTCCCGGTCAGCACGACGCAGCGCACCTCCGGGTCCTCGGCGACCTCGCGGAGCGCGGCCAGGAGCGCCTCCTTGGTCGCCAGATCGAGGGCGTTCATCGCCTCGGGACGGTTGAGCCGGATCGTGGCGACCGCACCGTCTCGTTCGATCAGGACGGGGGCGGGCGCGGGTGCGGAGTCGGTCGTCATGGGTCAACCGTATGCGGTCCGCGGCGGCTCCTGGGCAGCGGACCGGGGGTGGTGGGCTGCAGCGATTTTCTCTGGGGATTTCGCACGAAGTGCACGGGTGCGGGATAATAGGGCACAGAGTGTGGTCGGGAACCAGAGTGCCCGATATCGGCGACCCCGCCGATGACCCGACCGCCATATCGAAGGGATGTGCTCATGGCGGCAATGAAGCCGAGGACCGGCGATGGCGACCTCGAGGTCGTGAAGGAGGGTCGCGGCATCGTGCTCCGGATGCCCCTTGAGGGTGGCGGGCGACTCGTGGTCGAGATGACCCCCGACGAGGTTCGTGCCCTCGGCGCGGCCATCGACAACTGCGAGGGCCTGAACTGACCTGCGCCCGCGGTTGACGCGACGACCCCCGGTGACCACCTGGTCCGGGGGTCGCGGTCTGTTTGGGCTCGGGCGGGCCGCCCGCGGGTAGGGTCGATCGGGTGAGTCCTCGCCGTCCGTCCGTGAAGTCCTTCCTCGCCTCCCGCACCGAGAACATCCTCGACCCGACCCTGCCGCGATGGTCGGTCGTCGACGACATCGCCGGCGCAGTCGGCCCCGACGCGGCGACCGGAGCCGCAGCGCCGGTCCTCGCCGTCGGGGTCCGGGCCGCCACGCCCGCCGACGGGACCGACGCCGAAGTGATCGTGGCCGGGGTCGGGGCCAACGCAGCCCTGCGCGAGATCAGGCTCGATGCAACGGAACTGGTGGCGACGCATACTCCCTCGCCGAAGGCCGGTTCGATCACGACCGTCCCGCTCGTCACCGGTCGGCGAGGCGACGGGCCCGCGTTCGGTCGGGTCGTCCTCGTCGGACTCGGCACCGGGAGCGCCGACGATGTGCGGGCTGCTGGCGCTGCCCTGGGGAGGGTGACCCTCGACGTCGACGTCCTTGTCGTCGCGTTCGGGGCGGGCTGCGAGAGTGCGCTCGTCGAGGGCGTGACGCTCGGTTCGTGGACGGCGCCGGCGTGGCAGGCCGACGGCCCGGTCCGCCCGAACGGACCGCCGCGGTCGGTTCAGGTCCTCGCCGGGATCGACGTCGGTGTCGACGCCGACGCCCTGGACCGGGCGCTCGTGCGCTGTCGGGCGACGATCATCGCTCGCGGTCTGGGGCTGACCCCGTCGAACATCAAGAACCCGGCCTGGGTGGCCGCATCCGCCCGCACCCTGGCCCGGCGCAGCGGCCTGACTGCCCGGGTGTGGACCGACCGGGAACTGGCCGCGGAGGGCTTCGGCGGCTTGCTCGCCGTCGGTGGCGGATCCGCTACCCCGCCGCGGCTCGTCCAACTCGACTACGTCCCACGTGGCGCGGGTGCGGAGGTACGGCACGTCGTCCTCGTCGGCAAGGGGATCACCTTCGACACCGGCGGACTCAACGTCAAACCGGCCGACGGCATGGTCTCGATGAAGACCGACATGCTCGGCTCGGCGGTCGTCCTCGCCACGCTCGCCGCGTGCCGGGACCTGCAGATCCCGGTCAAGGTCACCGGACTGCTCGCGCTGGCCGAGAACCAGATCAGCGGCTCGTCCTACCGCCCCTCCGATGTCATCACCCAGTTCGGCGGCCGGACCGTCGAGGTGGGCAACACCGACGCCGAAGGTCGGCTCGTCCTCGCCGATGCGATGGCGTATGCGGTCGCCCACCTCTCCCCGGATGTCCTCGTCGACGTCGCGACGTTGACCGGGGCCGCCCGGGTGGCGCTGGCCCGGAGCATGGCGGCGATCTTCGGCACCGACGACGCCCTCGTCGCCGGGTTGCGGGAGGCCGGTGAATCGACCGGTGAGACGTTCTGGCGGCTGCCGCTCGTCGACGACTACCGTGAGGCCCTGGACAGCGACGTTGCGGACCTGAACCACATCGCGCGGGGAGTCGGCGGTGGGGCGATCACAGCGGCCCTCTTCCTGCGCGAGTTCGCAGGCGAGGTCCCGTGGGCCCACCTCGATATCGCCGGGCCGGGACGGTCGGACGTCGACAAGGGCATCCTCGCCAAGGGAGCCACCGGATATGGCGCGCGCGCTCTGCTCGCGTGGCTGGAAGGACTGCAATGACCCCTGGATCGATGAAGGCCGGCTATGGGCTGACCGTGCGCTGGTCGCTCGCCGACGCACCGAGCACGATCGCCGCTGACCTGCGCGAGTATGTCGTCGGCACGTCGATGGCGCGCTTCATGTTCCTCGACGGGCTGGCGTTCAAGACCTGGCGGATGCGGGAGGGGGAGTGGTTCGAGGGCACCTACGTCTTCGACACCGCCCGGGACCGCGACGAGTTCCGTGCCGGGTTCGAGCAGACCGCCGCCGAGTCCCCGGGTAGTGTCCTGATCGGGTCGGCGCCGGAGGTCATCGAGGACTTCGAGGTCGTCGCCATCGCCGAGGGGCCGGCCGGGTTCCGCCGGGGCGCCGGCCCGGGCACCATGCACGACGAGGACGGCTGAGCGGCGGGGTATGGCTGCGCCGGCCCGGACGATCGATCTGGGATGCGGATCCCGCCCCGTGCAGCGCTGACGGTGACTTCCCTACGCTTCCGAAGCGTGGTGAAGTCACCCTTTAACGGGTGGGGAGAGAAAGTTGAGGCGGTGCGGGGTGTTTACTGCTTGATGCAGACGAGCAGGCCGTCGCCGACGGGGAGCATCGCCACGAGCAGGTCATCGCGTTCGCGCAGCTCCTTGCCGAGGTCGCGCAGGGTCACGGTCTTCTCGTCCCGGGCGGCCGGGTCGGCGACCTGGTTGTGCCAGAGCATGTTGTCCAAGGCGAGCACCCCACCGGGGCGCAGCAACCGGATCGCGTGCTCGGTGTAGGCCGGGTACTCGGTCTTGTCGGCGTCGATGAGGACGAGGTCGTAGGCGCCGTCCGTCATCCGCGGCAGCACGTCGAGGGCGCGGCCACCGATGACCCGGGTGCGCTGGTGCGGGATCCCTGCGGCGGCGAAGGCCTCCCGGGCGGCCACCTGGTGCTCGACCTCGAGGTCGATCGTCGTGAGCACGCCGTTGTCGGGCATCCCGGCGAGCAGCCATAACCCTGAGGTGCCGCTGCCGGTGCCGATCTCGATGACGGACGTCGCCTGGCTGGCCGCCGCGAGCATCCGCAGCGCCGGTCCGGTGCCGTGGCCGACGGGGGAGATGCCGAGCTCGCCGCCGCGCAGCCGAGCCTTCTCCTGGACCTCGTTCTCCGGGACGAACTCCTCCGCGTAGGTCCAACTGGCGGGCTTCATCGTCGTCATGGGCTCCAGACTAGTTCGTCGCCGCCGCGCCTTGCTGCCTCGGCGCGCCGCCGAACTGACAGGTTCGGCGGTGGTGTTTTTCAGGGAACTCCCAGGTTGGCGCACCACACTGGCGGGCATGCCAGTGGCAGCGACGACAGTAGAGACGAACAGCACCGACGAGAACGTAACCATGATGAACACCGACCTGCACCAAGGGCCCGACACCATGACGACGACCGAATGGACCCCTCCATCGTGGGAGGAGATCGTCTCGGAGCACTCGAGTCGGGTCTACCGTCTGGCCTACCGACTCACCGGCAACGTCCACGATGCCGAGGACCTCACCCATGACGTGTTCATCCGCGTGTTCCGGTCGCTGCACACCTACCGGCCCGGCACCTTTGAGGGCTGGCTGCACCGGATCACCACGAACGTCTTCCTCGACAAGATGCGTCGCAAGCAGCGGATCCGCTTCGACGCACTCACCGACGAGTGGGCGGCCCGGCTGCCGGGCCGCTCGCCCAGTCCCGAGCAGGTGTATGCGGACACCCACCTCGACAGTGACATCCAGGAGGCGCTCAACGCGCTGCCCCCGAGCTTCCGCGCCGCCGTGGTGCTCTGCGACATCGAAGGGCTGACCTACGAGGAGGTCGCCGAGGTGCTCGACATCAAACTCGGCACGGTCCGCTCCCGGATCCACCGCGGTCGGGCCCAGTTGCGTACTGCGCTGGCTCACCGCGCTCCGCGCACCCGCTCCATGCCCGCACTCCCGCAGGTCGTTCCCAGCCTGGCTTGACGGAACGGCGCTCCGCCCGTTCAATTCCTGTTTCCCACAAGGTTCGTTTTCGCTAGAAGGTTCCATGAGCATGCCCGACCCCAACACTCCCCACGACGCTGACGCGAGCCAGCCGACCGAAGCGCTGCCGACCCAAGCGTTGCCGACTGCGGCTTCGGCCAGCCACGAGGCGGACCCAACTGTCCCCCAGTCTCCGGTGTGGAGCTACGAGTCCGGGACCCCCGCATACCCCCAGCAGGCCTATGGGTATGCGCCGAGCCAGCCTCCGACCCAGCCGACAGCACCGGCTCGCCCCCGCAAGGGGCCGGGTTGGGGGGCGCTGTTCGCGACCGCGACGCTGTCGGCGCTGCTCGCCGGTGGGCTCGGCGGGGTCGGCGGGGGCTGGCTCG
>DUPF01000037.1 GCA_012838445.1 Intrasporangiaceae bacterium | reverse complement strand
GCCGCCCTCGCCGTCAGCCGCTACCTCCAGGACGTCTCCGGCCTCTCGATCAAGAAGCTCATCAACACCCTGCGCCCGATCCGCTCGGCCACCATCGCCCTCGGCGACCAGCGACTCCCCTCGAGCCCGAGATCCCCCCAGAGGTCAAAGCACTCCTGGACACCATCGCCAAATCGGGACACTAAACCGACTGGCACGACTCAGGTCCGGCTACGGCCGCTCAACAACCCACCTGCCAAAGGAGACTCATGAAGATCGGCATCATCATCGGATCGATTCGCGACAGCCGCAAGGGAGCGGCGGTGGCCACCTGGGTCCACGAGAACGCGAGCCGACGCGATGACGACGGCGTGACCTACGAACTCATCGACCTGAAGACCTTCGACGTCCCGTTGCTGACCTCCGCCACCATCCCTGGCGCGGCGAACAAGCAGTACGACGACCCGAACGTGACGAAGTGGAGTGCTGCGATCGACGCCTGCGACGCCTTCGTCTTCGTCACCCCCGAGTACAACCACGGCGTCCCCGGCGCGTTCAAGAACGCCTACGACTCCCTCGGCAGCGAGTGGCTCAAGAAGCCGGTCGGGTTCGTCTCCTACGGCGCCGAGAGCGGCGTGCGGGCAGTGGAGAACTGGCGCCCGATCGTGGCGAACTTCCAGCAGTTCGACGTCCGGGCCCAGGTGTCGATGTCGACCTTCCTCGAGTGGGAGGACGACCAGTTCACCCCGAACGAGCGTCGTCCGGACGAACTGGACACCCTGCTCGACCAACTCATCGAGGTGACACGCAAACTCGCCTGACCCACGGATCGGGTCACGCCTTGGCCGAACGGGACGCGGAATCCGCGTCCCGTTCGGCATTTCACGCGTCAACCCGCAGCCCTATGATCGGGACTGTGATCGAGCAGAAGCGCATCCTCGCAACGACCGTCCCCGGCCCCAAGTCGGCAGCGCTGGCCGCCCGCAAGAACGCCTCGGTCTCCGCAGGAGTCGGGACCGGACTACCGGCCTACATCACCGCAGGCGAGGGCGGCATACTCGTCGACGTCGACGGCAACCAGCTCATCGACTTCGGCTCCGGGATCGCCGTCACCTCGGTCGGCAACCGCAACTCCCACGTCATCGAGGCGGTGCGGGACCAGATCGCCGACTTCACGCATACCTGCTTCATGGTCACCCCCTATGAGGAGTATGTGGCCGTCGCCGAGAAGCTCAACGATCTCACCCCCGGAGGGTTCGAGAAGCGCACCGCCCTGTTCAACAGCGGCGCGGAGGCGGTCGAGAACGCGATCAAGATCGCCCGCCACTACACCGGGCGGCAGGCCGTCGTCGCCTTCGACCACGCCTACCACGGCCGGACCAACCTGACCATGGGCCTGACCGCGAAGAACATGCCCTACAAGCATCGGTTCGGTCCGTTCGCGGGCGAGATCTACCGGGTGCCGATGGCCTACCCCTACCGCTGGCCGACCGGGGCGAAGAACTGCGGCGAGGAGGCCTTCGAGGAGTTCGTCTCCCTCGTGCACGCCCAGGTCGGGGAGGACAACTGCGCCGCCGTGATCATCGAACCGATCCAGGGCGAGGGCGGCTTCATCGTGCCCGCGCCCGGGTTCCTCAAGCAGGTCCAGGACTACTGCACCGAGCACGGCATCCTGTTCATCGCCGACGAGGTGCAGACCGGATTCGCCCGCACCGGAGACTGGTTCGCTAGCGACCACGAGAGGATCGTCCCCGACCTGATCACCACCGCCAAGGGGATCGCAGGGGGTATGCCGTTGGCAGCGGTCACCGGACGTGCCGAGATCATGGACTCCATTCACGGTGGTGGCCTGGGTGGGACCTACGGCGGCAACCCGGTCGCCTGCGCGGCCGCCCTCGCCGCGATCGACTGGATGGCGCAGACCGACGCCTGCGCCCGAGCCCGCCAGATCGAACAGATCTTCATCCCGCGCCTGACCAACCTTGCCGACGAATACGGCGTCATCGGCGACATCCGCGGCCGCGGCGCCATGCTCGCCATCGAACTCGTCAGCGACCTCGAGGCCAAGACCCCCGCGAGTGACCTGACCGCCGCCCTCAACCGGTTCTGCCACAGCCAGGGCCTGGTCACCCTCACCTGCGGCACCTTCGGCAACGTCTTCCGCTTCCTGCCCCCGCTGTCCGCGCCGGACGAATTGCTCCACGAGGGGCTCGACATCCTCGAAGCCGCCTTCGCCGAGCACGCGAGGTGACCCGGCCGCTGAAGCGGCAGATCCACAACATCGGCCGCCGACGGGCCTGGGTCATCTGGGTGGTGGCCCTGGCGGTATACATCCTCGCCGTCTTCCACCGGACCTCGCTCGGCGTCGCCGGCCTGCTCGCCGCCGACCGGTTCGGGATCAACGCTGCCCAACTGTCCACCTTCACGGTGCTCCAGTTGACGGTGTATGCGGTGATGCAGGTCCCCATCGGCGTCGCCTTGGACCGGTTCGGGCCGAAGCGGCTGATCCTGCTCGGACTGGCCCTGATGACTGGTGGACAGATGTGGTTCGCCTTCGCCGGGACCTTCGAGGCCGGCGTGCTCGCGCGGATCCTCCTCGGTGCCGGCGATGCGATGATCTTCATCTCGCTGATGCGCCTGGTCGCCCTCTGGTTCCGGGTCAAGCAGGCCCCGATCGTGACCCAACTGACCGGCATGCTCGGTCAGATCGGGGCACTCACAGCTGCCACCCCACTCGCATTCGCTCTTGCGCGGTGGGGCTGGACGCATACCTTTGCCTTTGCCGCATCCCTCGGCTTCGCCCTGCTCATCGCGGTCGTCGTGGCCGTCAAGGACACCCCCTACAGCGGAGAGGCGATCGAACGGATCAAGATCCGGGCCCTGGCGTGGACGATGCGGGACATCTGGCAGAACCCCGGCACCCGGCTCGGGATGTACTCGCACTTCACGTCGATGTTCGGCGCCAACGTCTTCGGACTGCTCTGGGGCTATCCGTTCCTCGTTGCCGGACAAGGGCTTTCACCCGCGGCGGCCTCGACCCTCATCATGCTGATGACCGTCACCGCGATCGTCGTCGGACCGATCACCGGACGGGCCGTTGCCCGCTATCCGTACCACCGCTCGTGGATCGTGCTGAGCATCGTCATCGCCATCATGATCATGTGGGCGGTCGTGCTGCTCTGGCCGGGGCAGGCCCCCATGTGGCTGCTCGTCCTGCTCATCGTCGTCACCGCCAGCGGAGGACCGGTCTCGATGGTCAGCTTCGACCTGGCCCGCACCTTCCACCGGCCGGAACGGCTCGGGCGGGCCACCGGCGTGGTCAACATGGGCGGCTTCATCGCCTCGCTCGGGTCGATGTGGCTGATCGGCTTCATCCTCGACGTCGTCGCGCCCGGCGGACCCGCCACATACACCCTCGACCACTTCCGGATCGCGCTGTCGGTGATGTTCCCGTTCTGGTTCTTCGGCGGGGTCCAAGTGTGGCGCTACCGACAGAAGTCCAAGGCCTTCATCGAACAGGTCAGCCCCGGCGGTCTGGAGCGGCTGCGTCGAGGTGAGTCCCTCCTGCCCGGTGTCTCATTCCCGGGTGAGGAGAGCCAAGGGACGGATGAACTCGACGACGACGACGGTTCGTGACAGCCGGCCAGTACGGTGGAGGGGTGGACTCCGACACCAGCGGCTCGACCCGCATCGCCGTGCTCATCGACTGTGACAACGTTTCCCCCCGCCATGCCGAGGCGGTCCTCGAGGAGTTGGCGAAGTTCGGCACCCCGACCGTCAAGCGGGCCTACGGCGACTGGACGACCAACCAACTGACCGGCTGGAAATCCGAACTGCACCGGCACGCGATCCAGCCCGTGCAGCAGTTCGCCTACACGACCGGGAAGAACTCCAGCGACTCCGCCCTGATCATCGATGCGATGGACCTGCTGTGGCAGGGCAACGTGGAGGCCTTCGCGCTCGTCTCCTCCGACTCCGACTTCACCCGGTTGGCGACGCGGTTACGGGAGTCCGGTAAGCGCGTCTATGGGCTCGGGCAGCGCAAGACCCCCGAGTCGTTGCGCCGGGCGGTGGACCAGTTCATCTTCCTCGAGGTCCTCCAGGAGCAGACGGAAACCGAATCGGGGAGCGGCGGGCAGGGTCCGCGGGGACGGGACCACAGCGACCCGGAGACAGTTGGTGGTGGGGCCGGGATCAACCTGGAGAGCGCTCTGACCAGGGCGGTCAACGCCACGAGCGGCGATGACGGCTGGAGCCGGCTCGGCGCGATCGGGCGGCACCTGAGTCGCGCGCACGCCGACTTCGACCCGCGTGAGTTCGGCCATCAGCGACTCGGCACCCTCGTCGCCGAGCAGCCCTATCTCGAGACGACCGGACAGGGGTCCGGCCTGCAGGTGCGGTTGAAGCAGAAGCGGGCCGCGAAGAAGTCCGTGGCGAAGAAGGCAGCGGTGGCGAAGACGGCCGCGAAGGCGGCGTCGAAGACGGTTGCGAAGCGGTCGACAGCGAAGGGTTCCGGCTGACTGGGCGCACCGACCCCTTGCGCAAACGGCGCGGGCGGTGCACAATCATGTCCTCCCCTTGCGGGGAGTGTCCTTCCCCTCGGGGAAGTGACTCCGATCTAGCGGAGTTCCTCCGACAAGATCATGGACCGGGCCAACTCATACTTGGCCCGGTCCATCCTTTTATATCCGCGGCATGGGGAACACGCGGTGACCGACACGCGTGCAGCAGAAGAACGCTGCGAGACAGTGCGGGGATGGCTATCGGGCGGTCGGGCGCGCGTTGGTGATCCCTGGGGGTTAGGGCGGTGGTGGTGGGGATGGCTGCCGCGTGGTGGAGCGCGCGTTGGGGATCCCCGTGGGGCGGGGCGGTGGTGGTCGGGATGGCTACCGGGCGGTCGAGCGCGCGGCAGCCCTCCCCAGAAGGTGCAACTCCGTTAGCGCGGCGGCATCCGCAGGGCGCCGTCGATCCGGATCACCTCGCCGTTGAGCATGCTGTTGTCGACGATGGTGCGCACGAGCGAGGCATACTCCTCCGGGCGACCGAGTCGGGCCGGGTGCGGCACCTGCTCCTCGAGGACCTTGCGGGCCTCCTCCGGCAGGCCGGCCAGCATGGGCGTCTCGAAGGTGCCGGGGGCGATCGTCACGACCCGGATGAACTTGTCGGCCAGGTCGCGAGCAGCGCTCAGCGTCAGGCCGACCACCCCGCCCTTGCTGGCCGCATATGCCGCCTGGCCGATCTGACCGTCGAACGCGGCGATCGAGGCGGTGTTGATGATGACGCCTCGGTCCCCGTCCACCGGCTCGTTGTCGAGCATGGCTGCGGCGGCGAGTCGGAGCACGTTGAACGTGCCGACGAGGTTGATGTCGACGACGGTGCGGAAGGCGTCGAGGTCGAGGGGACCGCGGCGTCCGACGACCCGACCTGGGGTGGCGACCCCGGCACAGTTGACCGCGATGCGCAGTTCGCCGAGCTCGCGCGCCAGGTCGACCGCCGCCTGGACCTGCTCCGCATCACGGACGTCCGCCGGCGCGAATCGGGCCCGGTCACCGAGTCGTGCGGCTGCCTCTTCGCCGGCCCCGCCGGGCAGGTCGATGACGACGACTGCGGCCCCATCGGCGGCCAGTCGCTGCGCGGTCGCTCCGCCGAGGCCGGAGGCTGCGCCGGTGACGAGGGCGACGGTGGATTCGGTGATCTGCATGTCTGGTCGAGCCTTTCGAGAGTGGGTGTGCAGGGTTGGTCAGCGGTTGGCGCCTTCGAGGGTGCCGGTTGTCCTGCCGCTGGGGTCGAACACGGCGCAGGTGACTCCTCGATCGTCGGCGAAGGTCCAGGTCGCCTGGATCGGGTAGTAGAGGTAGATGTCGAACTCGGACTTTTCGTACGAGACGCCGATGAAGTCCTCGAATGCCTCGATGCACCCGCCCTCGGCGGCGATGGTGACCTGGTCGTCGCCTGGGTAGGCACCGTCCGGCAGCGAGAAGACGTGGTAGACCTCCATGTCGTGCGACGCGGCGCAGTCGACCACCTCGGTCCCCTCGAGCGCATCGTCTGGTGACAGCGCAGGATCGTTGATGCAGTCCCCGACTTCGCTGCCCAGAGCGGCGGTGTGGTCGCCACCCTGTCCGGAGGTCTCGATCTCCTGGGCTGCCTCCTCGATTGCATCGACGATCTTCGCCGGCGTCCCGGTTGCGAAGAAGGCGATGAAACCGACGGTCCACAGCGCGCCCAGGACGATCCCGGCGATCGCCAGCCCGCGCATAGCCTGCTTGCGGGTCAGGGCGAGGACGCCGACGACGATAGCCGCGATCGAGGCGACGGGGATGCAGCCGAGCAGCCCGAGGACGAACGAAGTAACCGACAGCCCGGACTTCGGTCGGGCGGCGGTGGGCACCGCATACGGACCCGGAGTGCTGTATGCGTCACCCGGCTGCTGCGGATAGCCCGCCGGACCAGCGGGCTGGGTCGGCGGTGGGGGCGGTGGCCCCACCGCTGGCGGCGGGGTGGCACTCGACGGTGCAGGATCCGCTGTGGGGGCCGGTGGCGGTGGTGGCGGCGTCGATGGGCCCGATGCCGTCGGGCCGGCCCCCGGCCCCTCCCATCGGGGTGGCTGCGTCATGCCCTCACGCTAGTACGTGCCGGGAGATGACGAGACGCTGGATCTGGTTGGTGCCCTCGAAGATCTGGGCGACCTTGGCCTCGCGCATGTACCGCTCGACGGGGAAGTCCTGGGTGTACCCGGCGCCGCCGAGCACCTGGACGGCGTCCGTGGTCACCTGCATCGCGGCGTCGGTGCAGACGAGTTTGGCGACGGCGGCCTCCTTGGAGAAGGCCCGTCCGGCGTCGCGCAGCCGCGCGGCGTGCAGGTAGGTCGCCCGGGCGGAGGTGATCGCGGCCTCCATGTCGGCGATGAGGAACGCCAGTCCCTGGTTGGCGGCGATCGGCCGGCCGAACTGTTCGCGCTCCTTGGCGTAGGCAGCGGCGACGTCGAGTGCGCCCTGGGCCAGTCCCGTTGCGCCGGCGGCGATTCCAAGTCGTCCGGAGTCCAGCGCGGACAGGGCGATGGCCATGCCCTGCCCCTCGTCGCCGATGCGTCGGTCGGCGTCGACGCGCACGTCGTTGAAGATCACCTCGCGGACGGTGTCGCAGTGCAGCCCCATCTTCTTCTCGGGAGCGCCGAACTCGAGCCCTTCCGCATCGCCGGGCACGATGAAGCAGGACAGCCCCCGACCGCCGTCATCGGAGGTGCGGGCGAAGGTGGTGTAGAAGTCGGCGTGCCCGGCATGGCTGATCCACGCCTTGCGACCCTTGATGACGTAGGAGTCGCCGTCGCGGGTGGCCCGGGTGGTCATCGAGGCGACGTCGGATCCGGCGAGCGGTTCGGAGAG
>DUPF01000036.1 GCA_012838445.1 Intrasporangiaceae bacterium | reverse complement strand
CTGCTGAAGGTGGGCGTTTGGTCGATTTGGGCGGCGATTCTCGACGGATCGCCCACCTTCGCGGAGTGCGCTGCGGAAGGTTGGTGTTTCGCGGCCCACCGGCTGCTGAAGGTGGGCGTTCCGCGCCTCGCTGCTCACGCTGGAGGGTTGGGGTTTCGCGCGACCCTGCCGCTGAGGGTTGGTGTTCCGCGCGCGCCCCGTCGCTGAGGGTGGGCGTTTGGTCGATTCTCGACGCGATTCTCGACGGATCGCCCACCTTCGCGTCGGGAGGGCGGAGAGGGGGCGGGGAGCGGTCGACGCGCAGGTCGCCGAGCGGCGGGCCGAGGCGAAGGTGCGGGCCAAACCGGCGGTCATCTGGCACGCTTCCCTCATGAGCACGAGCGTCCCCGCGCCACCCCCGGACCAGCCGACGACAGCCTTCGAGGAGACCCGACGCCTCGGCGTCGAGCGCACCGGCATTGAGATCATCGACGAGTCGGAGCGCACGGCCAAGCCGCGCGACCTCCTCTGGCCGTGGTTCGCCGCGAACATCTCGGTGTTCGGGATCTCCTACGCCGCGTTCGTCCTCGGCTTCGGCATCTCGTTCTGGCAGGCGGCGGTCGTCACCGTCATCGGCGTGATCGTCTCGTTCCTGCTCGTCGGCATCATCGCCATCGCGGGCAAGCGAGGCTCGGCGCCGACGATGATCCTCACCCGCTCGGCATTCGGGGTCAGGGGGCAGAAGATCCCCGGCGTCGTCAGCTGGCTGGTCTCGATCGGCTGGGAGACCTTCCTCGCCATCCTCGCGGTGCTCGCGACAGCGACGATCTTCACCGAGCTCGGCTGGGGCGGCGGGACGATGACGAAGATCGTCGCGGCCATCGTCGTCGCGGCACTCATCGTCATCGCCTCCGTGATGGGCTATCACGTCATCATGCGGATGCAGTCGATCCTGACCTGGATCACGGCCGCGATCACGATCCTCTATGTGCTGCTGACGATCAAACACATCGACTGGGCCGCGATCTCGGCCCTGCCCGCCGGGTCGATGGGTGCGGTCATCGGTGCGCTCGTCATGGTGATGACCGGATTCGGACTGGGCTGGATCAACATCGCCGCGGACTGGTCGCGCTATCAGCGCCGCGACGCCTCCGGGGCTGCGATCGTCGGGTGGAACACCCTCGGCGGCGCACTCGGCCCGACCCTGCTCGTCCTCTACGGCCTGACCATCGCCGGCTCCGACGAGGAGGTCCTCGCCCGGATCGGCGACGACCCGATCGGCACCCTTGCCACCCTGCTGCCCACGTGGGTGCTCGTGCCGTTCCTCATCGCCGCGATCCTCGCTCTCGTCTCCGGGGCGGTACTCGGTATCTACTCCTCCGGCCTGACCCTGATCTCCCTCGGGGTGAACATCCCCCGCCCGATGGCGGCCCTCGTCGACGGACTCATCCTCACGGCGGGCACGGTGTGGGTGGTCTTCTTCGCGGAGAGTTTCATCGGACCGTTCCAGTCCTTCCTCATCACCCTCGGCGTGCCGCTCGCGTCGTGGGCGGGGATCATGATCGCTGACATCGCGCTGCGCAAGCGGGACTACGACGAGGAGGCACTCTTCGACAGCCGCGGCCGCTACGGGGCCTGGGACTGGACCTCGATCGGCACCATGATCGGGGCGACGATCCTCGGCTGGGGTCTGGTCATCAACCTCTTCGCCAAGGAGGCTGCCTGGAACAACTGGCAGGGCTATCTGCTCGAGCCGCTCGGCCTGGCGACGTGGGTCTCGGCCGAGGATGGCGGGCCCTACTGGGACGGCAACTGGGCCTATGCGAACATCGGGGTCCTCCTCGCACTCGTCCTGTCCTTCGTCGTGACCTATCTGCTGCGCGCCAAGAAGGTCGCCCGCCAGGAGGAACGAGCGTGAGCCCCATCGCTCCCGCCGACGTCGACGACTGGCTCGTCATCATCGATCCGCAGGCGGTCTTCGCCGACCCGGCAACCTCGCCGTGGGGTTCCCCCCTGTGGGCACAGACGGTGCCGCGCATCGTCGACCTGGCCGACGCATACGGACCGGAGCGCACGATCATCACCCGCTTCGTCGCCGATCCGGACCTCGGCGGGTCATGGGGTCCCTACTACGACGAGTGGCCGTTCGCGCTGGTCCCGGACGACGACGAGCTGTATGCGGTGGTCCCGGAGCTCGTCGGCCGCGCCGACCATGTGGTCACCGCCCCGACGTTCGGCAAGTGGACCGCCGAGCTGCGGGCGATCGTCGGTGCCCAGCCCCAGCTCACCTTGGCGGGGGTGTCGACCGACTGCTGTGTCATCGCGACGGCGCTGCCCGCGGCCGATGACGGGGCGACCATCCGGGTCGTGGCCGATGCCTGCGCCGGGTCGACGAGCGAGAACCACGACCGGGCGATCGGCGCGATGGCGCTCTTCGGCCCGCAGATCGTCATCGTCTAACAGCCGATTCCTTCACCATCGCCGCCATAACTTCGCGATCGCGAAGTTATGGCGGG
>DUPF01000003.1 GCA_012838445.1 Intrasporangiaceae bacterium | reverse complement strand
TCCAGTCCTGCAGCCAGACCGCGGAGATGTCGGCACCGGCCTCGAGCAGGGAGTCGACCTGGCGTCGGACCTCGTCCGTGCCGCCCTGGAGTCCGACGATCGCTCCGGACGACGTCCAGTCCGGCAGGGACGGCCGGTCCGGGCCGGCCTGCTGGGCGGTGATCGTGTCGAGGGGGGTGATGCCGGCGGTGAGGTGGACGTCGAGGCGCGAGGCCCATAGCTCCAGGGCAACGTGGTCGTCGGAGCGGGCGTCGAGGACGGCGAAGGAGTGCGACGCCGGTCGGGAGGGGTCGAGCCGCACGCCGAAGGTGCGCCAGCCGTCGTCGATGAGGAACGACGACCACGCGGCATAGGTCATCGCCTCGGTCCCGCCGGCGCCGCGCTCGGTGATGTTGGCGAGGAAGGTGAGCGGCTGGGCGCCCCTGCCGACGCCCTGCTCGCGGACGATGACCGGGACGACCCGTCCGGACAGGTCGGCCGGGGCGTACTGGGCGCCGAGCCCGTGGACGGCTCCGCCCTCCCGGCCGGTGACCAGCCCGATGCTGTCGGCGCCCCCGCGGGGCAGGGTGACAGCCATCGCGACGCCGCCCTCGGGAACGTGCAGGCCGACGGCAGCATGGACGTGCGCTATGAGCTGGACTGGAACTTCGGCGAGAAGGGCAGGCACGGCATCGACTTCCGGATCGTCAGCCGCGAGTCGTGGGACCCGAACCCGCTCCAGGACGTGGTCTATGAGATCGACAACGTCGAGGTGAGCAGCCCGAGCGGTGCCCCGGCCCAGTTCACCGAGCGTGTGTCGGGCTGGGGCTCGGACGAAGAGCTCGTGCTGCGCATCGGCGATCCCGACGTCACCCTGGACACCAGCGAGGCGACCTATGTCATCAGCTATCGGGTGCGCGGAGCGATGCGCACCTTCGACGGATTCCCCGAGCTGCAGTGGGACATCGTCAGCGGGAACTATCCCCCGATCGAGCAGCTGACCGTGACGGTGACCGGCCCGGACGGGGTGACCCGCGCCGGTTGTGCCAGTGGTGCCGAGGACTGCGCCGCCGAGGTGCGCGACGGGGCGGCCCACCTCAGGGCCACTGATGTCGATGAGGCGACCACCGCATACGTCCAACTCAGTCAAGGGTCGGTCGACAACGCCGAGCCGATCCTCGAGCGGCGCCGGCTCTCCGCCCCGGAGCTGCAGCACTACGCCGGCGAGATCGAGGTTGCGACGGACGGCACGGCGCGCGTCGAGCACACCTTCGACTACGAGCTGCCGGCCCACCGGGAGGTCACGACGGTCCGTTGGGACCTCGTCGACCGGCTCCCGTGGTCGGACTCGGCCGACCAGGAGATCCGCTACTCCCAGATCTCGGTCGTCGACGAGACGGGTCGTGAGCTGCCGTGGACGCTCGACGAGCACCCGACCGAGAGATACAGCTTCCAGAGCACCAGGCTCCGGGTCGAGCTCGTCCCCGATCCGCAGGACCCGGAGACGACAGTGACGCTCAGCTATGTCGCCGACGGTGCGGTCGGGGTCGAGGGGCACCGGGCGCTGGTGCGGCTGCCGATGGGGGAGACCCTCTACTCGACACCCGGGCAGATCCGATGGACCCTGCCCGGTGAGGTCTCTGCGGTGTCCTGCTCCCGGACGGGGAACAGACTCGGGCTGCGCGACTGCTACGACGAGCGCGAGGCCCGGATCGACGGCAACGCGGCCACGGTCTCGTGGGTGAGGGGGCCGATGGCGAACACCGTCTTCAGCCCGGAGTTCGCCGCGGACACGCTGACCGACGTGGCCCCGCTGCAGATGAGTCTGGACCGGGACCTGGACCGACGCCAGCAGATGGCCGTGGGCGGGACCGCCGCCGGGGTGCTTGGCATGGCCGCGCTGGGGTTCCTCTATGCGCGTCGGCCCATCGGCCGCCCGCGCGACCGGCGCTATGCCCAGGTCGCCCCTGGTCTGCTCGACCCGCAGGGCCCAACCCGTGCGGCCCGCATGACGGACCAGATCCCGGTCTCGTTCACCCCACCGGAGGTGCCGCTGCACATCGCCGGTCTCCTGCTCGACCGGCGATACCGACCCAGACACCTGACCGCGGTGCTCGTCGACCTCGCGGCCCGGGACCTCGTCGAGCTGCAGACCGACCCTGTCGGGGTCAAGCGCACCGAGTTCACCGCGAACCTCACCCGTGCCGAGCGCGCGGTCGTCGAGGAGGCGACCGAGAGTCGCCAGCCACTCTCCGACAGCCGTGCCCAGCGGATGCGGTATGCGCTCGAGCGTGAGCAGGACGCCCGCCTCGGCGACGAGACGTGGTTCCGCCCCGACAATCCCATCCGTCGTCTCGTCATCATCGGCGCGGCCTGGCTGGTGCTCGCTGTCGTCGGTTGGTGGCTGCTGGCGCCGATCACCCGGGACTTCGGCTTCCCGCCCGCCCTCATCCTCGCGATCGCCGGACTCATCATCGCCGGGTTCACAATGGGGTATGCGGTGCCCCGCCCCGCGCTCATGCCCGCCGGTCGCGCGATGCGGGACCAGGTGGAGGGCTTCCGTCGCTATCTGCGGACCGCGGAGGCGGCCCAGCTCAGCGACGAGGCCGACCGGGACATCTTCCGCCGGTATCTGCCGTGGGCCGTCCTGTTCGACGAGGTCGACCGGTGGGCCCGGATCGGCAGTGAGCTCGTCGCGGCCGGCCGGATCGACCCACCCCGGATCAACGTCAGCGGATCGTCACTGAGCGGTGTCGCGAGCGACCTGCGGACCTTCACGTCCAAGATGGCCACGGCTTCAGCGCCGCCGGCCACCACGAGCGGCTCGAGCGGTGGTTCCGGTGGCGGCTCGTCCGGGTTCAGCAGCAGTGGCGGCGGTGGCGGTGGCGGCGGTGGCGGCACGAGCGCCAGCAGCTGGTGATCCCCTGAAGGACGGCTGACGGACAGGGCAGAGCTTGTCCCGCAGCGCCCGGCCTGCTCGGGTCGGAACTAGCTCAGCCAGGTAGCAATCCTTGCAGCCTGACAAGCAATCGCATGTGGAAGCCCGCAGACGCTGAGTTCACCTTCTCCACCGACAGAGTCACGCCGCCCTCCATCATGGGGTGGACATACTCGAGTAGAGGTCTCGGGACATAACCCAGTCGGTGGCCGTCGAAAGTGACGAGGACGGCTCGGGCATCGAATTCGTTTTCAGGTTCGGCGCGTAGGTCCAGCAACTGTCCCACCCTGAGTTGGTCTATGTGGAGACGTTCATGTTCGCTGAGATGGCGGATCCCGTGCACAAGGAAGCAGATGTCTACTGGCCCAACCTCAGGCATGGGCGTGATCTCGAGGGTGTCGACCGCCGACCTCCCGCCGGATCGGGCGAGAACCTCAAAGGGGGTTGCCGAGGGAGGAAGTCCTAAGCCATGGAGGTACTCGTCATGGTCAGCTCGGCGCGGTGAAATGACACGGTGTTCGAAGAGAGGGAACAGCTCGTCGGACCGGTAGGTTTCCGATAACTCTTCCATCCCTGGGAGACCTCTTCGGACGCCGGGACGGTAGGTGAACGTGTAACCGTGCTCGTCACGGGACAGTTCACCGATGGTCTCGTATGCGGAGTTCTCAGGGTTACGTCTGGCCACGAGCAGTCGCTGGGTCCTTGTCAGTGTTGACATAGCCGGCTCACCCTCTCCTGATTACATTCAAGAAGCTCGTCAATGAAGTTAATGGCGATGCCCGACAAGCCTTGCGTATCTTCCAGTATGCCGCGCCACAAGGCCTTGTCGACAGCGGCCACTCGGTCAGCCCAAAGCAGGGCGCCCGAGGCGTCTGCCGCAGTCGCCGCCAGTGCGACGAGGGATCCACCATCGATGAAGTGTCGTGTTGAGCCCCGCGCACAGAAGCCGCATAGCGGCAGTCGGCACTTGGCAATCCGATGGCGCTCGCCAGGTGGTGCACCACTACCTCCGCGACATCGTTGAGCCGCCGCTCAGGCGCGTCGCGTCGGCCAGTTGTGAGGCGAGGCTTCCACAGCCACCAGTCCGTTCTATCCGCTTTGGGATCGAGGCTGATCCAACTTTTACTCGCGTCCCGTCCCAGCTCCTCGGGCTTGACCGGCTTGATCACCGCCCAGCCGCTGACATCGGTGATCTCCATGGTTCGATCATCGCTGATACCACCGACAGCCTGGCCTCGAAGTAGGTCAGAGTTCGGCGAAGGCCATGTCCGCTGAGTTTCGTGGAGGTCAGGTGTGCATCTGCACGCTCGTGACCGGCTATAGGGCAGGCACGCGCTGAACGTCGTCAATCTGCCGCAGCGGACAGCCGCTTCGCCGCCCACCGCCAATCCACCCGCTCCT
>DUPF01000035.1 GCA_012838445.1 Intrasporangiaceae bacterium | reverse complement strand
CTCTCGAGCAGGTGACGGACCAGAACGCCCAGGGCGAGAAGTACCTCACCGACGTGGTGAGCATCGCCCGCAGCGAGGGCCTCAAGGTCGACGCCCATGTCGTCGAGGACCTCTGGCAGACCGAGGGCGTCAACGACCGGGTCCAGCTCGCCAGTCTCGGCCGCGTCCTCAACCAGCGCGTCTGTGAGCAGCACATGCGCGCCGGGGTGACCATCGTCGACCCGGCCTCGACGTGGATCGACGTCGACGTGAGCATCGGCCAGGACACGACGATCCTGCCCGGCACCCAGCTCCTCGGTGCCACCACGATCGGCGCGAGCTGCACCATCGGACCCGAGGTGACAATCGCCCACACCGAGGTCGCCGACGGTGCCTCGATCATCCGCGCAGAGGTCCACCACGCCAAGATCGGCGCCGAGGCGACGGTCGGCCCCTACTCCTATCTGCGCCCCGGCACCGAGCTCGGCGCCAAGGGCAAGATCGGCGGCTTCGTCGAGACCAAGAACGCCAGGATCGGCGACGGCGCCAAGGTCCCGCACCTGACCTACTGCGGGGACGCGACGATCGGTGAGGGCGCCAACATCGGCGCGGGCACGATCTTCGCCAACTACGACGGCGTCGCCAAGCACCACACGACCGTCGGCAGGCACTCGTTCGTCGGCTCCGACTCGGTCCTCGTCGCCCCGGTGAACATCGGCGACGGTGCGTATGTCGGGGCCGGCTCCGCACTGACCCACGACGTCGAGCCGGGCCAGATCGCGGTGGCGCGCGGTCACCAGCGCAACATCGACGGCTGGGTGGCCCGGTCCCGGGCCGGCACGAAGACTGCCGCGGCTGCGGAGGCCGCGCGTGCAGGACAAGCCGACTCCACGCATACCGACCAATCGAATTCTGTTGATGCGCAAGGCGACTCGACCACGGAAGGTGACCAGTCATCGTGAGCAAGGACAAGCACCACCGGCTCGGGATCCAGAAGAAGACCAAGAAGAACCTCATGGTCTTCTCGGGGCGGGCGCACCCGGGCCTGGCCCAGGAGGTCGCCGCCGAGTTGGGGACCGAGCTCGTGCCGACGTCGGCGTATGACTTCGCCAACGGCGAGATCTATGTCCGCTACGAGGAGTCGGTGCGCGGGTGCGACGCCTTCGTCATCCAGAGCCACACCGCTCCGATCAACGAGTCGATCATGGAGCACCTCCTCATGATCGACGCGCTCAAGCGGGCCTCGGCCAAGCGGATCACCGTCGTGCTCCCGTTCTACGGCTATGCCCGCCAGGACAAGAAGCACCGCGGGCGCGAGCCGATCTCGGCCCGGCTCATCGCCGATCTCATCGCCGTCGCGGGAGCCGACCGACTCATGGCCGTCGACCTGCACACCGCACAGATCCAGGGCTTCTTCGACGGCCCGGTCGACCACCTCATGGCGCTGCCGATCCTCACCGACTACGTCAAGGCCAAGTACGGCACCGAGAACCTCGCCGTCGTCTCCCCCGACGCCGGCCGGATCAAGGTCGCCGAGCAGTGGTCGCGCCGTCTCGGTGGTGCGCCGCTGGCCTTCATCCACAAGACCCGCGACATCGACCGGCCCAACGAGTCGGCCGCGAACCGAGTCGTCGGCGAGGTCGAGGGACGGCTCTGCGTGCTCGTCGACGACATGATCGACACCGGCGGCACGATCACCAAGGCCGCCGACGCGCTCATGAAGGACGGCGCTGCCGGTGTCGTCATCGCCGCCACCCACGCGATCCTCTCCGGCCCGGCCAAGGAGCGCCTCCAGGCGTGCGCGGCGCAGGAGGTCATCGTCACCAACACCCTCCCGATCGCTCCGGAGCTGCAGTTCGACGGTCTGACGACCCTGTCGATCGCCCCGCTCATCTCCCGCGCCGTGCGTGAGGTGTTCGAGGACGGCTCGGTCACCTCGATGTTCGAGGGCAACGCCTGACCCTCCCGCACACCCAGTGAGGTGCCGGACCCCGATGGGTCCGGCACCTCACTGCGTTTCAGACCAGAGCAGGTGTATGCGCTGCTCGGCTTGTCGAGACCTATTCGGCTGCGGTTCCCGCGCGGGCGTTGACGACGCACTCGCGGGCGTCCTCAGCCAGCTCTGCATCGAGGGTGAAGTCCACGCTCTCCCCCGGCGCCAGGTCACGCTCGACGAAGGTCTTGCGGGCGAGAGAGCTGTTGCTCTCCTGCTCCAGCCACACGATCATGACGACGACGTCCCGGGCCTCATCGGCCGAGTTCGTCACCGACCCGGTGGCCTGAACCGCCCCGGCGGTCAGGTCACAGGAATCCAGCGTCACATCCGAACGGATCCCCGCAGCCTCACCCTCGAGCTCGACCACCGGGTCCCGGTCCGGCCCGGCCTCAGTCTCCTCGGCGGTCTCGCTGTCGGTCGCTGACTCTGTCCCAGCGTCGGTTGCGCCGTCAGTGGGCGCCTCGGTGGGTGCGCTGGTCTCGTCAGTGGTCGCGGTCACTGTCCCTGTCGTGGTGGGAGCACCGTCCCCGTTGCCGCCGTCATCGTCGCCGCTGCACCCCGCCAGAACAACGCTGAGCGCCACCCCCGCGGCCAGCGCGCGAGCCAGCCCGTTCCTTCGCTTCATCAGATCCTCTTCCTCTCGCGTGATCAGCAGTCCTGTCACGGCTGTGGGCGGTGGCAGCCGAAGCCACCACCGCCCACAACGTTAACTCGTGCTACTCGGTGCGGCGCTTACGGCTCGTCGCAGTCAGCACGGCACCTCCACCGACGAGGGCCAGGGCCAGGAGCCCCAGGCTCGCCACCTCGGCACCGGTCTGCGCCAATGGCGGACGCGGCTTCTCCGGCGCCGGCGGGACCGGTGTGGTGGTCTCGTCCTCGTCCGTCACCGGCGGGGTCGGGACCTCCTCACCCGTCTCCGGGTCGGTGGTCGGAGGCGGTGTCCCGGTGGCGGTCGCCACGTTGTGCACCTGTCCAGCACGCTGGTCGTCCTCAGTCACGACGTAGACACGGTCAGCCGTGCACGTCATCGACTCACCCGCAGCCAGCACCGCTGCCGGGCACGTCACCGTGATCCCGACCTCGGCCAGCATCGGGTCACTGACGCCGACCTCGGTCAGGGTGACGTTGCCGGTGTTGGTGACCACGAAGGAGAAGGTGATCTCGTCACCGACATCGGCCTTGCCGTTGCCGTTGGCGTCACCAGTCAGCTCAGCCTGCTTGTCCAGGTCGATACCCGGCTTCAGCTCGGCAGGCACCTCCTCGTCGTCACCAGGCGGGTCGACCGGGTCACCACCAGGGTCCTCACCATCAGCAGTGGCCGCGTTGTACACGCTGCCCGCATCCAGATCAGCCTGCGTGACCGTGTACGACTCGGTGACCG
>DUPF01000034.1 GCA_012838445.1 Intrasporangiaceae bacterium | reverse complement strand
GTCGACGCCGAGCTGCTCGCCACCGTCCGGTCCGCGTTGGCCGAGCGGCGGAGGGTGCATCTCGTCTATGACGGGGCGTCGCGGGACCAGCGCACCGAACGTGACGTCGACCTGATGCGGGTGGTCAGCGTCGACGGGCGCTGGTATGCGGAGGGCTGGTGCCATCGGGCCGGCGCGACCCGGTTGTTCCGACTGGACCGGATCCGGGACGTCACCGTCCTCGACGTCGACGGCACCCCACCCCCGGAGGCAACCACCCGCGATCTGCGGGCGGGGATCTATCAGCCCTCGCCCGACGCGACGACGGTGACCCTGCTGCTGGGGCCGTCGGCACGCTGGGTCGCGGAGTACTACCCGATCGTGGCGCAGGCCCGCGTCGAGGTCGACGGCACCCATGTCGGCGAGGCCGTGACAATGGCGGTCTCCCGCCTGGACTGGCTGATCCGGCTCGTGGCCGGCCTCGGGGGAGCCGCCACGATCCTCGCACCCGCTCGGGTTCGGGAGACACTGGTGCAGTGGACCGGCGCAGCCCGGGAGCAGCATGCGAGCCGGTGAGTCCGGTCCGCGCCCTGCCGTAGACTAAGGCGTCGACCCGTGTCACTCGGCACCTGTCACAACACCGAAAGGGTGGATCCCATGGGTGGTCTTCGCGGCCAAGAGATCCTCATCATCGTCATTCTCCTCATCATCGTCTTCGGCTGGAAGAAACTCCCCGACGCTGCCCGCAGCCTCGGCCGCTCGGCTCGCGTGTTCAAGAGCGAGGTCGAGGAGATGCGCAAGGACGGCAAGGAGGATGCGGGAGAGGGGACCGTGCAGAGCCAGGCGAGCGAGCAGCCCCAGGAGTACCGCCCCCAGCAGCAGGTGACCCCGCCGCCGCCGGTGCAGGACTATCAGGCCCCGCAACCGGGGAGTTACCAGCCGCAGCCGGCCCCGCAGGCCCAGGAGCCGCCCGCGCAGACACCGCAGCAGCAGTATCCGGACGACCCGACCCGCCCGGTCGCCTGAACCCGCGGTAGCCCGCTAGCCGTCACCGGTGGCCTTCCGTCGCAGAACCCCTCGCGACCCCGAGGGGAGGATGACCCTCGCCGAGCACTTCAGGGAGTTCCGGAGACGGCTCCTGGTCGCGGTGAGCGCGGCGGCGATCGCGGCGATCGCGATCGGGGTGCAGTTCTTCTGGCCGGTGTACGACAAACTCACCGAGCCGTGGTACGCCTACAAGAACGCCAACCCGGATTCGCTCATCACGCTGAACTTCGGTGAGGCGACCTCCGCGCTCAGCCAGCGGATCAGCCTCTCGTTGTGGGCCGGGATCATCCTGACCAGCCCGGTCTGGCTCTATCAGATCTGGGCCTTCATCGTGCCCGGCCTGACGAAGAAGGAGAAGCGCTGGTCGCTGGGATTCATCGCGGCCATGGTCCCGCTCTTCCTCACCGGGGTCTTCGTCGCGTTCGCGATCCTACCCATGGCGCTGCAGATCCTCTACGGCTTCACCCCACCCGGGTCCTCGAACATCCAGGACAACGCGAAGTACTTCGCCTTCGTGACCCGGCTCATGCTCGTCTTCGGCATCGGGTTCCTGCTCCCGGTATTCATGGTCGCGCTCAACCTCATCGGCGTCCTACCGTCCCGCTTCGTCTTCCAGCACTGGCGGGTCGCCACACTGCTCATCATGGTCTTCGCCGCCGTGGCGACCCCAACCGGTGACGCCTCGACGATGCTCATGCTCGGGATCCCGCTGCTCGGGTTGTACTTCATCGCCGGTTTCGTCATGAAATTCATCGAGAGGCGGCGTGCCAAGAACCGCCCCGAATGGTCCAAGGATCTCGCCGACGACCAGGCGTCGGCGCTGTAGCCGTCAGGACACACCTCCGATGGACCGCCACGACGAGCCGCAGTTGCTCCCCGGCATCTCCCGGATCGGCCTGGTCATCAACCCGACGGCCGGAGCCCGCTCCGCCGGCCGGATCGGCTCCCGGGTCGCCGCCGAACTGCGTGCCCGGCAGATCCCCTTCATCGACCTCACCGGAGCCGACGCCGCGCAGGCGGTCCGCCAGATCCGTGAGGCGGTGACAGCCGGCTCGATCGACTGCCTCGTCGCCGTCGGCGGCGACGGCATGGTGAACCTCGCCGTCAACGCCCTCGCCGAGTCACAGATCCCGCTCCTCATCGTCCCGGCGGGCACCGGCAACGATGCCGCTGCCGCATTCGGGCTGCCCGTCGGGGACCCGGTCGACGCCGTAGATCTGCTGCGCACCGGAGTACCGCATACCGTCGATGCAGCCCGGGTGACCGGAACCGATGGTGCCGTCACCTGGTTCATCGGGGTCCTCGCCGGCGGCTTCGACGCGATCGTCAACGAGCGGGCGAACAGCATCAGTTGGGCTCGGGGGAGTGCGAAGTACACCCTCTCGGCACTCCTCGAACTGCCAGTGTTCACGCCGATTCCATACCGGATCACCATCGACGGTGTCGTCCACGACGGAGGTGCCATGCTCGTCGCCGTCGCGAACAACGTCTCCTACGGCGGGGGGATGAAGGTCGTGCCGTCGGCGATGATGGACGACGGACTCCTCGACGTGCTCATCCTCAGCGAGCTCTCCAAACTGACCTTCATCCGGGTGTTCCCGAAGGTGTTCTCCGGCAAGCACGTCACCCACCCGGCCGTGCGGATCATCCGCGGGCGACGGATCGAACTCGACGCCCCGGGGATCGTGGCCTACGCCGACGGGGAGCGGATCGGGCCACTGCCGCGGATCGTCGAGGTCGTCCCCGGCGCGATGCGGATCATCGCCGCCCGCAACCACCGGCTGTCGACCTCCTGAGCCTCGCGCCTGCTGGGTCGGGATCCGCCGGTCACGTAGGCTGATCGGCATGAGCAGTCCCGCGCAGCGGTATGCCGCCGCACGCGACCGGGCGAGGTATCCGCACCTGCGGGAGTTCACCGAGACGCTCGAGTTCCCCCTCGATGACTTCCAGGAGGAGGCCGCCCGGCACGTCGAGGACGGCAAGGGGGTCCTCGTCGCCGCGCCCACCGGGGCCGGCAAGACCGTCGTCGGCGAGTTCGCGGTGCACCTGGCCCTGGCCACCGGCCGCAAGGCGTTCTACACGACCCCGATCAAGGCGCTGTCGAACCAGAAGTACCACGACCTCGTCGCCACGTACGGTGCCGAGCGGGTCGGCCTCCTCACCGGTGACGCCTCGATCAACGGGGAGGCCCCGGTCGTCGTCATGACCACCGAGGTGCTCCGCAACATGATGTATGCGGCGTCCAGCACCCTCGTCGGGCTCGGCTTCGTCGTCATGGACGAGGTGCACTACCTCGCGGACCGGTTCCGCGGCGCGGTCTGGGAGGAGGTCATCATCCACCTGCCCGCCTCGGTCCAGGTCGTCTCGCTGTCGGCGACGGTGAGCAATGCCGAGGAGTTCGGGGCCTGGCTGGCCGAGGTCCGCGGCGAGCACGAGATCGTCGTCTCCGAGCACCGGCCGGTGCCGCTGTGGCAGCACCTCATGGTCGGTCGGGAACTGTTCGACCTGTTCGACTCCGACCGGGTGAGCAGCGAGGTGATCCAGGCGATCCGCAACGCCGAGCACCGGGGCGCCTGGGTGGAGCAGGCCGGGGCGCATCCCGGTGTCGGCCGGGTCGGTCGGGGTCGGGCCCGTCGGGACGGCGGACCGCGCCGGTCGGGCGGTCCGGGTCGCGGCGGGGGGGCC
>DUPF01000033.1 GCA_012838445.1 Intrasporangiaceae bacterium | reverse complement strand
GGTGAACGACCCGACCTCGGACTCGATGGTCTTCGAGGTCGTGCCATTGCGGGCATTCGGGCGCTTGGCCGGTGCCGGCTCGCCCTTCTCGTTGACGTGCCCCGGGTTTGATGGAGACATCGAACAGCCGGAAGGACAATCAGTTTATGGGAGCACCGCGTAAGTACCCGGAGGAGTTGCGTGAGCGCGCGACGCGGATGGCGTTGGAGGCGCTGGCGGACCCTGATCGTGCGCACGGGGCGATCGTGCGGATCGCTGAGCAGCTCGGCGTGCACCGCGAGGCGCTGCGCACGTGGGTCCGTAAGGCCCAAGCCGACGGCGTGACCGCTTCGAGGGTCTCCTCCGATCGGGATGCCCGACTGGCCGAGCTGGAGAAGGAGAATCGCGAGCTTCGGCGCGCGAACACGATCCTCAAGCAGGCTTCGGCTTTCTTTGCTGCGGAGCTGGACCGCGGACCGAGATGAAGGTCGCCTTCGTCGACCGCTACAAGGACGAGCATGGTGTCCAGCCGATCTGCGATGCACTGCGGGAAACCAGCGCGGAGATCGCACCCTCGACCTATTACGCCGCCAAGAGCAGGCCGGCCTCGGTGCGTGCCGAGCGCGACGCCGAGCTCACCACCGAGATCCGGAGCATGTATGAGGAGAACTACCACGTGTACGGAGCCCGCAAGATCTGGAAGGAAATGGTACGGGCCGGGCACGAGGTGGCCCGCTGCACCGTCGAGCGCCTCATGCGCGCCGAGGGCCTCAAGGGGGTCCAGCGGGCCACGTCACCGCGCACCACGCGCCCCAAGGCCGAGACCGAACGGCCCGCTGACCTGGTCGATCGCAAGTTCGTCGCCGAAGCGCCGAATCAGCTCTGGGTCGCCGATATCACCTATGTTCACACGTTCACCGGGTGGGTGTACGCCGCGTTCGTCATCGACGTCTACTCGCGGATGGTCGTCGGATGGCAGGTCTCCAAGAACCTGTACACCGACCTCGCGCTCGATGCGTTGAACATGGCGATCTGGCAGCGAACCCACGCCGGCGCCGACTTGTCCGGACTCATTCATCACAGCGACCGCGGCGTTCAGTATCGAGCGCTGCGCTACACCGAGCGACTCGCCGATCAGGACCTCGTCGCTTCGGTGGGATCGAAGGGCGATTCGTACGACAACGCCCTTGCCGAGGCGTACAACTCGTTGTTCAAGGCCGAACTCGTCCGCAATCGCCACAAGGGCCCGTGGCGCGGGATCGACGACCTGGAGATCGCCGTCGCCGAGTACGTCGACTGGTTCAACCACCGCCGGATCCACGGCGAGATCGGCTACGTCCCACCCGCCGAATACGAAGAAGCTCACCAGGCGCAGCAATCAACTCAGACCGTCGACGCCGACCTCGTCGACGCCAGATAATCACTGTCTACGAAACCCGGGGCTTGACAGGGTCGGGGTTCGACGTGGCCTTGGCCCGCAACTGCTCTGCACCCCGGACTGCCTCATCCCTGGCAGCGTCGGCGTCTGCTCACTGCACCGTGGCTGCCTCCGCCGCCGCGAGGGAATCGGCCTCGCCGGCGCGGGCAGCATCCAACGCGACCGAGGTCGCCTCGTCGGCCTGCTCGGCGGCACGCTTCCACGCCGCCGCCCACACCGAGGCCACCATCGCCGACATCGGCTCCGACAAGTCCGGGGCCTCCGGCACCTCGCCCGCTGCGCCCGTGTCGTGCCCACGCATCCACGCCGCGAGCGCTGACCACCGCTGCGGCGCCAGACGTCCGGCGGCGAGTAAAAAGGCGGCGTCACGAACCGTGTGGACAATTCCACGTTCCAATGACTGAAACGGAGAAGATTGTGGATCCCACAATGCTCACGCTTAGCGTGAGCGCATAATGCGCGATCGCACTGACCGAACCTCGGCCCCCTCTCGGAT
>DUPF01000032.1 GCA_012838445.1 Intrasporangiaceae bacterium | reverse complement strand
GGGAAGGGGAGACGCACCCTGGCGGTACCTCCCGCGGCAGGGGCTCCTGATGAGCCGGTGGGTCAGCGGGTCGGGGTGACCTCGAAGACCGACGTCGTGCCGGAGACCTCGTTCGCGACGACGAGCAGCGCCTCGCCGGTCGGGCTCTGGTTCGCCGGGACGAAGACGAGACCCTCGGCACCGAGGTCCCCGGCGGCCGCCCAGTCGCCGCCGTCCTCGTCGTACGCGACGGAGAAGTCGCGGTTGTTGACGTAGTCGACGTAGAACGCCGCCCTCGGGTCGGTGATGTCGTAGATCATCACGCCGCCGATGCGCTCCAGACCGATGAACGCGTAGGTGCGGCCCTGGATCGCACCGATCGCGACGGCCTCGGGTTCGACACCCTTGTCGTCGCTGCGCTTGTCGAAGGACGGGCCTTCGGAGTGGTTGGAGTTGAACGCCTCCGCCGGCAGCTCACCGGCGTCAATGAGTTCGGCGATCTTCGCCTCGAACTGCCCGGCCGAGTCGAACAGCCGCTCTCCGTCGGCGGTGTAGATCGAGAAGCTGCGCGAGCCGAACGCATACAGCTCGTTGTAGCACGCACCCTCCGCGTTGTAGCCGAGGTCGGTGATGATGTTGAGCCGGCCGAGGTTGGCGTTGTCCTTCAGCTCGGCGGCGTTCGGGAAGGCGTCCTCGCACAAGGTGATGCTCTTGTGACCGGCCCGCCGGACGTCGGCGAAGTCGCCCCACTCGCGCGCGTCGCCCTCGTTCGCGGTGACGACGAGGTCCTGACCGCGGAATCGGTAGGTCGCGATCCCGTCCGGCATCGGCACGCCGTGGACCGGCCAGTTCCGCAGGTTGATCCCGGAGTCGCGGTCGGAGGCGTCGAGTTTGCCGTCGACGGACCAGTCGGTCAGCTCCAGAGCCCACAGGTCGGTCAGCGACGCGCTCTTGATGTCGACGACCGCGATGGCGTTGGCCTCCTGGACGGAGATGTATGCGGTGCGCCCGGTCGCGTCGATCGTCACGTACTCGGGCTCGAGGTTGCGGGCCGTGTAGCCGACCGTCTCGTGTCCCTCGGGGACCGCGACGTCGGGCCCGAAGACGCGCACTCCGTCGGGCAGGGGCGTTCCCTCGTCATAGGCGCGGAAGTCGACGGTGCGGACACTGGACTGGTCGAGGCGGCCGAACTGGTTGCGGTTCTTGGGAACTGAGATGACCGAGATGGTGCCTTCGGGATCGCTGCTGAAGTCGTCGGCGGGCTCACCCTCGTTGGCGACCACAACATACGCACCGTTGGGGGTGAAGGCGAGCGAGTCCGGGAGGGAGCCGACGCGCACGCCGCCGAGGTAGGCGAGGTCATTCGTCGCGTAGAAGAGGACCCAGCCGTGCTGGACCTTGTCCTCGGCCTCGACAGCGACCGCGAGGATGCCGCCGGAGACCGCGACCGAGTTCACGACGGCACCCTCGTCGACGGTGGACCCGTCGGCGGCGCGGCTGCCCGCGACCGAGAGGGTGTCGCGGTGGACCGGGACGCCGTCGGCGCCGAGGTCGAGGACATCGACGGCGCCGGACTCGGCGTTGACGACGAAGAGGGTGTCCGTCGTGGCGTCGAAGGCCGGGATCTCCGCGGCCGAGGCGTCGAAGATGCCGGTCGCGTGCGTGCCGGCCAGGGTGACCGAGATGGACTTGCCGGACGGGTTGGCGGCCGGTGCTGCCGTGGCAGCGGCGGCGAAGAGGGTCGTGGCGCACAGCGCGCCGACGGCGGTCGCGGCGAGGCTGAGGCGCAGGGCAGAGCGGGAGGTCGAGGTCATGGGGCCGAGTGTCGCCATCGCGGACCGACCGGAGACCAACGCCTCGGTGAACGCCGGTTGATCTTCCGGCGAACGATTCCTGCCCCACACCCCCGTTGACGGATGGTTTCGGTACCGCTTCCGGCCGAGAATCGGGCTCACAACCATCCGTCGACTGAGGCGGGCACCGGTGACGGATGGTTTCGGGATGGTGGGGGCCGTAGGGTACGACCGTGATCGAAGTCCTCGACGGCGAGGGCACCCCTTCCGGTGACGGAAGCTCGGGCGGCCCGACCTTCCACGTGCGCACCGACCACACGAGTTGGGTCATCGCGGTCACCCGCTTCGGTCACCTGGAGCAGATCCACTACGGCGACCGGGTCAGCGGCCTGGGCGAGCACGGCACCCTGCCGCTGCGGCACCGGGCCACCCATCCGCCGGGCATGGCGGTCGCCTACGACGAGTCCCGGGACCCGGCCTACTGTCTCGACGGCCTCGCCCTGGCCTGGAGCGGGCTCGGCAAGGGGGACTTCCGCGAACCGGCCCTGGAGATTCGTATGCCGGACGGCTCGTTCGTCACCGATCTCACCTATCGCTCCCATCGGGTCAGCGCCGGGACGGTGCCGTGCCTGGATGGGCTGCCCGGTGCGCTCGACCCGGACGGGCGGGCCAGCTCGCTGATCATCACCCTCGCCGACGAAGTGGGCGGGCTGGAGTGCGATCTCGTCGTGACGACCCACCCCGGCGTCGACGTCATCACCCGCCGCACCGTGCTGCGGGTCGTCGGGACCGAAGGCGTGAGCGTGCGCCGCCTGATGAGCCAACTCACGGACCTGCCCGACCTCGGCTTCGACCTGATCACCTTCGACGGTGCCTGGATCGCCGAGGGCCACCGGCACCGACGTCCACTCGCCCCCGGTCTGTACGTGAACAACTCACTCACCGGGGACTCCTCGAACCGGCACAACCCCGGGGTGCTCCTCGCCGAGCGGCATGCGAGCGAGGCCCACGGCGCGGTCTACGGGTTCAACCTCGTCTACTCAGGGAGCCACTTCACCGGCGTCGAACAGACCGCGCACGGACTGGTCCGGGTGCTGTCCGGGATCAACCCGACCGGCTTCGAATGGCGCCTCGAACCCGGTGAGCGGTTCGAGACCCCGGAGGCGGTGATGACGTTCTCCCGGAACGGATTCGGCGGCGTCAGCGACCAGTTCCACTCCTTCGTCGCCCGCCATGTCGTGCGCGGCGAATGGGCCGACCGGGAGCGCCCGGTCAAGCTCAACACGTGGGAGTCGATGTTCTTCGACGTCGACGAGCGCACCCTGCGCTCGATGGCCCGCAGCGCGGCCCGGCTCGGCTGCGAACTGTTCGTCGTGGATGACGGATGGTTCGGGACCGGGAGCAGCGCCCGCACCGACGACCGGCGCGGACTCGGCGACTGGGTCGTCGATCCGGCCACGTTCCCGGACGGACTGCGGCCGCTGGCCGAGCACGTCACCGGCCTCGGGATGATGTTCGGGCTGTGGTTCGAGCCGGAGATGGTCAACCCGGACTCCGACCTGTTCCGTGCCCACCCGGACTGGGTCATCCGCGTGCCCGGACGGGAGCCGAGCCGCGGCCGGCACCAACTCGTCCTCGACCTGGGCCGCGACGACGTGCGCGACCATCTCGTCGAACGCATCGGCGCGGTGCTCGACAGCGCCCCGATCGGATACGTCAAGTGGGACATGAACCGGCACCTCTCCGACGTCGGCTCCTCGCGGTTCGCGGCCGGCGAGGTCGCGCACCGGCGGGTCCTCGGCCTCTACGACCTGCTGCGGCGCATCTTCGAGCCCCGGCCGCACATCCTCCTCGAGACGTGCAGCTCCGGCGGCAACCGGTTCGACCTCGGGATGCTCTGCTTCGGACCCCAGATCTGGACCTCGGACAACACCGACCCCATCGAGCGGATCGACATACAACTCGGCCTCTCCCATCTCTATCCGCAGTCGACGATGGGGGCGCACGTCTCCGCCGCCCCGCACTTCCAGACCCTGCGGCAGACCCCACTGTCCACCCGGTTCAACGTGGCCGCCCTCGGGATCCTCGGCTACGAGCTGGATCCGCGGGACCTGGACCCGGCCGAGCGGCGCGAGGTCGCCCGGCAGATCCGGTTCTACAAGGAGCACCGCCGCACCCTCCAGTTCGGCCGCTTCCTCCGCCACGACCCGGGCGCCCGACCCGAGCAGCACGACGTGACGATCGTCGCCCCAGATCAGCGGCACGCGGTCCATGCCCACCTGCAGACCCGGGTGCACGCCGCCCAACCGGGCGACCGCATACCGCTGCGGGGTCTGGATCCGGAGCTCACCTACCGGGTGCGGACCCGGGCGCAGACGCTCGACATCCGCGCCTTCGGGCACCTGCTCGGCTACCTGCTGCCGAAGCGGATCAAGCCGACCGGGATGCTTGTGCGGACCGCTGCGAAGGTCTACCGACGGCCCGACGCCGGCGACGACTACACCGCGACCGGTGCCACCCTGCTGGCCGGGACGAGCATCGAGGACCAGTTCGTCGGGCAGGAACCGACCGCGCGGACCCGCCTGCACGGCGACCACGGATCGACCCTGACGACGATCACCGCGGTCGACACCGAACCGGCCGCATGAACCGGGACCCCGGCGCCGGTCCCGACCCCCGCCCATGACCGTCGACGGATGGTTCTAGCACCGCTTTTCGCCCGAAACCGGGCCCAGAACCATCCGTCAACGGGGCCGGGGAAAGGCGCGCACCGCATACCGTGTGCCTGTGAGCGAGACCGGAACGGACCGACCCGGTGACCAGCGGGCGAACGCGACCCGGGACGAGACCACGGCCGAGCGGATGGACCGGCACTGGAACGAGATGCTCCAGGAGTTGCGGGTCACCCAGACCGGCGTGCAGATCCTCTTCGCGTTCCTGCTCGTGCTGCCGTTCCAGCAGCGGTTCGCGGATCTGAACCCGACCTCGCGGACGATCTATGTCGTCGTCGTGTGCCTGGCGGCGCTGTCGACGGCGCTGACCATGGCCCCGGTCATCACGCACCGGTTCCTCTACGCCAAGCACAAGAAGGACGTCCTCATGACGGTCTCGCACCGCCTGACCCAGGCGTCGTTCGTCGCGCTGGGGCTGACGCTGACCGGGGCGCTCCTCCTCGTCGTCGACATGGTGCTCGATCACGGCACGGCGCTGCTCATCGTCGGGGCGATCGTCGCGGTCATTCTGGTGCTGTGGGTCATCCTGCCCCTGATGCTGCTGCGCCGGCGGGGGCGACAGCCCTCGAACTATTGAGGCCGGGTCGACGACACGGCGACCGCCACCATGGGCGGCACGTCGATGGTCTCCCCGAATGATCGCCAATCCCAGCGGCCCGTCGAACCTGTTGTTCCTCAACGCCCTCTCCGGTGGCGAGGCGGTGGCGGCACCTCAGCGGTCGGTCAGCAGCGCGGCGATCTGGAGCAGCTGCCGGTCGGCGAAGCGAGGACCGATGAGCTGCAACCCGATCGGCATCCCGTCGGCGCTCAACCCGGCCGGGAACGAGACGGCCGGCAGCCCCGGATAGGAGGCCAACCCGGCCCACGCCAGTTGCGGAGCGAACGGCTCGTTGCGTCCGTCGATGTCGATGGTGCGAGTGGTGATGTCGCCGTCGTCGATGGGGAAGGCCGTCGTGCCGAACACCGGAGCGAGGATGACGTCGTAGCGGTCGCTGAGCAACTCGTCCCAGACCCGTCCGACACGGGCGTGCCGATCGAGCAGGTCGAACCACTGGGTCAGAGTCGTCGGCGGCTGCCCCGGCGGTGGGGTGCCGCGGAACATGACGGTGTTGAGCAGCCGCAGATAGTCGCGGTGCATCCCCTCGAGGTCGGGCAGGTCCGGGTCGGTGTCGAGGTATGCGCCGCGCGCCTCGAGCAGACCCGCCTGGGTCTGCACGGCTCGGGTCATCTCGCTGCTGCACGCGGCGAGCGGATGCTCGGTGACGACGGCGACCCGCAGTCCACGCAAGGTGGGCCGATCCGAATGGGACAGTGGGTGATTGGCGAGGATGCCAAGGAGCAGGTCGAGGTCGGCGACGGAGCGGGCCATCGGTCCGACGACTGCGAGATGGACGTCGGCGGAGTCGGTGCCGGGGAACGTGTGACCGGCGAGCGGGACGACCCCGTGGGTGGGTTTGAGCCCCCACACCCCGCAGAACGCAGCCGGGGTGCGGATCGAGCCACCGATGTCGCTGCCGACCTCGGCGACGACGAACCCGGCAGCGAGCGCTGCCGCCGATCCACCGGAGGAGCCACCCGGGGAGAGGCCCTGCCGGTAGGGGTTGTGCGTCACTCCGTAGACCGGGTTCGCCGACTGCAGGTCGGACAGCAGCGGCGGGACATTCGTCTTGCCGAGGATGATCGCGCCGGCGGCCTTGAGTCGACGCACGACGGTGGCGTCGTGCTCCGGGACGTAGCCGGCCTGCTGTTCCATCCCCCACGTCGTCGGCAGCCCGGCGACGTTGATGCTCTCCTTGATCGTCATCGGCACCCCGAGCAGCGGGGCCCGCTCACCGCGGCGCAGCAGTTCGTCGGCCCGGGTCGCCTGCTCCCGGGCCCGCTCGAAGTCACGGACGACGACGGCGTTGATCGCCGCATCCTGGCTCTCGATTCTGGCGATCGCCTGCTCGACGGTCTCGACCGCCGAGCGCTCCCCGTGGGCCAGCGCGGTCGCGAGGTTCTGGGCCTGTCCGGGTTTCATGCTCCCGACTGTATGCGGTGCCCCGCCCGGTGCATCAGCCCGCCTGGCCGGTGCGCGGCTGCCCTGGCAGGGGGGCGGCTGGGCGGTGCACGCAGGTGCGCGCCGCATACCCTGCGCTTTGGCATGCTGGAGGCACACCCATCCCCGCCGAAGAGGACCGTGATGAACCCGACCCAGACCTACGACCTCAATGACGGCCACCGGCTGCCGGTGATCGGATTCGGGACCTATCCGCTGCGCGGGGCCGAGGGGGTGGCGGCGATGGTGAGCGCGATCGAGGCGGGCTATCGGCTCATCGACTCGGCCGTCAACTACGAGAACGAGGTCGAGGTCGGTGATGCGGTGCGCGCGAGCGGGCTGGACCGCGCCGACCTGCTCGTCACGACGAAGGTGCCCGGCCGATTCCACGCGCGGGACCTGGCGGTGGCCAGCGTGGAGGACTCACTGCGCCGGATGCAGCTGGACGTGCTCGACCTCGTCCTCATCCACTGGCCGAACCCGGGGCGGGACCTCTACGTCGAGGCGTGGGAGGGCCTCATCGCATGCCGTGAGCGCGGCTTGATCCGGTCGATCGGTGTCTCGAATTTCACTGCGGCGCATTTGGATCGGATCATCACCGCGACCGGGGTGACGCCGGCGGTGAACCAGGTGGAGATCCACCCGCGCTTCCCGCAGGACGACCTCGTCGCGGTGCACGAGCGGCTCGGCATCGTCACCGAGTCGTGGTCGCCGCTCGGCAAGGGCTCGGTCGATCTGGACGCCGAGCCGATCGCGGCCGC
>DUPF01000287.1 GCA_012838445.1 Intrasporangiaceae bacterium | reverse complement strand
TCGCATCGATCCACTACATCACCACCGACGAGACCATGGACGCACTCGGTGGCCCACCCGACGGGATGGAAGGGCCACCGATGTCCCTGAACGACCTCGTCGAGTCCTTCATCGACATCGACATCTCGGAGACCACCCACGCCCTCCACGTCCTGGCCGCCCTCATCGACGACGAACTCCTCGCCGCTCGGATCCGGCGGGCGCTGACCACCCGGCGTCAGCCGGTCCATCCCGCAGTGGAACGGTTCGGCGAGGTCGAGGTGCGCGACGCATACCTCGTCACCGAACCGACCGGTCGCAGTGACCAGATGCTGCTCGCCGCCCGCTGGCCGGACGGCACCGAGGCCACCCTCATCCTCCTCATCAGCCACATCGTCGGGGGAGCGATCACCGACTTCCTGATGAGCCAGGAGGGGAACGCAGTCACCGCCGAGCACATCCGGACGAGCAGTGCTGACCACGGCCTGAAGATGACCGCGATCGATCCAGCGGACGCGCGCGCGACCCTCCGCCGGGCCATCGACGCGTGGGTGGAGGAAATGCCGGACATCGAGGAGGGTATGTGGCCTGATGCGTTGCCGTTCCTGGAGTTCGTCCTCGAGCGGATGCCGACCGGCGGTGAGGTCGTCGGCAGCGGGGGCCGGTGGACCGACGACTGGGCCGGGGACTCGGAGCTCGACGACAGCACCGAACTCGCCCACAACTTCCTCATCAGTGACGAGATCGGGGAACCCGACGACGACTTGGACCACGAGATCGCCCATGCCATAGCGAGATTCGCGACGTTGTTCCTGGATGATCCGCTGCACTGGACCGCCCAGTCTGCCGAGCTCGCGATGACGACCGCGCTGCCGATCCAGTTGACGGGGGACGAGGACGAGTTCGCCCGGACCCCGACCCTGGTGCGGGCCTTCATCCGGTATGCGCACGCTCGCCGCGGTCTGTCCGCTGAGTTGACCCTGGCGGTCACCCGGGAGGTGGACCGGCATGAGGAGGTCTTCCACCTCCTCCGGGACGATCCCGAGGTCGTGGGGGCGCGGATCGACCTGATGGCTGCCGCCGCGGAAGAACTGCGGATGGACGGCCTCGGGTGGGGGATGCGAAGCCTCGTCGACCGGCTGGGTTCCGTTGAGGCAGTGGATGCGCTGACCGACGAGCCGCTGCCGAACGAGGACCTCGACCTGAGCGGGGTCCCCGAGGATGTGTGGGACCGCGTGCGGGCCACCGCCGAACTCACCGACCGGGTCGCCGACGAGCTGATCGGTGATCGTGAGATCCGCACCGCCTGCCGACGCCTGCTGACGATCGCCGCCCGGGAGGACCCGCGGATCTTCCGCCGCCGGTCCCGGGACGACACCGCCGCCGCAGCCGTCGCCTGGATCGTCGGCCGCGCCAACGGGGTCTTCGGCTGGAACGGCACGTTCCAGATCAAGGAGTTGATGGACACCCTGGGACTGCCGCCCGGCTCCCCGAGTCAGCGAGCTCAGCCGTTCCTGGACGCACTCGGCGTCGACCGGTATCAGCGACTCGACGGTCAGTCGCTCGGAACCCCGGACCTGCTCACCAGCGCGACTCGCAGGCGCCTGATCGAGATGCGGGACCGGCTGCGTGCCTCGACGAGCAGGACTGACCGCCGCGCCATGGCAATAGGCTCGGGGTCACAGGAAACGGAGGACATCATGGAGCAGTTCACGGCCGAGCAGATGGATCGCGCGGCGGGGGTGCTGATCGGGCAGGCCTGCGGGGACGCGCTCGGGGTGCCCTACGAGTTCGGTGCGCCGCCACCGGGGCGGACCTGACTGACACCTCGGCCCTGGACGACATCGCGGTCAAGTTCGAGCAGTGGTATGCGACGGGCCCGGCCGACATCGGCATC
>DUPF01000286.1 GCA_012838445.1 Intrasporangiaceae bacterium | reverse complement strand
CATAACTTCGCGATTGCGAAGTTGTGGCGGCGCAGGAGTGGGTCAGGAGATGGGCCAGGAGATGGCCCGGCGCAGCGCGGCCAACGCCGCGGGGAAGCACTCCGCCGGGGGTGTCACGAGGCCGGCACCGACCTGACCGGTCCCGGCGACCGCACCGGCCATGCCGGTGTTGATCTGCGGCAGGATGCCGGTGCGCACCACCTTGGTGACGTCGATGCCGGTCGGGGTGCCGCGGAACTCGAGGATCGGCACCTGGAACATCGGGTGCTCGGTCTCGGTGATCTCGTACATCAACTGGGTCGCCTCGAGCGCGAACGGCACGTCACCGCCGACGAACTTGACGATCGCGGGGGCGGCGGCCATCGCGAACCCGCCGATCCCGGCGGTCTCGGTGATCGCGGAGTCACCGATGTCGGGGTTGGCGTCCTCCGGTCCGTAGTCGCCGAGGAAGAGCCCCTGCGGGGTCTGGGCCGGCCCGATGAACCACTGATCCCCGGTCCCGGAGACGCGGATGCCGAAGTCGGTCCCGTTGCGGGCCATCGTCGTCACGATGGAACTGCCGGGTATGCCGTGGGCGGCGAGGGTGGCCAACTTGCAGGCCGGCATGCCCAGGTTGAGGAAGAAGTGCTCGTTCGCGCCGGAGAAGCGGACCGCGTCGGCGATGTCGCTCGAGGATCCGTCGGCCTGGATCAGCCCGGGGAGCAGCTCCCGCAGCAGCATGAGCGAGCCGGCCCGGTTGCGGTTGTGGCCCTCGTCGCCCATCTGCAGCATCTGGGCGATGATCGCGGTGATGTCGACCGGGCCGATCGAACGGACCGCCTGCTGCAGCAGCGGGCCGAGGATCCGCGTCATCCAGTGCAGCCGGTCGATCACCTCGTCGTTGTAGGCGCCGTAACGGAGCACCTTCCCCAGGCCTTCGTTCAGGGACGACCAGGAGGTGTTGCCGTGCACCTCGTCGCGCAGTTCGTACAGCCACATCGACGGACTGACGACACCGGCCATCGGACCGACCGCATCCCGGTGATGGCACGGCTCGAACTCATAGGCCCCGGAGGCGAGTTGCCGCTCGGCCTCCCCGGCCGTGTCGGCCAACCCCTCGAAGAGGACCGCCCCGATGAGGGCACCCTGCATCGGCCCGGAGGCCCGCTCCCACTCCAGCGGCGGACCGGCGTGCAGGAACGTGCCCGCCTCGAGTCCGAGGGCATCGCGGGCCTGGACGACGTCGACCAGAGCGGCCGTCGAGGCGGTCATCCGTTGTGCCGCCAACGCGTTGGCCGCGACACGGCGCCGGTCGGCCAGGACGGCGGCCAGATCGTCCTCGGTGCCGTCCATAGGTGGCTGCCAGTCCGTCTCGGTGACGGCGACCGCCTGGTCACGCAGCGCGTCGGCGAACAGACCCACCCCCGACGTGGCGACGACGGGGTCGTTGGTCAGCAGTCCGTGCAGGTCGGCCGCTGCGGACCGGAGCGGATCGCTCATCGGGCACCTCCGTGGGCCGGGCCGGACAGGAGCATCGCGGCGTGACGGGTCGCCGCGGCGTTGGACAGGAACACCGACGCGCCAGCGGCGGCGAGGATGTCGGCGGTGGACGCATACCCCTGCGGGTCGGCGTCGGTTCCGGTGAGGGAGACGACGACCGGCAACGCCCGCCCGGAGGTATGCGCGACCTCCCGGGCGGATCGGATCGCCTCGGCGAGGTCCCCGGCCGGGTCGGGATGGGCGCCGTGGCCGAGGACGAGGTCGAGGAGGAGCACCCCGCAGGCCGGGTCGGATGCCTCGGCGGCGATGCGTTCCATCCGCAGGCTCGGGTCGATCATCGGGTGGGCCCGTCCCTGGGTCATCCCGTCGTCGCCGAAGTCGATGACGACGTGACCGTCGACGCGGTCGTGACCGCTGATCCGCCGGTCCGGGTCGTGGGCGATGTTGGACCGGATCGGGTCGGCGAGCAGGCCCCCGGCGACGAGCATCGCCTCGTCGGCGAGGGTGCCGCCACAGAACAGGCCGCGGAGGCTGTGACCTCGGGAGAGTCCGTCCGGGTCCGGGTCAGCGACGATCGTGGGCCACTGCGGGACGGGGATGCCCTGGTCCGTCAGTGCCGACTCCACGGCAGCGGTCAGGTCCGGGCGTCCGGTGCCGAGGATCGCCCAGTGCACCTGCAGGCCGAGGGCTGTGGCGTGGGAACGGATCTCGGCCAGGACGGCGTCGTCAGGAGGTTTGGAGACGACGATGACCGAGGTGGTCTGCGGGTCGTCCGCGAGAGCAGTCAACGCCTGGCCGGTGGAGCGGCCACCCACGGCGTCGGAGAGGTCACGTCCGCCGACACCGAGGCAGTGGGAGACGCCGACCCCGGCGGCGTCGAGGAGACACATGACCTGCTGGGCACCGGTGCCGGAAGCGGCGACGAGTCCGACGGATCCGGAGCGCACGACGTTGGCGAACCCGAGCGCGACACCCTGCACGAGTGCGGTCCCGCAGTCCGGTCCCATGACGAGGACGCCGGCCCCCAGGGCGGCGTCCTTGAGCCGGACCTCGTCGGCGACCGACACGTTGTCGGAGAACAGCATGACCGACAGACCCGCGTCGATCGCGTCGAAGGTCTCGGTCACGGCATGGCTCCCCGGCACCGAGATCAGGGCGAGGTTCGCCCCGGCGCCCCGGGCGGCCGACCCGAGGGTCCGCGGCGGCGGCGCCGCACCCATGCCCCCTGAACCACGCCCCGCGGACCGCAGCGCGACGAGTGCCTCCTCGACGGCTGCCTGACCGGCCTGCACCGCATCCTCGGACTCGGCCCGCAGCGCGATGACGAGGTCGTTCGGGCCGGCGTCGTCGGGCACGCGAAAGCCCATCCCGGTGAGCACCTCGACGTTGAGCTCGGTCGCCATCGCCACCTGGGCAGCGCTGACCCCGGCGGTTGCGGCAACGGCTCGAGACACCTGCATCAGACTCACCGAGTCGTGATAGGCGCCGGTGCGCACCTCGACCAGATCGAGGGACTGCGTCACGCGACCGTCCTCTCGGCGCCGACGGGGGTGTCGAATCGTGCTGTGGCGGCGTCGATCCCACGCAGCAGTGCCGGTCCGGAGGTATGCCCGATCGCTTCGACCTGGGGACGCACCCGGTCAGCCGTGTGCTGGTCGCGGCCGACGACGGCGTCGATGTAGGCGACGACGGCGGGCACCGCATACCCCTTGGCGGCGGCCCGCAGGAGCGAGGCGGACAGTGCACTCGTCTGGTGCAGGAAGGGCTCCAGGTCCGGGGTCGGCCAGCCCATCGCGACCGCGACGAGGAGGTGGCCGGCCAGCTCGTCGTCGATCTCCGGGGTCAGGCCCAACCCCAGGCCGATCCGCTCGACGAGTCCGGTGTCCGGTCCGGGCGAACACACCCCGTCGACGGATGGGTTCGGGCCCGTTTCGGGCGCCGAATCGGGCCCGGAACCATCCGTCGACGGACGGACCCGGGTCGGTCGGAAGGTCCGCACGATCGTGATGCTCAGTCCCGCCGCCTCGATCCGGCCCTGGCCGACCTGGACCCGGTCGCGGACCGCGAGAGCGGCCAGCTCGGCGCAGGGGTGCGCGAGGCGCACTGCCGTGGGCAGGGCGAGCGCCTCGGGGACGAGGACGGGCAGCACCTCGGGCCGGTCCCGGCCGGTGCCGGCGAACAGGAGGTAGCACCCGGCGCGCGTGCTCCCGACGACGGTGGCGGTGCGGGTCGGACCGAGGACCAGGGCTGCGGACAGCGCGCTCACCGCCGCCCGGTGCGGGCCGTGATCCGGTTGCCGGGAGGTCGGCGGTGCCACTGTCACCGCGATCCGCGCCGTCGGGAGGATCCTGGGTTCGGGTTGGACCTGGGGGGACGCAGTTCGCGGGGGTAGCGCCCGGCTGCGCATCGTGGATCGTCGTGGCATCGTCTGTACCGTCATGGGGTACTCCCGTTCCGCACTGCTTTGTACCGCTCTGTACCGCACTGCACCGCTGTTGTGCGCCGGCCTCTGACGAGATAGGCCAACTGTTTCGATCCAGGAACGCTACCGAGAGCACTACAGTGTGCGGATGGTAGATGTTGCCAACGATCTTCGTCAGCTTCCTCACAACCTGCCAGATCACCGCGCCTCGAAGGGACTCGAAGAGGACCTTCTCGCCGCCCTGTCACCGCCGAAGGCACCGGCGAGCGCCCGATGGCGCTCGGTGGCCCGGGCCGAGGGGATCGCCGAGGCCGAACTCAGCGAGGCCGTCGTCAGCCTCCTGGACCGGCAGGCGGCGATGATCCAACGCGAGGAGGACGCCCACCGCATCCTCAACCGCATCGTCCTCGCGGGCGGCTCCCTGACCGAGTTGTGCGCGGACATCGTCTCCGTCCTCGGCGCCGAGGGCCGCGCCGCCGCGATCGTGACGACCACCGACGGACGGCTCCTCGCCGAGGGCGGCGCCGCGCACGCGCTCGAGCACGTCCACGCCCTCGACTGCTTCGACCGCACCGGCCGTCTCATCGTCGAGTCCGAGCCGGTGGGGCTGCGCAGGGAGGACGGGGAACGCTCCCGGCGGGCGATGGTGCGGATCCTCGCCGGCTCGGCCGACCTGGGTCGGCTGGCGGCCTTCAGCATGGACCGGCGCCTGGACGCCGAGGACATCCACCTTCTGCAACGCGCAGCGACGGTGGCGGCACTCGCGATCACCAAGGACCACGCGGTCTCGGCCGTCGAGAGCAAGTACCGCGCCGAGTTCCTCCGCGATGCCCTCTCCGGTCGGGCGGGGCGGGAGACGGAGGCGATCGCCCATGCCGAGTCCCTCGGCTGGAACATCGACCGGCCGATGGTCGTCGTCGTCGCCGAGACCGACGAGAACGACCTCGAGACGGACCGGTCCCCCGAGGAGGTGCGCGCCCTCCAGCAGCGGTTCGTGCGGGCCTGGGTCAACGCGATCGGCGCCCGTGACCCCTCCATCCCCGTCGCCGGCTTCAGCCAGGAGGTGGTCAGCCTCTTCCCCGTTCAGGACGGGCAGGACACCGAGGCGATCATGCGCATGGTCACCGACGTCGTGCGCGTCGTCTCCGGCGACGGCGGCGGCGGCCGGCGCACCTTCTCCACCGGGGTCTCGCGGCTGGTGCGCTCGCCGGCCGGGCTGAGCACCGCATACAGCGAGGCACTCAAGGCCGTCTCCGTCGGCCGGCAGATGCACGGCACCTCCGCGGTCGCCCACTTCGACAGCCTCGGCATCTATCGACTGCTCGCCCTCATCCCGGACAGTGCCGACCTGCGCCGCTTCGTCGAGGAGTCCCTCGGCCCGCTCGCCACCGACGACTCCCCCGAGCACGCCGACCTGCGGCACACCCTCTCGGTGCTGATCGACACGAACATGAACGTCGCCGAGACCGCCCGGCTGCTGTTCTTCCACTACAACACCCTGCGCTACCGGATCGCCAAACTCGAACGGCTGCTCGGCCCGTTCGGCACCGACCCGCAACTGCGGCTCACCCTCGCCCTCGCGCTGCGGATCCACGAGATGAAGGGCATCTGAGGCCACGCATTCCGCTCGCGATGCGCAAGTCTGCCAACGGGAACCGCATTCCGCTGTCAGACATTGCCTACCGCTGATCACCCACTTCTGACTAGGTTCACGGTATTCATGTTCAGTAGTGAGCCATGTCACCAAGGACGAGGCTCCCGCTAAGAGAGGACCGCCGGTGGCACTAGGTCTCGGTTGGAAACAAGTCAGTCCGGAGCGGGTCGCCTCAGGTGGCGTCGTCGCACCCCATGAGCGCCTGCCCTGGGGCAAGACCGTAGGCCTGGGCGCCCAGCACGTCGTCGCGATGTTCGGCGCGACGTTCGTCTTCCCGCTCATCATGGGCCTGAACCCGCAACTCGCCATCATGATGTCGGGTATCGCGACGGTGATGTTCCTGCTCATCGTCCAGGGCAAGGTCCCGAGTTATCTCGGCACCTCCGCCGCCTTCGTCGGTGGTGTCGCCGCCATCCGTGCCCAGGGCGGCGACTCCTCGACGGTCACCGGCGCGATCTTCATCGCCGGTCTGATCCTCGCCGCCGTCGGTGTGGCGATCCACTTCCTCGGCGCGGGACTGCTGCACAAGGTGCTGCCACCGGTCGTCACCGGCGCGGTCGTCATGCTCATCGGCTTCAACCTCGCCCCGGTCGTCGCGAACATCTACTGGCCGCAGGACCAGTGGGTCGCCTTCGCGACGATGCTGTTCACGATCGTCGTCGCCGTCGCGTTCCGCGGCTTCATCTCCCGGATCTCGGTCTTCCTCGCGCTGGTCTTCGGCACCGCCCTGTCGTGGGTGCTCGACAACACCGTCGGCCCGATCACCTCGGTCCTCGGTGGTGCGAGCGAGGCGACCGAGCACGTGCGCTGGGACTACTCCGGCGTCGGCGGCGCCGACTGGTTCGGTCTGCCGCAGAAGACGACGGTCGCCGCGGACGGCATGGAGACCGTCGGCTGGCACCTGCCGACCTTCTCGGCCGCCGCGATCCTCCTCGTCATCCCGGCCGTCATCGCCCTCATCGCCGAGAACGCCGGCCACGTCAAGGCCGTCGCGGAGATGACCGGTGAGGACCTCAACCCCTACATGGGCAAGGCGATCGGGGCCGACGGTGTCGGCACCGCCGTCGCGTCCTTCGTCGGTGGTTCCCCCACGACGACCTACGCCGAGAACATCGGCGTCATGGCAGCGACGAAGGTCTACTCGACAGCCGCGTACTACGTCGCCGCTGCGGTGGCCATCCTGTTCGGCCTGTCACCGAAGTTCGGGGCACTCGTCGCCTCGATCCCCGGAGGGGTCCTCGGCGGCATCACCGTCGTGCTCTACGGCATGATCGGCCTGCTCGGCGCGAAGATCTGGAAGGAGAACGGCGTCGACTTCGCCAACCCGATCAACCTGGTGCCGGTGGCCGCGGGTGTCATCATCGGCACCGGTGACGTGGCGATGAACCTCGGCGAGAACTTCGCCCTCTCCGGCATCGCCTTCGGCACGATCGTCGCCATCGCCGCCTACCACCTGGCCCGCGCCCTCGCGCCGCGCGAGTTGCGGGAGGACGCCGACCGGGTCGGTGGCACGCTCACCCACGTCGGGCCGACCGTCTACGGCGACAGTGACGGGATCGACGACCTCTACCAGGAGGGCTACCCCGGCCACGCCGGTCAGGAGCGTCGCCGCGACGAGCTCTGACCCGCACCAGCGCGCCCCGTCGGCACCGGCCTGCGGGGCGCGCTGGCTTTTCGCCCACCCGAGTCGGCCCGCTATTGCCCCCACATCATCGGTAAGGAAGAGTCACAACTGTGAAACCAGGTCCGCTCCGCTACCTGGCCCCGGCCACGGTCGAGGAGGCCGTCGCCACGTTGCGGCAGCATCCCGATGCCAAGGTTCTCGCCGGTGGCCAGAGCCTCATCCCCGTGTTGTCGATGCGGCTGGCCCGGCCGAGCCATCTCGTCGACCTCGGCGCGATCCCCGGCCTGGACCGGGTCGAGGTGAGTGAGTCCTGGGTGCGGGTGGGGGCGATGGTCACCCATGCCCGACTGCTCGCCGATGAGGATGCGTATGCGGTCCTCCCCCTCCTGCGCCAGGCCCTGGAGAACGTCGCGCACCCGGCGATCCGCAACCGGGGCACGACGGTGGGTTCGATCGCGCACGCGGATGCGGCCGGGGAGATGCCGAGCATCCTCGTCATGACCGACGGGGTCGTCGAGGCGATCGGTCCCGACGGTGCGCGCGAGATCCCTGCTGCGGAGTTCTTCCTCGGCCCGCTCGAGACGGCGTTGGCCAGTGACGAGATCGTCGTCGCGGTCCGGTTCGGGCGCTTCCCGGAGCGAACCTTCACTGCTTTCCGCGAATCGGCCCGGCGGCAGGGGGACTATGCGCTGGCCGGCGCGGCCGTCGCGGTGACGGTCGATGCGGACCACCGGATCGTCGCGGCCCGGGCCGCGTTCGTCTCCGTCACCGATGTGCCGAGCGCTCTCGATCTGAGCGGCCCCCTCGGCGGGCAGTTGCTCGCGAAGGTCGACTGGTCGTGCATCGACGACGCCGTCCAGGCGCACCTGGCGCCGGAGTCCGACATTCACGCCGGCGCCGACTACCGCCGGATGCTCGCCGGGGAGTTGACCCGCCGGGCGTGCGCCGCTGCCGCGGCTGATGCCATGGCAGCGGGCGCGCCCGCTGCAGGAGGGAACCGATGACCGACATCACCGCTGCCGATCTGCTCGCCGACGAGATGCACGACATCACCGTCACCGTCAACGGGGTGACCCGCTCGGCGCGGGTTCCGGCCCGCCGGCTGCTCTCCGACTTCCTCCGACACGACCTGCGTCTGACCGGCACCCATGTCGGCTGCGAACACGGCGTCTGCGGGGCGTGCACGGTGCTCATCGACGGGGCCCCGGCCCGGTCCTGCCTGATGTTCGCCGTCCAGGCACAACGCCATGAGATCATCACGGTCGAGGGGATCGGGGACTCCCCCGAGACGATGAATCACGTCCAGCGGGCCTTCGCCGAGTGCCACGGTCTGCAGTGCGGGTTCTGCACGCCCGGGTTCATCACGACGATCACCGCCTTCCTCGAGGAGAACGCCTCCCCGTCCGAGGAGGAGGCCCGCGAGGTGGTCTCCGGCAACCTGTGCCGCTGCACCGGATACCAGAACATCGTCAAGAGTGTGCTGCGGGCGGCCGAGCTCAAACGCGCCGAGACCGACGTCACCGAGGAGCAGCGATGACGACCCGTCAGTTCGGCCAGCCGGTCCAGCGCCGCGAGGACCCCCGCCTGCTCACCGGCGGCGGCCGCTACCTCGACGACCTCGGCCACAGCGCCTATGAGGTGGCGTTCGTGCGCAGCCCGCACGCCCACGCCCGCATCCTCGACATCGACACCGACGCCGCGATCGACGTCGACGGCGTCATCGCGATCTACACCCACGAGGACCTGCCGGGAAGTATGGGTGAGCCGCTCCCGCTCCTCATCCCCCACCCGGCGCTGCACCAACCCCGGACCGGGTACGCCCTGGCCAAGGACGAGGTGAACCACGTCGGGGAGGCGATCGTCATGGTCGTCGCGACGAACCGCTACGTCGCCGAGGACGCCTGCGACCGGATCAGCGTCAGCTATGAACGGCTCACCCCGGTCGTCGGCATCGAGAACGCCCGCGACGGTTCGGACGTCGTCCACGCCGAGTTCCCGGACAACGTCTCCGCCCACCTGCTCCAGGAGGTCGGTGACGTGGAGACGGCGATGGCGGGCGCACCGCATACCCTCACTCTCGACCTCCATGTGGAGCGCAGCGCCTGCACCCCGCTCGAGGGCAAGGGCGTGCTCGCCCAGTGGAACTCCGACGACGAATCGCTGCGGCTGTACTCCTCGACGCAGACCTCGACCGGGGTCCGCGCGGCCGTCGCCGCCAAACTCGGGCTGCCGCTGGCCAAGGTCGAGTGCATCGCCCCCGACGTCGGTGGCGGGTTCGGGGTCAAGATCATGCACCCGTGGCCGGAGGAGGTGCTCATCCCCTGGGCGGCCCGCAACCTGAACCATGACGTGAAGTGGACCGAGGACCGGCGGGAGCACTTCATCTCCTCGGCGCACGAACGCGGCCAGGAGCAGCAGGTCACCGTCGGCTTCGACGACGAGGGCCGCCTGCTCGCCCTCGACGTGAAGTTCTGGCACGACAACGGCTGCTACACGCCCTACGGCATCATCGTGCCGATCATCACCGCGACCCAGTTGCTCGGGCCCTACAAGCCGGGCGCCTACCGGGTCGAGTTCTGGTCCCTGTTCACCAATACCGTTCTCGTCACTCCGTATCGGGGTGCCGGCCGCCCGCAGGGCTGCTTCGCGATGGAGCGCACGATGGACGCCATCGCCCGCTACCTGAAGATCGACCGGGCCGAGGTGCGCTCGCGCAACTTCATCCTCCCCGAGGAGATGCCGTACGACCACGGCCTGATGTTCCAGGACGGTCGCCCGCTCAAGTACGACTCCGGCGACTTCCCCGCATCCCTGGCCAAACTCAAGGCACTCGTCGGCTGGGACGACTTCGAGGACTACCGCGCCCGGGCGATCGCCGAGGGGCGCCGGGTCGGGATCGGGATCGGCTGCTACGTCGAGGGCACCGGCGTCGGCCCCTACGAGGGCGGGCACATCATGGTCGAGACGAACGGCCGGGTCAATGTCGCGACCGGACTGACGACGCAGGGTCAGGGCCACTACACCTCCCTGGCCCAGATCGTCGCGGACGAGCTCGGCGTGCCGTTCGAGAACGTCCACGTCACCACCGGGGACACCCGCCGGATGGGGTATGCGGTGGGCACCTTCGCCTCGCGGGCTGCGGTGATGAGCGGCAACGCCGTCGCCCTGGCCGCCCGGGTCGTCAAGGCCAAGGCGCTGCGGATCGCGGCAGATGCCCTCGAGGTCTCCCCCGACGACCTGCAGATCGAGGACGGGGTGATCTCCGTCAAGGGTGCTCCGGGAACGTCGATCGACCTGGGCACCGTCGCGGTCATGTCGAACCCGCTGCGCTATGCCTTCGACGAGGCAGCCAAGAAGGCGACCCAGTTCGCGGGGACCTTCGATGTCGACAAGCCGCCGATCGGGGACGACGACGAGCCGGGCCTGGAGGGGCAGGACTTCTACTCCCCCACCCAGGCGACGTTCGCCAACGGGATGCACGCGGCGATCGTGGAGACCGACCCGGTCACCGCCGAGATCAAGATCCTGCGCTACTGCGTCATCCACGACTGCGGCAACATGATCAACCCGCTCATCGTCGAGGGACAGATCCACGGCGGGGTGGCCCAGGGCGTCGGCGGGGCGCTCTATGAGCGGATGGTCTACGACGAGTCGGGACAGTTGCTCAACGCCTCGTTCATGGACTTCCTCATGCCGTACGCCTCCGAGGTGCCCCATGTCGAGGCCGACCACCTGGAGACTCCGAGCCCGTTGAACCCGTTGGGGATCAAGGGCGCCGGTGAGGCCGGGACGATCCCGGTCAGCGCCGTCATCGCCTCCGCGATCGAGGACGCCGAGGGCTTCCCGATCACCTCCATGCCGATCAGCCCGCCGGAGCTCTGGGAGCTGCGGGCCGCCCACGCGCACGACCAGTCCCGAAAGGACGCCTCATGAAGATCTCCGGGAGCAACACCCTCCTGTCCTCCGTCGACGAGGTCTGGGCCGCGATCAACGACCCGGCCGTACTCGCCCGCTGCATCCCGGGGTGTGAGTCGTTGACGACGACCGCCCCGGACCGGTACGCGATGCGCGTCAACGCCGGGGTCGCGGCGATCAAGGGGACCTACGACGGCGCGGTCGCGATCACCGACAAGAAGGAGCCCGGCTCGCTGCGGATGACCGCGAACGGCAGTGGCGCCCCCGGCACGATCGACGCGGTCGTCGACGTCACGCTCCAGCCGAACGGTTCGGGCGGCACCTCGCTCAGCTATGACGCGGATGCGACCGTCGGCGGGACCATCGGCGGGGTCGGCCAACGGATGCTCGCCGGGGTGACCCGCAAGATGGCCGCCCAGTTCTTCACCGCCCTCGACGAGGACATCGCCACCGGTGGGGTCCCGGTCCCGGCCGAGGCGGCGGTCCCCGGCGCCCCGGCTGCGGTGGCGGAGCCGGCTGCCGCAGCGGTCGGCACGGTCTATGCCGGCCGGCCCCCGGCGCCGCGGGGAGCATCCCCTTTCGAGGGTGCGACCGGCTTCGCGCTCGGCACCCTCGTCGGTGGTCTGCTCGTCGGCATCGGTGTCGTCCTCGGCTCCCGGCTGGGCCGCCGCCGCTGAGGACCCGGGCCCGCGCCGGTTCCCTCCGCCTCGGCGCCCGACCCGGCCTCCATCGGGTCGGCTCGAGCACTAGGCTGGTTCCTGAGCACGAGGACGTGCCGAGCAGCAGGTGCGAGAAGGGAAGTCGAGGATGGCCGCCGAGGACCGCGTCGTTCGCAAGTTGAACTCCAAGGAGTGCTGGGAGTTGTTGCGGGCCAACAGTTTCGGCCGGATTGCGTACCATCTGCGCGGACGGTCCCGGATCACCCCGATCAACTACACCACGCACGGTGACCGGATCGTGTTCCGCACCGCCGAGGGCTCGAAGTTCTACGCCCTCAAGGTCGAGGACAACGTCGCCCTCCAGATCGACTTCGTCGGCGCCGAGGCTGCGTGGAGTGTCGTCGCCCACGGATCCGTCCGCGAGATCACCGACGATGACGACGTCGATCTGGCCACGATCGACCTGCACCCGCTGATCCGCACTCCGAAGAAGCACGTCTTTGCCATCGACGTCGACAAGGTCCGCGGTCGCAGCTTCGTCCTCGACCGGGAGCACCCGGGCAACTACTGACGCTCGCCCACGCCCAGGGGTGTCTCCCGCGCGCTCGAGCGCACTGTGCCCATCCCACACACAGTCTGCTGGCGAGGTCTGACTGCGTCCGGGCCATTCGTTGGCAAGGACTGCCAAGGAACGCCGGGCTCCGGCCGGGTTGAATCGGTGCCATGAGTGACGACTCCACCTCACAGGCACCCAGCGACGGCAGACGGATCCGCATCGGCATCGACACGGGGGGCACGTTCACCGACGTCGTCGCCGTCAACGAGGACACCGGCGAGCAGGTCACGACGAAGACGCCGAGCACGCCGAGCAACCCCGCCGATGGGTTCATCAACGGCATCGAGAAGATCCTCGCGCTCCTCGGGGCCGACGGTGAGGACATCACCGCCGTCTCCCACGGGACGACCGTCGCGACGAACAAGCTGCTCGAGGGCAAGATCGAGGAGCTGGGGTTCGTCACGACCGACGGCTACGAGTTCATGCTCGAGATCGCCCGCCAGTCGGTCCCCGACGGCTACGGCAACTCCTACTTCTGGGTCAAGCCGGAGCGCATCGTCCCGGCCGACAAGGTCAGGACGGTCGCCGGGCGGATGGACTTCGAGGGCACCGAGATCCGTCCCTTCGACGAGGAGCAGGCCCGGGCCGTGGCCCGATGGTTCAAGGACCGCGGCATCAACACGATCGGCGTGTGCCTGCTGCACTCGTACGCGAACGACGCCCACGAGGTGGCGATGCGGGACATCCTGCGCGAGGAGCACCCCGACGCGGTGGTCTCGATCAGCAGCGAGGTGCTCCGGGAGTACCGCGAGTACGAACGCTCCATGACGACCCTCGTCGACGCCTCGGTCAAACCGAGTGTCTCCCGCTATGTCACGAACATCAGCGAGCGGCTGTGGGACTTCATCGGTCGCAGCCGCGCCGGTGACACAGGTGCGGGCGGCGACGCGGGCGGGACGACCGATCACGGCATCCCGTTCTACGTGATGAAGTCCAACGGCGGGGTCCTGTCCGCCGACGAGGTCGTCCACCAGCCGATCACGACCGTGCTGTCCGGGCCGGCGGCCGGCGCACTCGGCGCCGCGCTCATCGCCAAGCAGGCCGGCTTCCCCAAGGTCCTCACCTGCGACGGCGGGGGCACGAGCACCGACGTCTCGGTCGTCCTCGAGGGTGAACCGACCCTGACCACCGAGGGATCCGTCGGGGTCTATCCGAGCAAGATCCCGATGATCGACGTCGTCACGGTCGGCGCCGGTGGCGGCTCGATCGCCTGGATCTCCCCCGAGGGCTCCCTCAAGGTCGGTCCCCAGTCGGCCGGCGCCGATCCCGGCCCGCTCTGCTACGCCACCGGCGGCACCGAACCGACGATCACCGACGCCCACGTCACCCTCGGCCGCATCCCCCCGCACCTGCTCGGCGGCGAGATCCCGCTCGACGTCGACGCGGCCCGCACCGGCATCCAGGTGCTCGCCGACAAGCTCGGCCTGACGTTCGAGCAGTGCGCCACCGGGATCCTCGAGATCTCGGCCTGGAACCAGGCCAACGCGCTGCGCCAGGTCAGCGTCAAGCGGGGTCTCGACGTCCGTGACTTCACCCTGACGACCTTCGGCGGATCCGGCTCGCTGCTCGCCTGCCGACTCGTCGACATCCTCGGACTCGCCGGGGTCGTCGTCCCACCCAACCCCGGCAACGTCAGCGCCTTCGGTCTGCTCACCGTCGACGTCAAGAACGACTACGTCCAGACCCACGTCACCCGGGAGTCCGCGATCGAGCACGCGAGCATCCAGACCGTCATCGACCAGCTCACCGACCGGGCCCGCGAGGCACTCGACAAGGAGGGCTTCGCGCCCGAGCAGCACCAGTTCGTCCGCTCGGTCGACGTCCGCTACGTCGGCCAGGCCTTCGAGGTCCGGGTCCCCGCCCCGGACGGGCCGGTGGATGCGGCCTTCGTCGACCTCATCGGCGAGCGGTTCCACACCGAGCACCAGCAGCTCTACGGCTACAACTTCAAGGGCGACCCCGACCAGCACGTCGAATGGGTCAACCTGCGGGTCACCGGCATCGGGCCGATCACCCGTCCCGAGATCATGCCCCTGCCCGCCGGTGCAGGGGACCTCGACGACCGGGCCGTCACCGCGACCCGCGAGGTGTGCTTCGACGCCGCCGACGGCTACGTGCCGACGAAGGTCTACGCCCGCGAACGCCTCGGCGCCGGCGACACCTTCTCCGGACCGGCCATCATCGAGGAGTTCGGCTCGACCGTGCCCATCCATCCCGGATTCGACGTCAGGGTCGACGACTGGGGCAATCTCGTCTTCCTCAAGGAAGGTGCCTCCCGATGAACCGCCCCCTCGGCACCACTGCCGTCTCACCCGTCGACATGGACTATGTGACCGCCCGGCCGAGCAACCCCGCCGGCCTGCCCACCGCATACGACCATGGCGGCCGGCTCACCCCGGAGGGGACTCAGGTCGACCCGATCCTCGTCGAGATCGTCCAGGGCACGCTGGCCAGCGTCGAGATGGAGGTCGAGACCGCGATCGGGCGGACCAGCCGATCCCCGATGATCCGGGACGCGCACGACTTCCGGGCCGGCATCCACGACCGGCAGTTGCGCAAACTGACCGGCCGCTCCTACTCCGCGCTCGTTCACCCCGTCGCCCGCGACTTCCCCCTCGATGAGATGAACGAGGGTGACGTGTTCTTCCACAACGACGTCTACGAGTCCGAGGGCGGCATCGGGCACCTGCCCGACCTGTGCGTCACCGTCCCGGTCTTCCACGACGGCGAGGTCGTCGCGTTCGTCCAGGCCTTCGGCCATCACGACGACATCGGCGGCGCCTGCCCGGGATCGATGCCGAGTGGCGCCACCTCGGTCTTCGAGGAGGGGCTGTCGGTGCCGCCGATCAAGCTGTGGGACAGAGGAGTCCCCAACAAGGCCGCCCTGCGGATCATGACCCGCAACTCGCGGATGCCGGACAGCCTCGCCGCCGACCTCGACGCCGAGTGCTCGGCCTGCCTCATGGGCGCCCGGCGGCTGTCCGAGCTGTTCGAGCGCTACGGCCGCGACCAGGTCTATGCCGCGTTCGACGCGATCCTCGACGCGACGACGGAGACCTACCGGCGCGAGATCCTCGCCAAGATCCCCGACGGGACCTACGTCTGGGAGGACTACGCCGAGCACGACGGGGTCGACGAGCCCAAACTGCACACCCAGCGGATCACGCTGACCAAGGTCAGCGACGCCCCGGCCGACCCGGAGATGGGCCGACCGGCAGGTCCGCGGCTCATCCTCGACTTCGAGGGCACCGCCCCGCAGGCCAAGGGCCCGATCAACCACTGCGGCGACTACGTCGGCGGCAACTTCCTCAAGAAGTGGCTCGCCCCCATCCTGCGCAACCTCGCCGACACCCCGGAGCGGATGGCCGAACTCGACGTCAACGAGGGCGTCGTGCCACTCATCGAGATGCGCTTCCCGGAGAAGGGCACCCTGCTCACCCCGATCTATCCCGGGCCGACGAACGCCCGCACCTTCGTCATCCTGCGCCTGCTCGGCGTCCTCGCCGGCGTCGTCGCCAAGGCGGTCGACGGCCGGATGCCCGCCGACCAGGAGACGATCCGCTACACCGGCGTCTACGGCAAGGACCGGGACGGCAACGACTACCTCATGCGGGAGGTCCTCGGCGGCGGCTCCGGCGGCCGCTACTACGCCGACGGTGAGGACACCATCCACGTCGTCCCCGACTCCCGGAACCTGCCGACCGAGTTCACCGAGAGCCGCTTCCCGTTCATCGTCGAACGGCTCGGGCTGACCGTCGACTCCGGCGGCGCCGGCCGCTACCGCGGCGGCCTGGGCTACGAGAAGCATCTGCGGATGCTCAAGGACGCCCACTTCATGTCCATCGCCGACCGCTCCATCCTCGCCTGCTGGGGCGTCAAGGGCGGCAAGGCCGGCGCGCCGTTCCAGGTGACGATCGACCTCGGCGGCCCGGACGAGCGCGAGGTCGACGCCCTCGCCGACGCCGAGTTCGTCAAGGCCGGTCAGGTGATCCGGATCCGCACCACCGGCGGTGGCGGCTGGGGCGACCCGCTCGACCGGCCCTACGACGAGGTCGAACGCGACCTGCGTTGGGGCAAGGTCTCCTTCGACGGGGCGCGCGACGCATACGGCGTGGTCGCCTCCGGGACCACGGACGACCCGATCATCGACGTCGCCGCCAGTGATGCGCTGCGGGCCGACATGCGGGAGAACCGGGGCGAGGAGCCGTTCTTCGACCGCGGACCGGGGTATGCGCGCCTCGCCGACGGCGCGAACGCCGCCGACGTCGACTGGCTCTGAGCCCGGACCGGAAAAGCTTCGATCCACGGCGAGGAACCACTGCCCGTGCTGAGCCCGAGGGAGTACCTTGGCCTCATCGAACCCCCGATCGGGAGGCCTGGCAGGGATCGTGGACTGGAAGTGTCTGGCAGCGGCGGTCACCGGTGTGCTCATGCTCGCCAGTTGCTCTGGTCGGCCTGGGGATACGGCGTCGTCTCCGCCGGATACCCCCGCATCTCCCTCGGCGACCGAATCCGTCTCGCCGACCAGGAGCGCTGCCATCAGCTGGCATGAGATCGTTCCGGCCCCGCACTCCCTCAACGACTACTCGAGCAGCAACGGCTGGTTCACGATCACCGAGTTCGTGCCACAGTCGCAGGTGGTCGTCCGCGCAGTGCGCCTCGACTCCGATGCGTCGTGGGGCTACGCCACCGAATCCCCTTGGCTGACGGACGATGTCGTCCCGATCGGCGACTCCGTCTACGTCGTGGAGTACCGAGACGACGTGCCGTACCACGCCCGGCTCATCAAAGGCACCCCGGGTGAGCCACCACGGGTTCTCGGGGAGTGGCCCGACTTCATTCCGGAGATCGTCGACGTCCGTGGCACCGCATACATGTCAGAGCTGCAGGATCCCGGTCGGAGCGCTGCCTCCTGTCTGGTGCCGGTTGCCGCTACTGGTCCGGCTCTCTTCTGCCTGCCCACCTCGATCGAACGGGTCGAACGCAACGGAACGACGATCTCCTTCACTTCGTGGGAGGACGACTCGGTCGCGTCGCCGGACGGCGAGCAGGACGCCTGCGCCGACATCTACTGGATGGATATGGCGACCGACACCGAGCCCACCCTGATGGAGACAACGGGCTGTCCTTCGCGGGGGTCGCTGCCGACGGAATAGTGTCCTGGAGCGAGTGGCCGGAGCCGAACAGCGAGGGTGGGGTGAACTACTTCGACGTGGCGATCCGAGCCCGGACCACCGCTGGAGAGGAGATCGAGCTGGGCCGCGGGAAAGCGGGATCAGTGCGTCTGTGTGGTGGCGCGGTCCTGTGGAACACCATCGATCCGGCGACGTTGTGGCGGTGGACCGTCGAGGCGGGAGCCGAGGTCGTCTGGGAGGACCCGAGCGACGAGGGCGCCCTCGTCGGCACGGTCTCATGCCTCCCGGACGGTGGCCTGCTCACCATCGCCAATGCCTTCGACGGGAGCGACGCCCTCATCGCGACCCAGCCGGACCTGGCCCAACCCGGGAAACGCGTCTGGGCGGTCTCGCCCTACACCAGCGAGGATGCGGTCCCTCGATGAGGACGATCCGGCACACTGGGGGCATGCCGGAGATCGTCACCCAGGCCGCGTGGCTGCTGTGGGCGCTGGTGCTCCTCATCGCGTTGGCCAAGTGCGTCGAAGTGCTGTCCGCTTATCCGATGGGTTCGCTCCGCCTCGGGGACTGGCCGGTCCATCTCTGGATGACCGCGGGCCTGGTGGCCATCCCGGCGTGGCTCTGGACCATCTCGCCGCGGCTGGTGGCGGCGATCCCGTTCGCGGTCCTGGGCGGGTTGCTCATGGCCCGATCGTCGATCCGGCGATGGCGCACCCACGAACTCCCACCTGTCGTCGGGTACTTCATGCTCAGTGACCCCCCGGACGGAGTCGTGAACTGGATCAAGCGCTGACCGGGGCCTCTCGTCGCCCTTCCGAGCCGCCCACCGACGAACCGGTCGGACCCGCTCAGGTGGCACCGCATACCTGATTGGATCGAGGCGTGGATGCAGAGTTGCTCGAGGTGCAGGAGTTCCTGGTCGCGCACGCGCCGTTCGAGGCGCTGCCCGAGCAGGTGCTGCGGGAGCTGCCGCGCAAACTGACGACCCGCTACTACAAGCGGGACACCGAGATCCTCGGGGCCGGCACGAACAGCGACGAGATGTTCATCGTGCGCTCCGGCGCGGTCGAGGTCCGCGACCCCAACGGCGGCCTCGTCGACCGCTACGACACCGGCCGCTGCTTCGGCTGGAAGGCGCTGCTGTCCGAGGGAGCAGTCCCGTTCTCCTTCACCGCGATCGAGGACTCCCTCGTCCTCGTCATGCCGGGCGATGTGTTCCGGGAACTGTCCACGACCCAACCCATGTGGTCGGTGTTCTTCCAGCACTCCCTCAGCCAGACCATGCGCCTGGCGCTGCAGTCCGTGCACACCGCCGAGCGCGGCACCGCGGTCCTGAAGACGACCGTCGGCGACCTCATCCGACGCGCCCCCGTCTCGGTCACCCCCGACACGACGATCCGGGCCGCCGCCCAGGTCATGCGCGACGAACGGATCTCCAGCCTGCTCGTCATGGCCGAGAACCGACTCGTCGGGATCATGACCGACCGGGACCTGCGCAGCCGCGTCGTCGCCGAGGGCCGCGACATCGACCAGCCGGTCGAGCAGATCATGACCGCCGACCCGATCAGCGCCCCCGCGGACTCGATGGCCTTCGAGATCCTGCTGTCCATGGTGGCCCGCAACATCCACCACCTGCCGGTCACCGACCCCACCGGGACCGTCATCGGGATGGTGAGCAGCACCGACCTGATGCGCCTGGAGCGGGCCAACCCGGTCTACATCGCGAGCGACATCCAGAAGATGACGACCGTCGAGGAACTCTCCGCCGTCGGTCCCCGCCTGGCCCAGATCGTCACCCAACTCGTCCGCGAGGACGCCACCGCCGACGACATCGGCCGGATCTTCACCGCCATCGGCGACGCCCTCGAACGACGCCTCATCGAGCTCGGGATGGCCCGCCTCGGCCACGCCCCCGGACCGTTCTGCTGGGTCTCGCTCGGCTCGGCCGCCCGCCTCGAACAGGGCCTGTCGAGCGATCAGGACAACGGCATCATCCTCAGCGATGACGTCCTGGCCGGACCGGACCGCAGCCGCTACGTCGCATACATCGAAGCACTGGCCGACTTCGTGTCGACCGGCCTGACCGCCTGCGGATTCCCACCGTGCGCCGACGGGGTCATGGCGACCAACCCGAGCTGGCGGCAGGGTCTGGCCGGGTGGACCGAGATGTTCCGCGAGTGGATCGAGACCCCCCGCGCGGACTCCCTGCTCCACCAGAGTGTCTTCTTCGACATGCGCCCGATCTTCGGCGACGCCCGCCTCTTCGACACCCTGCACCGGCGCGTGCTTACCGCAACCAGCTCCAGCCCCCGCTTCCTGGCCCACCTGACCGCCGAAGCCGTCCGCGTCCAGCCACCGATCGGGTTCTTCCGCGGCTTCGTCCTCGAGAAGGAGGGCGAACACGTCTCCACCCTCAACCTGCGCACCCGCGGCGTGGCCCTCGTCATCAACCTCGCCCGGGTCTATGCGCTCGCCGATGCCCTCCCGCAGGTCAACACCCAGGCCCGACTGAGCGCGATCGAGGGCTCCGGACGGCTCGACCGCTCGACGATCGCCGACCTCAAGGACGCCTTCGAGTTCATCTCCTACGTCCGGATCCGGCACCAGGCCAGCCAGATCCGCGCCGGGCAGCAGCCGGACAACTACGTCCCCCCGAGTGAGTTGAGCCAGTTCGAGAAGCGGCACCTGCGGGATGCCTTCACCATCGTCCGCCAGGCCCAGGCGGCCCTCTCGAACGCCTTCATCACTCCGTTCCAGGACTGACCGGCCGGCCGTATGCTGTTCCGCCGCTCCCTCGACGACCGCCGGGCCGCGATGGCTCGCAAGGCGGCGCCCGGACCGCTGCGGGACTATCTGTCGGTGCCGTTCGGGGACCCCCGACGGGACTGGGAGCGGGGCCGCTATCTCGCCCTCGACCTGGAACTCACCGGGCTGGATCCGCGCACCGCCGAGATCATCTCCGTCGGCTCCATCCCGATCGACGGACGGGACCTCGTCCATGCCGGTGCGACGCATGTCCTGGCCGCCCCGCGCGGTGAGGTCGGACAGTCGGCGAGTATCCACGGTCTGACCGACGACGAGGTGGCCACCGGTCTGCCGCTCGAGGAGGTCATCCCCCAGGTCCTCGAGGCGCTCGCCGGCCGGGTGCTCGTCGCCCACCACGCCCGGGTCGAACTCGGTTTCCTCTCCCAGGCGTGCGAACGTCTCTACGGTGCACCCCTGATCGCCCGCACCATCGACACGATGCTCCTGCAACGGCGCGTGCTGCGGATCACCTCTGACGCCGAGGTGCGCGCCGGGGTGCTGCGCCTCCAGGCCGCCCGCGACCACTTCGGCCTGCCGCGCTATCGCTCGCACCACGCCCTGACCGACGCGATCGCCTCCGGTGAACTCTTCCTCGCCCAGGCGGCCCACCTCGGCGGCCGCACCGGGATCTCGATCAAGGGTCTGTCCCAGGGTTCCCTCTCCCACTGAGCCCACTGAGCCCACTGAGCCCACTGCCCGCCTCACCCACCGCAACACCCCGCCTCACCCGCCGCCACACCCCGGCGCCCGCGGGACCCCTCGCCCGCCGCCCACACTCGCCGAAGGTGGGCGATCCGTCGAAAAGCACGCCCAGAACCGACCGATCGCCCACCTTCGGCGAGGCGAGGTTTCACACGACGCCACCGGCAGCGACCGCTGAGAGCGCGCCCCGACCTTTGGCAGGGGGTGCCAGGTCTGCGGGCCGGGCGACCATGGTTGAGTGGGAGGGTGACCGCTCCACTGCAGGACATCGTCGTCGTCGACCTCTCCCGCGCACTCGCCGGGCCGCACGCCGCCATGATGCTCGGGGACATGGGCGCCCGCGTCATCAAGGTCGAGGCCGCGACCGGGGACGACACCCGCGGCTACGGGCCACCGTTCGTCGGCCCGGAGGACGAGCCGATCTCGACGTACTACCTGTCCTGCAACCGCAACAAGGAGTCGATCACCCTCGACCTGAAGAGTGACGACGGCCGCGACGTGCTCACCCGCCTGGTCCGCGCCGGGGACGTCCTCATCGAGAACTTCCGCCCCGGCGTCCTCGACCGGCTCGGCTTCACCGTCGAGCACCTCCACGACATCAACCCGCGCCTCGTCATCCTCAAGATCAGCGGCTTCGGCGAGGACGGCCCCGAGGGCGGGCGGGCCGGCTACGACCAGATCGCCCAGGGCGAGGCCGGACTGATGTCCCTGACCGGTCCCGGACCGGACGACCCGCAACGGGTCGGGGTGCCGATCGCGGATCTCCTCGCCGGACTCCACGGCGCGTTCGGTGTGGTCGCCGCCCTCAACGAACGGCACCTCACCGGCCGCGGCCGGGTGGTCCGCACCAGCCTGCTCGCCGCAGTGGTGGGGGTCCATGCGTTCCAGGGCACCGCATACACCGTCGCCGGCCAGGTGGCCCGGGCGCAGGGCAACTATCACCCGTCGATCTCCCCCTACGGGCTGTTCGAGTGCGCCGACGGCAAGATCCAGATCGCCTGCGGCAGTGAGGGTCTGTGGGTCCGGTTCGCGACCGCATTCGGGATCGACCCGCAGGCCCCCGGGATGGCGACGAACGCGGACCGGGTCCGCAACCTGCCCCTCGTCATCGAGACCGTCAACGGCGTCTTCCGGGAGTATGCGATCACCGACCTGCTCGCCAAACTCGCCGAGATCGGGGTCCCGGCCGGGGAGGTCCGCACCCTGGACCGGGTCTACGGGTGGGACCAGCTCGCCTCGCAGCACATGCTCCTCGACGTCGACCATCCGGTCCTGGGCACCATCACGTTGCCGGGATCGCCGATCCGGTTGGACGACAACGCATTCGGCGGCGGGCGCGCCGAGCACCTCCCGCCGCCGCGACTCGGTGAGCACAACGAGAGCGTGCGCGCCTGGTTGGACTCCCTGGGTGATCCCGATGAGTGAGGGGTCCCGGCCGCGCCGGCCCAACTCGGCCGAACTCATCGCCGCCGTCCTCGACGACGGCAGTTGGGTCTCCTGGGACGAGCCGCCACTGCCGGTCGCCGAACCCGGCTCCGCGTATGCCGAGGCGCTCGCCGCCGCTGCCGCCAAGGCCGGCACCGACGAGGCCGTCGTTACCGGCGAGGGCCGGATCGGCGGGCACCGGGTGGCGGTCATCGTCGGCGAGTTCCGGTTCATGGCCGGCTCGATCGGGCGGGCCACCGCGGAACGGATCGTGCGCGCCTTCGAGCGGGCCACCGAGGAGGGACTGCCGCTGTTCGCCGCGCCGGCCTCCGGCGGGACCCGCATGCAGGAGGGCACCCCCGCGTTCGTGACGATGGTCAAGATCACCGCGGCGGTGGGCGCGTTCAAGGCCAAGCGGCTGCCCTACATCACCTATCTGCGCCACCCGACGACCGGTGGGGTGTTCGCGTCGTGGGGTTCGCTGGGTCACGTCACCGTCGGCGAGCCGGGCGCGACGATCGGGTTCCTCGGCGCCCGGGTCTACGAGGCGCTCTACGACCAGCCCTTCCCGACCGGGGTGCAGACGGCGGAGAACCTGTGGCGCAACGGGCTGCTCGACGCCGTCCTCCCGGTCGAGGACCTGCGCGCGATCGCGGCCCGCTTCCTCAACCTCGTGCTCGACCCGGCGGATCGACCGGACCGGCCGGACCCGAGTGCGCACATCCCCGAGGACGTCCCCGCCTGGGACTCGATCACCCGATCCCGCAATCCGCGCCGGCCGGGGGTCCGGGACATCCTCCGCCACGGCGCCGACGACGTCATCCCCCTGTTCGGCACCGGGGCCGGTGAATGGGACCGGTCGCTGCTGCTCGCCCTGGCCCGCTTCGACGGCATGCCCTGCGTGGTCCTCGGTCAGGACCGCACCGCCGAGGCGGCCGACAAACCCCTCACCCCCTCCGGACTGCGGGTCGCCCGACGGGGTATGCGACTGTCCCACGAGCTCGGAATCCCCCTGGTGTCCTTCATCGACACCGCGGGCGCGGCGCTGTCGAAGGAGGCCGAGGAGGGCGGCATGGCCGGTGAGATCGCCCGCTCCCTCGCCGAACTGGTCGCGCTGACCCAACCGACGTTGTGCGTGCTCCTCGGTCAGGGCACCGGCGGAGGCGCACTCGCGCTGATGCCGGCGGACCGGGTGATCTGCGCCGAGAACTCGTGGCTGTCCCCGCTGCCCCCGGAAGGCGCCTCCGCCATCCTGTACCGCACCGCCGACCGGGCCCCCGAGTTGGCGACCCAGCAGCGGGTCCGGTCCCGCGACCTGCTCGCCGACGGGATCATCGACTGGGTCGTCCCGGAGCACCCGGACGCCGCCGAGGAACCGGTCGCGTTCTCGGAGCGGATGGCGCAGGCGATCGCGTTCGAGCTGACCGAGTTGACGCAGATGGCGCCGGAGGAGCGGATGGCCGCGCGGCATACCCGATATCGGGCCCTGTAGCTCCTCCGCCCGGACCCTCCATCACCCCCGTCGACGGATGGTTATGGGCCCGGTTCCGCGCCAAAAGCGGGCCCACAACCATCCGTCAACGTGAGCCCCTGGATACGAGGTCGTTGGCGCGGACCGGCGCGATGACGGCCGGCCGGGTGGAGCGTTGTTCGTGCAGGGCGAGGGAGACGACGGTGACGAGGACGATCGCCATCCCGAGCCACTGGCTGGGGGTGGGTCGTGCGGCGAAGACGAGCACGCCGATGAGAGCGGCGGTCACGGGGAAGGCGAGTTCGGCGAGCGTCGCCCGCGAGGCCGGGGTGCGGCCGAGCGCGAGGTAGTAGAGCACGAGTGCGAGCAGGCCGGGGAAGAGCGCGAGGAGCACGAGGGACGGTGCGGCGGACCAGCGCATCGCGAGCGGGGTCCCGGTCACCGAGGCGATGACGGTGAGCGTGACCAGCCCGATCGCGAACCGCAGCGCGGTCAGGTCACGGAAGCGCAACTCGGCCGAGGCGAGTCGACCGAGGACGGTGCCGGCGGCCCACAGGGCGGCCGCACCGAGGGCGAGCAGCGCCGCCTGCGCGGAGGCGATCGAGACACCGAGCGGTTCGGGGAACGCGAGCAGCCACGCCCCGATCAGCGCCGGGACGACGAAGGCGGCGAACCGGGCCCGCAGCCGTTCCCCGAGCAGGACCGCGGCCAGGGCGACGGCAATGAGCGGCTGCAGCTTCTGCAGCACCTGTGGGGTGATCGGGTCCCCGACCCGGAACGCCATCGTGAACAACGTCGTCGCGAGCGCCGAGGACCCCGCGCCGATGACGACGACCGCGACCTGGGTGCGCAGCGAGGCCGCGAGCAGCCGCCGCAGCGCAGGCAGCAGCCACGGCGCCACGAGGACCACGAGGATCAGGTGTTCCCAGAACACCACGGTCAGCGAGGGGAACTCCTTGGCCAACGGCGAGCGCCACAACGCCGACAGACCCCACAACGACGCCGCCACCGCCACCAACCAGGTCCGGTCAGCTCTGCTCGCCACCGTCACATCTCCTCATCATGATCATGCGCCCGGAGCGGACCCCCGGACGCCGGTCCACCTGCATCGAGCGGGTGGCTGGAGCCGATCCTTGCACACGACCCCCCAACATCCTCGTTCTCCTTCGGCAGATCCTGCCAACGCCCGCGCTCAGCAGCGTCCCTAGAGTCGAGCCCTATGAGGACGCTCCGATGAGAGCCGCCCGATGAAGGTGCTGTTGGCGCTGGGCGGCAACGCCATGACTGCCAGTGACGGCAGTGCGGCTCCGGCTGCCCAACTGGAGGCGATCGCCACCGCGATGGACAGTGTCGCCGCCCTCGTCGCGGCCGGTCACCAGGTCATCCTCACCCACGGCAACGGCCCCCAGGTCGGCAACATCCTCGTCAAGAACGAGCTCGCCGCCCACGTCGTCCCGCCGGTCCCGCTCGACTGGTGCGGCGCCCAGACCCAGGGCACGATCGGGTTCATCATCCTCGACGCGCTCGAGGCGGCCTTCGCCGCCCGCGGCATCAGCAAACCCGTCGCGGTCCTCGTCTCGCGCACCCTCGTCGACGCCGACGACCCTGGGTTCGCCGAACCCACCAAGCCGATCGGCCGCTACCTCGCCGCCGACCATGCCCGGGCGATGATGGACCACGGCCAGACCTGGGAGGACCGCGGCGCCAAGGGGTGGCGTCGCGTGGTCGCCTCACCACGCCCCCTGGAGGTCCTCGAGACCGAAACCATCCGACTGCTCGTGCGCGCCGGCCATCTCGTCGTCGCCGCCGGTGGCGGCGGTATCCCCGTCGTCCGGGACAGTGACGGCGTCCTGCGAGGGGTCGAGGCCGTCATCGACAAGGACCTCACCGCCACCCTCCTCGCCCAGGACCTCGAGGTCGACGCCCTCGTCATCGCCACCGACGTCGACCACGCCACCCTCGACTACCGCACCGACCACGCCCGTCCGATCGGGCGGGTCACTGTGGCGCAGATGGAGGAGTATGCCGCGGCCGGCCAGTTCTCCTCCGGCTCGATGGGGCCCAAGGTCGAGGCGGCCCTCCAGTTCGCCCGCACCGGTGGCCGGAGCATCATCACCTCCCTGCACCGCATCGTCGACGCCGTCGACCACGACTACGGCACCATCATCACCGCCGACCCACCGACCGAAACCAGCAACGAATCTTCTTGAGCCCCAGCCAGATCGAGTCAACCTGATCGGCTGACGCGAGAACCGCATACCGGAAAGGAAGCCCCACCCATGCCCGACGCAATCGAGGTCCGCAAGGTCCCCCTGCACAATGTCTCCGACGCCAGCGAACTCGGCAAACTCATCGACGACGGAGTCATGGCCGCCGACCGGGTCATCGCCATCATCGGCAAGACCGAGGGCAACGGTGGGGTCAACGACTACACGCGGATCATCGCCGACCGGGCGTTCCGGGAGATCCTCGTCGAGAAGGGCGCCGACCCGGCCAAGGTCAAGGAGATCCCGATCGTCTGGTCCGGCGGCACCGACGGCGTCATCAGCCCGCACGCGACCGTCTTCGCCACCCTCCCGGCCGAGCAGGCCGAACCGAGCGACGAGCCGCGCCTCACCGTCGGATTCGCGATGTCCGAGCACCTGCTGCCGGAGGAGATCGGCTACACGCCGATGATCACCAAGGTCGCCGACGCGGTCAAGGTCGCGATGGAGCGGGCCGGGATCACCGACCCGGCGGATGTGCACTATGTGCAGACCAAGACCCCGCTGCTGACGATCCACACGATCCGGGACGCGAAGTCGCGCGGCAAGTCGGTCTGGACCGAGCACACCCACGAGTCGATGGACCTGTCCAACGGGTGCACCGCCCTCGGGATCGCCGTCGCTCTCGGGGAGATCGAGATGCCCACCGACGCCGACGTCATGGCCAACCGGGACCTGTTCTCCTCGGTCGCCTCCTGCTCCAGCGGCGTCGAACTCGACCAGGCGCAGGTCGTCGTCGTCGGCAACGCCCGCGGTGTCGGCGGTCGCTACCGCATCGGGCACTCGGTCATGCAGAACGCCCTCGACCAGGACGGCATCTGGGCCGCCATCAAGGACGCCGGGCTCGACCTGCCGGAGCGTCCGCACGTCTCCGATATCCAGGGCCGGCTCGTCAACGTGTTCCTCAAGTGCGAGGCCTCCCTCGACGGCACCGTCAACGGTCGCCGCAATGCGATGCTCGACGACTCCGACGTGCACTGGCACCGGCAGATCAAGTCCTGCGTCGGCGGGGTGACCGCCGCCGTCACCGGCGACCCGGCCTGCTTCGTGTCGGTGTCCGCCGCCCACCAGGGCCCCGAGGGTGGTGGCCCGGTCGCCGCGATCGTCGACCTCGGCTCGGGTGAGCCGACCGGATACCGTCCACCGTCGCCATGAGCCTGAGCCACCGAGGGTGGAGAGCTGGCCCGAATGGCTTCTCGGGAACAGCTCACGACGAAGCATGGGCTCGGCGACCGATCCCTGGGTCGCTCAGCAGTCCGCTGAGGTCAACTGCTCGACGGTGAAGGCGTCGGTACTGGGGTGGTCGGTCCTGGTCCCGGAGTGCCGGTCGGCGACGGCCTTGGCGGCTTCGGCGGCGTAACAGCACACCGTTGGGCCTGACCGATCACGGCGTCACTGATCGCACCCTTGCCTCCGAGCACAACAATGGCGTCCGGATCCAGGCGGTTGATCTCCCGACACACCACCGGTGGTACCCCGGTGAGATTCACGAGCAGGATCGGAGCATCCCGCACGGCAGCAAGGGGTGTGCCGGAGAGTGCGTCCGGGAAACCCAGACCGTTGGCGAGCACGACGGTGCCGACGGCTTCGGGCTTGTCGAAGATGCTTCTTGAGATCGCTGCGGACGTGCCGTAGCGGTCCGACCCGGCAATTCGGCGAACAGGCGCAATCTGAGCTGCCGCTGATACCACGGACCCCTCAACCGCACCTTTGCCCCCGAGGATGAAGATCTCTTTGGGTTTGACAGCCTGGAGGTAGTCAGCGGCTTCAGAGGAGAGTCCCTGCGGATCGGTCAACAACAGTGGGGCTGACACAGTCGCCCCGGCGAACCCACCACCCAGGGCGTCCGGGAAATCTGTTCCTGAGGCGAGGAATGCAACCGAGGTCGACCCTAGGAGCTTATCGATCTCCTCCGCGACAGCCTTCGCCGTTGCGTAACGATTCGCCCCAGCCCAGCGACTGACGGTGCCCCAGGATGCGGCACGGTCCGCCACAGTTTTCGAGATGGCTCCCTGCCCACCGACGATGACGATCTGCGACGGCTTGAGCCGGGTCAATTCCTTCTCGATCACGTCAGGGATACCGGCGCGTCTGGTCAGCAACACCGGAACCTTGAGGCTTCCAGCCGCGGCACCTGCCACCAGGGCGTCCGGGAACGCCTCGCCGCTGGCGAGGAAGACCCGGTCGATGAACACGGGCTGCGGAAATGCCTTCTGTGAGATGGCCGCTGACGTGGCGTAGCGGTCGACTCCACCGATCCGCTCCTCGGACGCAGCAGTCGCCGAGAGGGATCCGCCGAGCAGCATGGCACTGGCAACCCCGGCCACGAGGACATGTTTGAATTTCATCCCGCCTCCTTCAGCGAGTCCACTCTGATCACGCCGTATTCACTCAACTTACCGCATCCCGCGCGTGAGTGATCGGCGTTGTGATCCTTCTCGTGGATAAGCACGTTCGCGACCAGGATCGCACCCATGCAGGCACCAAAGACGCCGGCTCTCAAGCACGTGCTTGAGAGCCGGCGTCGCTCCGGCAGATTTCAGACTAAGGGCCCGCCGAGGGGCATCTACTCAGTTCGAGCCAGCCGCCGGTCCTGCCGTGATCGAGGGGTCGGGCTCCGACTTGGGCGTTGCGCACTTCTTGGCTGCCTCGACGACGGCGTCCGACACCGCGCTCTTGCCGCCGAGGGCGAAGACCTTCCCGGGCGACAGTCGCTGGATCTCGGTGCAGACCTCGGCAGGCATGCTTGTCGGGCGCACGAGCAGGACGGGCCCGCGCTCGGCTGCGGCAAGCGGGGTGCCCGAGAGTGCGTCCGGGAAGTCATTGCCATTGGCCAGAACAACCATCTGTGCCTGACCCGGGAAGAGCAGCCCTGAGATCTGCACCGAGGTGGCGAACCGGTTGGCACCCGCACGGCGTGTGGTCTTTGCGAACGTTCCTGCAGCCGCAGCAGCCTTGTCGGAGACAGCGCCCTTGCCACCGAGAATGACGATCTCAGTCAGGCCGTTCAACCCTTTGAGGTAATCGATGGTCTCAGCTGCGAGATCGCTCGACTTGGTGAGGAGCAACGGGCCATCCAGAACGCTCGTTGAGACGCCGCCCGCAAGTGCATCGGGGAAGTCCTCACCCGAGGCCAGCACGGCCTTGGTCGCTGTGTCGGAGAAGAGCTCTTGCGCGACCCGCTTCGCAGTCGCGTACCGGTTCGCGCCGGACCAGCGCTCCACGACGCCCCACTCCTTGGCGTCCTCCGCAACGGCTGGCGAAACGGCAGCGCGGCCACCCACAATGACGATCGTCGCCGGTTCCAGCCTGGTCAGCTCGGCTCGGACCACCGCCGGGATCTCCTTCTCCCTGGTCAGCAGCACCGGAGCATTCTTGCTCCCCGCAGCAGCACCGGCCACTAGTGCATCAGCATAGGTCTCACCGCTGGCGAGGAAGACTAGGCTCGAGGTCGTCGGGAACGTAGCCTTCGAAATCTCCACAGACGTGGCGTAGCGATCCGATCCGCCGAGGCGTTCGGGCTCGTTCGACACCGCTATCGCAGAACTGCCGAACAGCGTGGCAGCGGCCACACCGGCCGCCAGAGCGTGCTTCCAAATCATCGCTTCTCCTTAGACACAAGATTGTCCTCGCACACAGGTCCTGCGACCTGCGCGACCTGACCATAACGCACCTCCAGAGGCCTGGGCCGGGGTGCCGAACGCAATAGAGGATCGCGTCTGACCAGAACTGTACATTCCGACACCGACACCGCGAGCGTCAGGAAAGAGCGCGCTGTCGGCGACAATGGCGCTGTGGAGCCTGTGGACCCAATCGAGCGTCGCGCCGCCAGTGGCCCGCCCAGCCGGTTCGCCGCCGGCACCCGTCGGGTCACCCGGGCGATGAGCACCGGAGTGCGAGTGACGGCCCGGGTCACCGCGAGCGGCAGCCAGCGCACCGGGCGGGCCTTTCGCACCTTCGCCCGGCGGGACGGCGCGGAACAGTCCGGACTGGCCCGCTTCATCGAGATGCACACCGTCCAGGTGGCCGGTGACGCGGCCCTGACGGTCTCCCTCGCCGGCACCGTGTTCGCGATGCCGACCGACCAGGCCCGCGGGGCAGTCGCCCTGTTCCTCCTGCTGACCATGGCCCCGTTCGTCCTGCTCGCCCCGCTCGTCGGCCCGGTCCTCGACCGGTTCCGGCACGGGCGCCGCTGGGCGATCGGGACCACGCTCGCGATCCGTGGATTCTTCTGCTGGGTGCTCGCCGGAGCACTCGTCGCCGACTCGCCGTGGGTCTTCCCCCTCGCCCTGGTCTGTTTAGTGGCCTCGCGGGCGTATGCGGTGGCCCGGGCCGCGGCGATCCCCCGCCTGCTCCCGGACGGGTTGGATCTGGTCACCGCGAACTCCCGCATCATGATCACTGGTCTGATCGGGATGGGCGTCGGTGGCGCCTTCGCGGCCGGGGCGAGCCGGTTCGGGGCGGACTGGTCGCTGCGGCTGGCGTTCGCGATCTACATCGCTGCGACGGTGCTCGCCATCCGGCTGCCGGCCCAGGTGGACACCCCCGTCACCGACGAGACCCCCCGGATCCGGCCACCGCTGCGCAGCGCCCCCGAGGAGCGGCTGCGCAACCTGCCGCACCGGGTGCTGCACGCGCTGATCATCCAGTCCGGTGCCAGGTTCCTCGTCGCCTTCCTCACCCTGTTCCTCATCTTCCTCACCCGGGAGAACCCCCTGCCCGGCTGGTCCACGCCGGTGCTCATCGGGGGCGCCGTCGCCGCCGCCGGGATCGGCAACGTCCTCGGCTCCCTCGTCGGCAACAAGCGGGTCGCTCCCCCACCGACCCCGACCCTCGTCGTCCTCGGGATCATCGCGGTTGTCACGTGCATCGTCACCGCGGTCTTCTACGCGCCGTGGAGTCTGTTCCTCATCAGCTTCGTCGGCGGGGTCTACACCCAACTCGGCAAACTCTGTCTGGACTCCATCGTCCAGATCGAGGTCCTCGAGTCCCGGCACAGCCGGGTGTTCGCGTGGATCGAGACGACCCTGCAGATGGCGTGGGTCCTCGGTGGCGCGCTGGCGATCGTGCTCCCCCTCGAGCCGGGCATCGGCTTCGGCGCGGCGGCGGCGTTCCTGGCCCTCGGCTTCCTCCTCGCCGTCCGGGCCCGGGTGCACGGCATCCGGATCACCCCGGCCGAGTCCCCACCCCGGCAGACGGAGCCGCCGACCCGAGCACCGCATACTCGACCGGTTCGGCGACCCGACCGCGCCCCGGACCGGGGGCTGGAACCGTCCGTCGACCGGGCCCGGGAGCAGCGCTTCGGCCGCAGCTACGACGACCGGTACGGCTCGGGGTACTGACCACCGACCCGTCAGCGGGTCGGGGCGATGCTCATCCCGCGGCCGAGGAGCGACCAGTAGCGTCGCGGCAGCACCCGCGTAACGAACGAGAGCGCCTTGGCGTCGGTGCCGATGAGCAGCCGCGGGTTGCGCTCGATCATCGCCTCGATGATGAGCTCGGCCGCCCGGTCCGCGGGGAAGCGGAGGAACTTGTCGAAGGCTTCCCGGCCCTGTGCCTCCTCGACCGGGTCGGTGCCGGCGCCGACCCGGGCATGGTTGGCGATGTCGGTGCGGATCCCGCCCGGGTGGACGTGGGTGAGTCCGCACGGCTGGGTCTCGTCCTGCAGTTCGTGACGCAGCGACTCGGAGAACCCGCGCAACCCGAACTTCGCCGTCGCATAGGCCGCCTGACCGGGCGGCGCCATCAACCCGAAGAGGGAGGACATCGTCACGATGTGCGCCTGCCCGCCGTGCCGGGCCCCGTTGGTGAGGAGCAGCGGCAGCAGCGCGTGCGTCATCCGCACCGGGGTGAGCAGGTTGATCGTCAGCAACCAGTCGATGTCCTCCCGGCTCACCTGCGCCACCCGACCCCCGAGAGCGACCCCGGCGTTGTTGACGAGGATCCGCAGATCACCGTGCTCGGCCGCGATCCAGGACGTGAAGGCATCCGTTGCGGCAACATCGGACAGATCGACGATGTAGTCGAAGACCTCGACACCCGGGGACTCGCGCCGGATCCGGTCCCGGACCCGGAGCAGCTCCTCGCGGCGGAGGTCGGCCACGACGAGCGAGGCACCGCGTCGGGCCAGGCCCCGGGCCAGATGCTCCCCCATCCCGCCGGCGGCACCCGTGACCACGGCCTTGGCCCCGGCGATCTGCAGGGGAGGCAGCCACGTCGAGCGGCTCACCGGCCCGCCTCCACCGGATCGGTCCCGGCCGGGTCCGCGGACCCGGCCGACTCCGCGGACGGGATCTCGAACCCGTCCAGGTGGGCCGGGGCGGGAGCACCCTTCGGCACCGAATCGAGTTGGGCACCGACGGGATAGAAGACCATGTCGGCACCGAGATCGGCGGTCCCGAAGGCGCGCCGGTCGTGCAGATAGCTCTGCGGCATCGTCCACGGCACCCGGTCCCCCACCTTGGGGAACGTGGCGATCGTCCGCTGGATGTAGCCGGCGGCGAGGTCCAGGATCGGTCCGGCGCGCATACCCTCCGGAGCGACCGGGACCGCGATGCCGAGCCGATAGTCGCGCATGTGGCGCAGTAGCCGGACAACGTAGCGGGCCACCAGATCGGCCCGCAGGGTCCATGAGGCGTTCGTGTAGCCGACCGTCATCGACGCGTTCGGCACACCGGAGAGCATCGCTCCGCGGTAGGCGAAGGTCTCGGCCAGCGGCACCGGCTCCCCGTCCACGGACAGGTCCGCACCACCGAGCACCTGCATGACGAGTCCGGTCGCGGTGACGATGATGTCCGCCTCGACGACTCGTCCGTCGGTCAGCCGCACCCCCTCGGGGACGAACCGGTCGATCCGGCCGGTGACGATCGAGGCGGTCCCGGCAGCAAGGGCGTCGAAGAAGCCTCCGTCGGGGACGGCGCACAGCCGCTGGTCCCACACCCCGTAGGGCGGCTGGAAGTGCTCGCTGACGACCTCCTTGGGCAACCGCTTGCTCACATCGCTGAGGATGAGTTTCTTCGCCAGGGCCGGACGGCGGCGGGAGAGTCCGTAGATCGCCGACGACATCGCGACGTTCTTGGCCCGGATCACCGTGTGCGCCACCCCTGCCGGCAGCACGGCCCGCAGTGCGTTGGCGATCGCATCCGAGCCGGGCACGGTGAACAGGTAGGACGGGGTGCGTTGCAGCATGACGACGTGCGCCGCCTGGTCGGTCATCGCCGGAACGAGCGTGACCGCGGTCGCCCCCGAGCCGATGACGACGACCCGCTTGCCGCGGTAGTCCAGATCGGCCGGCCAGAACTGCGGGTGGACGATCTGCCCGGTGAAGTCCTCCCGCCCGGCGAAGTGCGGGTCGTAGCCGGTGTCGTAGCTGTAGTAGCCGCTGGCCAGGTGGAGGTATGCGGTGCGCACCTGCCGGCGCTGCACCGCACCGGAGTCGTCGGTGAACTCGATGTCCACCGTCCAGCGCTGCTCGGGGGTGGACCAGTTGCCGCCGACGACCTTGCAGCCGTAGTGGATCCGCTCGTCGACCCCGTGCTCCCGGGCGGTGTCGCGGATGTAGTCGAGGATGTCATCACCCTGGGCGATCGAGTCCTTGCCGCGCCAGGGCCGGAACGGGAAGGAGAGGGTGAACATGTCCGAGTCCGAACGCACCCCGGGGTAGCGGAACAGGTCCCAGGTCCCGCCGGAGGCGTCGCGGGCCTCGACGATCGCCATCGTGAAGTCGGGACAGGACTCGGCCAGCCGGACGGCCATCCCAATGCCGGACAGTCCAGCACCGACGACGAGGACGTCGAGGTCGTCGGGCAGGTCGGACGCACCCCTGGAGCTACTGCTCGGTAACACGGTCATGAGTCAAGCATGCCCCACCCCGGCACCCGGCGCCATGCGCGTGGGTGTCAGTGGGCGAAGTGCCGGGTGCCGGTGAAGTACATCGTCACCCCGGCAGCCTCGGCGGCCTCGATGACCTCGGCGTCCCGCACCGAGCCGCCTGGCGCGACCACGGCCCGCACCCCTGCGTCGAGGAGGATCTGCAACCCGTCGGCGAACGGGAAGAACGCATCCGAGGCGGCAACCGCGCCGGCGGCCCGCTCGGACCCGGCCCGGGAGACGGCCAGTCGGCACGAGTCGACCCGGTTGACCTGCCCCATCCCGATCCCGACGGAGGCGCCGTCACGGGCGAGGAGGATGGCGTTGGACTTCACCGAACGTACCGCCCGCCACGCGAACTGCAGGTCCCGCAGCGTCGCCTCGTCGGCGGCGGCACCGGCGACGAGACGCCACGACGCGGCATCGTCGCCACCGACGATCCCGCCGGATTCGTCCCGCACCTCGGCGTCGAGCACGTCGCGGCTCTGCATGAGCAGCCCACCGGAGATCGGCCGGGTCTCGACACCCTCCCGGGCGGGGGCAGCGCACTCGACGAGCCGGATGTTCTTCTTCCGGGTCAGCACCTCGAGGGCCTCGGGCGCGAAGCCGGGCGCGACGACGACCTCGGTGAAGATGTCCTTGACCCGCTCGGCCATCTCGGCGGTGACCGGCCGGTTGGTCGCGATGATCCCGCCGAACGCGGACACCGGGTCGCACTCGTGCGCCTTGCGGTGCGCCTCGGCGATCCCCTCGTCCTCGGCGGCGATCGCGATGCCGCACGGGTTGGCGTGTTTGATGACGGCGACGGTCGGTTGGTCGCCGTGGTCGTATGCGGCGCGCACCGCAGCGTCGGCGTCGACGTAGTTGTTGTAGGACATCTCCTTGCCGTGCAGCACCCGCGCTTGGGCGAGTCCCGGGCCGGTGGGCTGGAATCCGTTGGCGTACAGCGCTGCCCGCTGGTGCGGGTTCTCCCCGTAGCGGAGCACGGAGACCTTGTCCCAGGTGGCGCCGAGCCAGCCGGGGAAGCCGGAGCCGGCGGAGGTGTCGACGTAGGCGTTGCCCATCCACGAGGCGACGTGGGTGTCGTAGGTCGCGGTGTGCACGAACGCCTCGGCGGCCAGGGCCTTGCGCTGCTCGAAGGTGAAGCCGCCGCCACGGACCGCCTCGAGCACCTCGTCATACCGTGCCGGGGAGGTGACGATGGCGACACTCGGATGGTTCTTCGCAGCCGCCCGGACCATGGACGGGCCACCGATGTCGATCTGTTCGATGCACTCGTCGGGGCTCGCCCCGGAGGCGACCGTGTCGGCGAACGGGTAGAGGTTGCACACGACGAGTTCGAACGCCTCGACCCCGAGGTCGGCGAGTTGGGCGACGTGCTTGTCCTTGCGGGTGTCGGCGAGGATCCCGGCATGCACCTTCGGGTGCAACGTCTTGACCCGGCCCTCGAGACACTCAGGGAATCCGGTGAGGTCCTCGACCCGGGTCACCGGCAGGCCGAGACCGTCGATGAGCGCGGCGGAGCCGCCGGTGGAGACGAGCGCGACACCGGCTTCGTGCAGGCCGCGGACGAGATCCTCGAGCCCGGTCTTGTCATAGACGGAGACCAGGGCCCGGCGCACGGGTCGGCGATCGGTCGTGGGGCCGGGGGCGGAGACAGCGGACATGACTGCGGATCACTCCAATGATCGGGGTCGGTGCTGGGATCGGATGCGTGCTGGTCGGCACCCAGGCGGGCGATGCCGACTCCTGCGGACTCCCCGGTGGTGGTCCACCTGCGCCAGTCGTCGCTGCTCAGTCTAGTCCGCCGCCGCGGCGCCACGAGCCACGATCGGCGGCGAGAGCCCGGACGACGTCGACGAGCATGGCCCGCTCGGCGACCTTGATCCGTTCGTGCAGCGTCTCCTCGGTGTCGCCGTCCTCGACGCGCACCGCGCGTTGTTCGATGATCGGCCCGGAGTCGATGCCGGCGTCGATCCAGTGGCAGGTGCAGCCGGTGACCCGCACCCCATGGGCGAGGGCGTCGCGCACCCCGAACGAGCCGGGGAAGCTCGGCAGCAGCGACGGGTGGGTGTTGATCGTCTGGTGGGTGGCGAGGAAGTCGGCCCCGAGGACCTTGAAGAACCCGGCCGAGACGACCAGGTCGGGGGTATGCGCCGCCACCGCGTCCGTGATGGCCCGGTCCCACTCGGGTCGGGTCGCGAAATCGGGCACGCGGACCACGAACGTGGGGATCCCGGCGGCCGCGGCCCGGTCCAGCCCCCCGCAGTCGTGCCGGTCCGAACCGACGGCGACCACCGCATACCCGTCCGGGGACTGGGCGTCGAGGAGGGCCTGGAGATTCGTCCCGGTGCCGGAGACGAGGACGACGGTGCGCAGCGCGGCGGGCTCGGTCACGGCAGGGAGTCTAGGTCAGTCAGCGGTCGAGTGTGCGCCAGTCCCACAGCAGGACCGGTGCCGCGCCGAGCAGCAACCAGCCGGTGACAGTCAGGCCGAGCAGCCCGGCGGGGGCACCGAGATCGGCGAGCCGGTCCAGCCCGAGGGAGCCGCCACCGATCCAGTCGAGGACGGCGATGATCGCGCCGACCGAGACGGCCGCGGAGATGACGGTGAAGAACTTGGCCCACAGGCTCGCGAGGCGGGCCGTCGCGGCCAGGCTCTGCCAGCCGAGCCAGCTGCCGAGGACCACGAGGGCGGCCGCGACGAACGGCGTCTGACTCGGGAAATCCGCGGTGTCCGGGTGGGCGGCCAGGACCGGGATCATCGGCACCAACGCCGTGCTCGACCCGTCCCAGGTCACGGCCGCACCATCGACGATGCTGAAGCCCGGGCCGGCGACGAACGAGGTGATCCACAGGCCGATGTTCGGCAGGGCGAGCACTTGGAGGAGGGCGAGGACGACACCGCCGGCGACGCCGGGGCGCAACTCTCGTTGCAGGGCCATGACCTCGGTGAACGACCAGCCGATGACGACGACGGCGGCGAGTGTCCCGGCGGCGACGATGACGGCGGTTGTGTGCAGGGCCGGTCGCCAACCGCGGCGGACCGCCGCGGGCACGAAGCACCGCTCGAGGAACTCGTCGACGTCGTCGTGGTCGAGGGAGCGGACCATCCCGATGAGCGCCATGACGACCGGGAGCATGAGGACGGCCAGGACGAGACGGGCGAGGTGCGGGTGGAGCGGGCCGGCGGTCGCGAGGCCACCGGCGACGGCCATGACGAGGCCGTAGCCGCCGGCCCAGGCGAGCGCGACCCGCAATGCCGGCCGGTATCCGTCCGCGGCGGCGGCCCACGTGGTCCGGCCGGCCGACCACACCCCGACGAGGAGGATCCCGAGGAGGGCGGCCAACGGCACGATCCCGAGCACCCCGGTCGGCAACGTCAGCGGTATGCCGTGGCCCAGCAACCAGAACCCCGTCCCCGCGAGCGCCGACTTCGGCCACGTCAACGACGGATCTGCGGTGGTCAGCCACAGCACCGAGGCCAGGACGATGACCGGGACGAGCGTGAGCAGGGCCGCCCCGGTCCCGCGCAGCACGGCCCCGGCCAGGGAGGTGTGCTCGGCGTCGTCGGCGGACTCCCCCGCCGACGTGCCGACACGGCGCAACAGATCCAGTGGACTCATGGTCCTCCTAGTCAAGCGCACCGCAGCGCGCTTGCCCCGGACCACACGCCGGGGCGAGGCGAACAGATCGGGCGAGCACCGCATACCGGATCGATCGGGTGCCTCGGACCGCTGCGCCGGACCGGTCCGGGAGACTCCGGAAAAGAAGGTTCGCAGCCGGGTGCAACCTTTTGCCCACCTCGGGCGTCTATAGATGTGATGGAGCTCATGCAGGGGGCACATCACACAGGGGAGCAGAGGCTCGGATGGCCGCCACGGACATCCGAGCCTCTGTCATGTGTATCTGCGTCGCCCCCGATCCATTGATCCCAGCCGCCCACTCCGCCGACCACGTGAGGAGAACCGGATGACGGCCCGAAGCGCGACCGCCGACTTCGATGCCTTCTATCGAGGCACCGCGTCCCGGGTGATCCATGTCGTCTATGCGGCGACCGGAGACCTCGGACTGGCCCAGGACTGCGCCCAGGAGGCGTATGCGCGGGCCTGGCAGCAATGGGAGAAGTTGCGATCCTACGACGAACCACTCTCCTGGGTGCGCACCGTCGCCCGCCGGTTGGCGATCTCCCAGTGGCGCAAGGGAGAGGCCGAGCGGCGCGCCTTCAGCCGCGCCCATCAGGCCGAGCCGGCACCGTCCCACGCCGACCGCACCGTCGACGCGGTCGCGGTCCGGCAGGCCCTGGCGGACCTGCCGCCCGACCAGCGCGAGGTGTTGTCCCTGTTCTACCTCGCGGATCAGTCGATCGAGCAGATCGCTGCGGAACTCGACGCCCCCACCGGCACGATCAAGGCCCGCCTGCACCGGGGCCGCTCCGCTCTGGCCACCCGACTACGCACCACGACCCGCACCGGAGAGGAGCCCCGGCGATGACTCGCACAACTGACCAGGACTGGAACGACGACCACGCAGCGGACTGGACCCCCGCCGACGACGACCTGATCCGCTCGGCCCTGATGACCTTGCGGGACGACGTCGACACGGTCCCGCTGCCCGAACCGGCGTTCGTCCGGGCCCGCTACGGAGCCACGCCGCGACGCAACCGGACCCTGCTGTGGATCGCATCGGTGGCTGCTGCGGCAGTGGCGATTGCGGCGATCGCGTTCTCGCAACTCGGCCGCCCCGATGCTGCTCCGGTGGTGCCGGCCGGGCCCGACACCACCGCGTCGGCACCGACCACGCAGCCGACGCAGCCGACGGACGAGCCGACCCCGGAGCCGACGACCGAGGCCCCGACCACCGAGCCGACGGAGCCGACCACCGGGCCGACGGAGGGGGCCAGTGCACCGATCGAGCCGTGTGGCGCGATACCGGGGACCCTCAACATCGAGGGGGTGAGCGAGGATGCCGCAGCCCGGGCCATGCAGCTCATGGACGCCGCCCTCGCCTGCGACAGCGTGACCCTGATCGACCTGGCCAAGGCCGACAACACCGAGTTGTCGTTCGGTGCCGTCAGTCCGGAGGACGCCTTCGCCATCCCGGCCGGTGACGAGGCCGAGAACCGCTACCGGCTGCTGTCCACCCTGCTCACCTTGCCCCCACAGGTGGACGAGGAGTTCGGGTTCTACCGCTGGCCGGCCGAGCCGGATTCCGATGCGGACTGGCAGGCCCTCGTCGACGCCGGCGTCATCACCGCCGAGGACCGCGACCTGATGGAGCAGGGCGGGAACGGCTACATCGGATACCGGGTCGTCATCGACGCGGCCGGGCAGTGGTCGGCGTTCATCGGCGGTGAGTGAGCCCACCGGGGCGGTCCACGGACCCGCCCCCGGCGCAGCCCACGACAGGCGAGCGGCCCCCGACCGGATCCGGTCGGGGGCCGCTCGCCTGTCGTGGGCTGCGCCGGGGGCGGGTCCGTGGACCGCCCCGGT